>CANGFE010000022.1 GCA_947453155.1 Beijerinckiaceae bacterium | reverse complement strand
TTCCGCGCAAATCCGATTGAGGGGCCCGTCGGGCAGCGTGGTTGTGTCGGGCGATTATAAGCGCGCGTTTGATCCGACTTGTGCACCGTTTGAACTCGTGCGCTGCGATGCTTTCGTGACGGAAGCGACCTTTGGTCTCCCCGTTTTTCGCCATCCCGATGCAGCGGGTGAAGTCGCCAAGCTTTTGCGCTCTTGCTCTGTCTTTCCTGAACGCGCGCATTTGGTCGGCGCTTATTCGCTTGGCAAAGCGCAGCGCGTGATGAAGCTCCTCCGGCTGGCTGGATGGGACAGGCCCATCTGGATTCACGGCGCGCTCGAAAAGATCACGGATTTTTATCAGTCTGAAGGCATTGATCTGGGCGAAATCCGCAAAGTGAGTGCAGCAGATCGCGCCAAACTGTCCGGTGAAATTATCATCTGCCCACCGGGACAATTGGCCGATCTCTGGTCGCGCAAATTTCCCGATCCCGTGACGGCTTTTGCCTCTGGCTGGATGCGTGTGCGTGCACGTGCGCGCCAGCGCGGCGTGGAATTGCCCATGGTCATTTCCGATCATGTCGACTGGGATGATCTATGCACCACCATCCGCGAGACTGGTGCGTCAGAAATCTGGGTCACACATGGCGCAGAAGAAGCCATCGTCCATTGGTGCGAGACGCAAGGGCTTGATGCGCGCCCGCTCAATATTTTGGGCTATGGCGATGATGATGCCGAGACGGTTGCGGAGGATTCCGCGTGAACCGTTTTGCTGAATTGCTCGACAGCCTTGCCTATGAGCCCTCGCGCAACAATAAGCTGAGGCTGCTTGCTGATTATTTCCGCGCAACGCCTGATCCCGAGCGCGGTTTTGCGCTTGCCGCGATGACGGGCACTTTGTCCTTCGCCCACGCCAAAGTGTCGCTCATTCGCGCTTTGATCGCCGAGCGCACGGATCCTGTTCTCTTTGCCATGTCCTATGATTATGTGGGCGATCTGTCGGAAACCGTTGCGCTGCTGTGGCCTGCGCCACAAACAGAGCGCCGCAATGTGGCGCCGCCCTCCCTGTCTGATGTTGTGCATGGTTTGCAGCAGGCAGACAAAAAGGAATTACCGCAGCTGCTCGCCAGCTGGCTTGATGATCTCGATGAAACCGGCCGCTGGGCTTTGTTGAAATTGATCACAGGCGCTTTGCGCATTGGCGTGTCAGAGCGTTTCGCCAAGACGGCTGTTGCGGCGTTGGGTGAAAAAGAGCCCAATGAGATTGAAGAAGTCTGGCATGGCTTGGTGCCGCCTTATCTCGATCTCTTCGCTTGGGTTGAAGGCCGTGAAGACAAGCCTAAAGCGCGCGATCCCGCACCCTTCCGCACACCCATGCTGGCGCATGCTTTCGATGAGGCTGATTTCGACAAGCTTGATCCTGCAGATTTTTCAGCCGAATGGAAATGGGACGGGATTCGCGTGCAGGCTTCTGTCGGCACGGATGAAGACGGGCGGCGTATCGCGCGGCTTTATTCGCGCACGGGCGAGGATATTTCCAGAAGCTTTCCCGATCTGATGGAGATGCTCTGCGAGCCGCATTTTGGTGACGTGACGATTGATGGCGAGCTTCTCGTCGTGATCGACGCTGAAGTGCAATCCTTCGCAACCCTGCAGCAGAGGCTCAATCGCAAAAGCGTGTCACCAAAATTGGTGGCGCAATATCCAGCCCATATTCGCGCTTATGATTTCTTGAGCGAGAATGGCGAAGATTTGCGCGAGCTTTCATTTGTGGATCGTCGCGCGCGCTTGCAAAGTTTCATCACGCGTCTTGCCCATCCTCGGCTGGATCTCTCACCCGAAGTTTCCTTCACCTCATGGGAGGCATTGGCAGGTGCGCGGCGTGACCCCGCTTCTGTGGGCGCGCAAGATGACGCCGAAGCCATTGAAGGCATCATGCTCAAGCGGCGCAATTCCATCTATGTGCCGGGGCGGCCCAAAGGTCTCTGGTTCAAATGGAAGCGCGCCCCGTTCAATGTCGATGCCGTGCTCATGTATGCGCAGCGCGGCCACGGGCGGCGCTCATCCTTCTATTCCGATTTCACCTTTGGTGTGTGGAAAGGCGCCGAGCTTGTTCCTGTGGGAAAAGCCTATTTCGGCTTTACCGACGAAGAGCTGAAAGAGCTCGACAAATACATCCGCAATCACACCCGCAATCGCTTTGGCCCGGTCCGCGAGCTCGATTTTTCAGCTGAGCAAGGTCTGGTGCTGGAAATTGCTTTTGAGGGGCTGGCCCGGTCCCCCCGCCATAAATCGGGTCTGGCCATGCGCTTTCCTCGCATTTCCCGCATCCGCTGGGATAAGCCCGCGCGCGATGCTGACCCGATTGCCACATTGGAGGGGCTTTTGGAGCAGGGCCTGCGTCGAAGCGTCCCGGATGTGCGTAACGTTGAAAAATCCAAATAATGGCATAGGTTTAGGCTGACGCCGGGGAAAAGCTTCAGCTAAGATGGCGCTTGGATCCACCTCTTGGAGGGCGCCCCTATCGTGGACACGATCACTGTCGTTCATCTGGTCATGGTCCTGCTCGGTGCTGATGGCGCCACCAAAACGCAGGTTCGTGAATTCCCCAATGTCACCGAATGCCGGGCGGCCGAGACGGCCGCTCATGATGCAGCCCTGCTGGCGGGCAATATTACGGATGTCGGCACTCTCTGCGTCAAATCCGAGTTTGATGCGGCCATCAAACCTCGCGTTTGAGGCTTTGCCTTACCCTTGGGCTTGCGTCTGAGGGGGAAGGCATGAAAGATGGGATCAGGCTTTGGGGAACAGACCATCCGTCCTGACTTCAGGCAGGGGCGACATATCCGATCTGGATCAATGTCTGCCGAGCCGGGACCGGTCTAATAACCCCGCTCTATAACGAGCAGCCCAAGGGTTGAGGGGGACACGCGTGGACCAGAACACGACGCGCATTTTCATCGCTGACGACCATCCGCTTGTGCGGGGCGCGCTTCGTCAGGCTGTTTCAGGTGCTGTGGCGCAGGCCGATATCGTCGAATGCGGCGATCTTGAATCGCTCAGTGCGGAACTCGAAAAAAATTCTGATGCCGATTTGATCATGCTCGATCTGACCATGCCTGGTGTGCGTGGTTTCTCGGGCCTCATGTATCTGCGCGCGCAATATCCGGGCGTGCCGGTCGTCATCGTGTCTGCCAATGAAGATCGCGGTGTGATCCGCCGCTGTATCGATTTTGGTGCGTCGGGCTTTATCCCCAAGACGACTGACATTGAAGCCATGCGCGCGGCCATTCGTGCTGTGCTCGCGGGCGAAACCTGGACGCCGTCAGATGTTGATCTAGGTGCGCCCGCTGACAAAGAAACAGCTGATACGGTGCGCCGTCTGGCCTCGCTCACGCCGCAACAAGTGCGCGTGTTGATGATGCTCTCGGAAGGTCTGCTCAACAAGCAGATCGCATATGAGCTCACCGTCTCAGAAGCGACTGTGAAAGCGCATGTGTCGGCGATTTTGCAAAAGCTCGGAGTGGAGAGCCGCACACAGGCTGTGATTGCTGCTTCTAAGATCGAGGCTGGTCAGTGGCAAAGCACGGCGGACGCTTAAGCATCCGCCATTTTCATGCCATTGTTGAGAGGCTGGATCGCCACCATGAATGATGCTCTGACACGTTTCTTTGGTGGCGCCCCGCTGGCAGTTCTTTTGCGCTTGCTGGTCGTGTCGCTGATTGTCGGCGCGCTTCTGATGTGGCTCGACATTCACCCGCGTGATGTGATCCGCGGGTTTGAAAATTTCATTCTGCGTATCTGGAATATGGGTTTTGAGGCCGTGCGCGAGCTCGGACAATATGTGTTTGCAGGCGCAGTCATCGTTGTGCCGGTATGGCTCGTGATGCGCCTGCTGTCGGCTCGCGGGCGTTAAAAGCCGCCCGTCCAATCTTTCGCTTTTGATCCGCGCAAAGCTTCCAGCGTCGTGCCGCGGTCACGCAGCATATGCGCGAGGCCTTTGTGGACCGCGCCGACCATGCCCGGGCCTTCATAGACCAGCATGGAATAGACTTGCAGCAAGGTCGCGCCCGCTTCGATCTTCGCCATAGCGGTGGCCGCATCTTGAATGCCGCCCACGCCAATGATCGGGAATTGGCCTTCGACGCGCAGATAAGTGGCGGCGAGCATTTTGGTCGAGAGTTCGAACAAAGGCTTGCCCGAAAGTCCGCCGGCTTCGCCCTTCTGTGTGCTCTTCAATGTATCGGGGCGTGTGATCGTTGTATTGCCGACGATCATGCCATCCATTTTGCGGGCGCGGGCCACGCGCACAATGTCATCGAGATCGCCGGCTGTTAGATCGGGCGCAATCTTGAGAAGCATCGGCTTGCGGCCATATTGCGCGGCCATTTCATCACGCACATCCAGCGCGCGGGCGAGCAAAGCGTCGAGCGCTGAGGCCTGTTGCAAATCGCGCAGGCCCGGCGTGTTGGGCGAGGAAATATTGATCGTGAAATAATCAGCCACATCGGCAAAGGCGCGAATGCCCTTGGCGTAATCGCCCGCGCGATCATCGCTTTCTTTATTGGCGCCGACATTCACGCCGACAATGCCGCCGCGCCCTTTGCGTGCCGTCAAACGTGCATGAACAATCGCATGGCCTTCGCTATTAAAGCCGAAGCGATTGATGACAGCTTCATCTTCAGCCAAGCGAAACAGGCGCGGTTTTGGGTTGCCGGGCTGGGGCAATGGCGTGATTGTGCCAACTTCCACATGGCTGAAGCCCAGACGCAGCAGCGGATCGGGCACATCGCCGCCCTTGTCAAAACCCGGCGCCATGCCAAGGGGCGCTGGAAAATGCAGGCCAAAGGCTTCGACCGCGAGCAGCGGATCATGCTGTGCGAGATTGGGCAGTGGCAGATTCTTCAAAGCACCAATGGTGAAGCCATGGGCTTGTTCGGGATCCATCGCGAAGAGAAGCGGTCGCGTGAGCAGATTGACCAGACCTGTCATGTCAAAAGATCTCCGAACTCATGCATGCCATCGCTTTTCATCGGCAGCGGATGGACGCTCAGCACTTCATCCATGGCGAGCGTGCGATAGAGATGGGGAAAGAGCGCGCCACCGCGCGAGGGCTCCCATTTGAGCTTGTCGCCGAGGCGTTCTGCGTCGATCACCGCCAGCACGAGATCGTTCTGCCCGACAAAATATTTGGCCGCCGTCTCGCGCGTCTGTTCGGCGGTCGAGAAATGAATATAGCCATCGGCCAGATCGACCGGCGCGCCGGTGAAAGCGCCTTGGGCGACGGCTTCATCCCAGAGGCTTTTGGGGGCGATTTTATAAATCAGGGTCAAGGTGAAGGCTCCAATTCGGCGCGAAGCTAGCGGGGTAGGGGGCGGGTAGCAAGCATGGGCCTTGACGCTCCCGCCTTTCCATCGTTGAAAACAGGCCATGACACCTGTTCTTCGCTCATCTGGCCATTTGGCTGCCGACCGTCGCTATGATTATGCGCGCGGTGCGGCGGCTGAGGGCGATCATGTGGCGGCGAGCGATCTCTTGCAGCAAACGCTCGAAATCGCCCCGACATGGGCGCCTGCTTGGTTTGCCTTGGGTGAGTCGCGCGAAGAATTGGGTGAGACCGCCGCCGCTGCTGAAGCCTTTGCGCAGGCGCTCGCGCATGATCCTGCGGATTCGCAAGGTGCGCGTTTGCGCTTGGCGCGTTTGGGTGCGGCTGATCAACCTGCACAGCCGCCGCAAGCCTATGTGCGCGATCTTTTCGATCAATATGCGGCGCGGTTTGAAACGCATCTCGTCAAAGATTTGGCTTATCGTGCCCCGAGCGTTTTGCGCGAAGCCATCACGCGTGCAGCACCCGCGCGCCGTTTTGCACAGGCGCTGGATTTGGGCTGCGGCACGGGTTTGATGGCCAAGGAAATGGCTGACCTGTGTGATCAGATCGCAGGTGTTGATCTCGCCCCCGCCATGGCCGCAAAAGCGCGCGCGAGTGGTGTTTATGCAGAGGTTGAGGCGGCGGATCTGCTCGACTTTCTGAAGGGGCGTGCGCCTGCCGGTGCTGATCTCGTTGTCGCGGCCGATGTCTTTGTCTATTGCGGCGCGCTCGACGCGATTTTCGGCGCCGTGCGCCGCGTGGTGAAAGACCAAGCCATTTTCGCTTTCACACTCCAGCGCGGAGCCGAGGGCGATTATCGCTTGGGCGAAGATTTGCGCTATGCTCATACGCCCGCCTATGTCGCGCGTTTGGCGGCGTCGCATGGCTTTGCGCTGGCCTCATGTGACGAAGTGTCTGTGCGCCAAGACCGCGGACAGCCTGTGCCGGGCCTTTCCGTGGTGCTGCTTGCGCTCTAGTTTGTCGCTGTGCGCCAAAAAGTAAAAACGCCTCTCCTGCCTCAACGCTTCACCGATTGGTTTGACGCGCGCGGATGGCGCGTGCGCGATCACCAATTGGAATTGCTGCGCCATGCGCAAGAGGGCGAAGATGTTTTGCTGATTGCACCGACGGGGGCCGGCAAAACTCTGGCAGGTTTTCTGCCCTCGCTCATTGAATTGAGTGCGCAAAAAAGCAATGCGCCCGAAGGCCCCGGCCTGCACACGCTTTATATCTCGCCTTTGAAGGCTCTGGCCGTCGATGTGGCGCGCAATCTGGAAATTCCTGCGCAAGAAATGAAACTGCGTCTGCGTATAGAAACGCGCACCGGCGATACATCAGCCTCGAAGCGCCAACGCCAGCGGCGCGACCCGCCGCAGATTCTTCTCACCACGCCTGAGCAAGTCGCGCTGCTTTTGGCGAGCCCGGATTCCCTGACTTTGTTCTCATCTCTGCGCCGCGTGGTGCTGGATGAATTGCACGCTCTGGTGACATCCAAACGCGGTGATATGCTGGCGCTTGATCTGGCCCGTCTGCGCGCCATCGCGCCCGCCATGCGCGTCACGGGATTGTCTGCCACCGTGCGCGAGCCCGATGAATTGCGCCGCTGGATTGTCGCCCCTCCCGCCAAATCCGGGCTCGTTATTGCACCCCCCGGTGCTGCGGCTGATCTCTCCATGCTTGATACGCGCGAGCGTCTACCTTGGTCAGGCCATGGCGGCACGCATGCGGTGCGCGAAGTTTATGAGCGCATCAAGGGCGCCACGACGACCCTCATCTTCGTCAATACGCGCGCGCAGGCGGAAGCCATTTTCCAGCAGCTCTGGCGCATCAATGATGACAATTTGTCGATTGCTCTGCATCATGGCTCACTCGATGCGAGCCAGCGCCGCCGTGTGGAAGAGGCTATGGCGCAGGGCAAATTGCGCGCTGTAGTCTGCACCTCCACGCTCGATCTCGGCATTGATTGGGGCGCGGTTGATCTTGTGATCAATATGGGTGCGCCCAAAGGGGCGAGCCGTCTGGCGCAGCGTATTGGCCGTGCCAATCATCGGTTGGATGAACCCTCACGCGCTTTGCTTGTGCCCTCCAATCGCTTCGAGGTGCTCGAATGTGTCGCAGCGATTGAAGCAGCGCGTGAAGGCGCGCAGGATACGCCACCGGCCCGCACAGGCGCGCTTGATGTCTTGTGCCAGCATATTCTCGGCATGGCCTGTGCCGCGCCCTTCGATGCGGATCGGCTCTTCGATGAAGTGCGTTCTGCCGCGCCCTATGCCGATCTGACGCGCGCAATATTTGATGCGGCGCTCGAATTTGTGGCCACGGGTGGCTATGCGCTGAAAACCTATGATCGCTTTGCCAAGATCAAGCGCAATCAAGACGGGCTCTGGCGTGTGGCCAATGGCAATGTGGCGCAAAGCTACCGGATGAATGTCGGCACGATTGTCGAATCCGAAATGCTGAAAGTGCGCCTTGTTCATGGCCGCCCCTCAGCGCCGCGCGGGGGAGCAGCACAAACGCGTTTCGGCACGCTTTATGCCCCCACCAAATTGGCAGCGGCGAGTGCTGGCCCCGCGGCTTATACGGGACCGCTGCGGCGCGGTGGGCGCGTGCTCGGCGAGATTGAAGAATATTTTCTCGAAACACTCGCGCCCGGCGACACATTTCTTTTTGGCGGCGAGATTCTCGCGCTGCAAGGCATTGTCGAAAATGAGGCGCTGGTCAGACGCGCGCGTTCCGACGAGCCGAAAGTTCCTTCTTATGCCGGCGGTAAATTCCCGCTCTCGACTTATCTCGCTGATCGCGTACGCCATATTCTCGCCCATCGCGCTGCGTGGAAACATCTGCCCCAACAAGTGCAGGATTGGCTGGAGTTGCAAGGCGCACGCTCGCGCTTACCGCGGGCGGGCGATCTTCTCGTCGAGACATTCCCTCGTGCCGGGCGTCATTATCTCGTTGCCTATCCGTTTGAAGGGCGTCTCGCGCATCAGACATTGGGCATGTTGTTGACGCGGCGCATGGAGCGCTTGGGATTGAAGCCGCAAGGGTTCGTTGCCAATGAATATGCTCTGGCTGTCTGGAGCCTGTCTGATATCGGCACGCGGATTGAAAAAAATCTGGTCAGTCTCGAGGATCTTTTCGCGCAAGATATGCTGGGCGATGATCTCGAAGAATGGTTGCAGGAATCCGCCTTGATGAAGCGCACATTCCGGCAATGTGCGGTGATCTCTGGCCTCATCGAGCGGCGTTTTCCGGGTAAGGAAAAGAGCGGCAAACAGGTCACCATCTCGACCGATCTCGTCTATGATGTTTTACGCCGACACGAGCCCGATCACATTCTGCTACAAGCCGCGCGTGATGATGCAGCAACGGGTCTGCTTGATCTGGCGCGGCTTGCCGACATGTTGGCGCGTGTGCGGGGCCATATCATCCATAAGGACCTTGAGCGCGTTTCGCCGCTGGCTGTGCCGATCTTGCTGGAAATCGGGCGTGAGCCCGTGTACGGCCAAGCGCAGGATGAGATTTTGGCGGAAGCTGCCGCCATGCTGGTTGAGGAAGCAGGCGCGTGATCATCGGCAATGGGCAAGAGATTTTGATCGCAGGCGAGACCTGTGTCGCCGATCCGTCGGGCGCGCTTTGGCATGGTGGGACGCGCAGCATCATCGTGTCCGATTTGCATCTTGAAAAAGGTTCTAGCTTTGCCCGTCGCGGCATGTTGCTGCCGCCCTATGACACGGTTGCAACCTTGATGCATTTGCGTCGCGTGCTCGATCATTACAATCCGCAGCGCGTGATTGCTCTGGGCGATTCTTTTCATGATGCGCAAGCGGCCGAGCGTCTTGCAGATGCCGAGCGGAAGAAACTCGTCGATATGCAGCAAGATCGCATATGGGTTTGGATTTCAGGCAATCATGATCCCGCACCACCGCAAGGTCTGGCGGGTGAAACGATGGATGAAATTCGCATCGGTGCGCTGATCTTGCGCCATGAGCCGCAGTCAGGCGAGGCGCATGGCGAAGTGGCAGGTCATCTTCATCCCGTCGCGCGGGTTGTCACCAAGCGCGGCAGTTTGCGGCGACGTTGTTTCGTGAGTGATGGCTCTCGCTGCATCTTGCCGGCATTTGGGGCTTATGCTGGCGGGCTTAATCTGCGCGATGAAGCTTTTGCGCCGCTGTTTCGCGCTCGTGCACCGCATGCCCATGTGCTTGGTCGCGACCGCATTTATTCGGTCGCGTTGGAGCAATGCTATGCGGACTAGGCGAGGCCTGAGAAATCAGCCTGTGTGAACCAGAGGATCGCCATGGATGCGATCACGGCAATGGTCAGGCCGAGGCGCAATGGCGCGAACCAGCGTGGCGCGCGTTCTGTTTGCACGAGATAAAAATCCCAAAAGCCTTGCAAGATAAAAGCGGCACCCAGAATGCCGAGCGAGAAGGCGAGATTTTGCACATTGATGAAGGCCGCAGCCCAGCCCACCAATGAGGGCACGGTGGAAATGCTGAAAGAAAGGCCACGCTGCATGGGGTCTTCCTCGCTCATCGCAAGGCCCCAGCCAATACCGCCCAAGAAGGACAGAATGGAGGCGGCATAAAAGACGTAAGCGAGGATCAGGCGATCTGCGAGCAATTCATCGCTCACGCGGCCCTGCCAGATCGCAAGCCCGAAAAATGGAATCAGTCCCGCAGCGCCCAACAGCAAAGCGGAAACCGGCATGTTTGATGGGGATGTTTCGGTCTGCGTCATTGCAACAGAGTCACGCGCTCGCCGCCCTTGTTGCGCGGTTCAGCAGCAGGCGGATTGACGCTGACCAATGTTTCGATTGATGCGGGCTCATTGATGGTCGGGTCTGGCGTGACTTGCGCAAAACCATCGGTTGCTTTGCGCGCTTCACCCAATTGGCGTGGCTGCAGGCGTTGGGCAATTTCATCGCGCTTCAATTCAGCATCTGCATCGCCTTGCTTGCCGGCGAGAGAATACCACTTATAGGCCTCGACCAGATTATTTTCGACGCCAAGCCCGCGTGTGTGCAGCACGGCCAGATTATATTGGCTGTCGCGCAGACCATGTTCCGCAGCTTTGCGGAAAAGACGCGCCGCACCGACATAATCGGGCTTGCCGTCAATGCCATCGGCCAGCAAGACGCCCAGATTATGCATGGCGCGCACATGGCCCGCTTCTGCCGCGCGGCCATACCATAGAGCAGCATCTTTGCTGTCAGCGGTTACGCCGATGCCTTTTTCAAATAAAGTGCCGAGGCGATATTGGGCCGGCGCATAATTTTGTTCGGCTGATTTGCGAAACCAATTGAGCGCTTGCGCGGGATCGCGCGGCATATTGCGCCCTTCAAGCAGGCGCGTGCCCATTTCATGCTGCGCAGCCGCTTGGCCGTTTTGTGCGAGCTCCAGCAACAAGTCTTCGGTCGAGCGGCTGCGGGTCGGTGTCGCTTGAATGAGATCGGATGCAGTGGTTGTGGCATCAGCGACAAGGGCACGGGTGCCTAGCGGCGTTGCCGACATTTCCATTGCTGCTTGGGCCGCCGCACGCGGGCGCTTGGGACCTTGCGCAAATTGCCAGCCTGCCAGAATGAGAGCAAGTGCGGTGCAGCCATAGACCGTCTTGCGGATTGTGTCAGCGACGCGCTCATTGCTGTTTTCTTGCAAAGATTCGGCGGCAGCACGGGCGCGGGCCCGCGCGAGTGTCGCTTCATCATCATGGCGCACGGGCGGTGGCGGTGAGCCACTGATCTGCGTAGCGCGGCGTGCCGCTGCAATGAAACTCGCTTTCGCCGCACGTGGCTCTTCAATATCCATGGCGAGCTCTTGGCGCTCTGCCGATGGCGAAGATGTGTCTCGCGTCAAGGCGGGCGGTGAAAAGCCGGTGCCGGGTTCAATGAGAATTTCCGGCGCTTTTTGTGTGAGCGATGGCAGAGCCACAGGCTCGGGCGTAGGTGCTTTTTGAAGATCAGGTGCGATCTCTGCCGCAGGCACAGGCGCAGGTGCATCAACTGGGTCTTGCGTCGGCGGCGCCTCGGTTGCCGTTGCCTCGGGCTCGCGTTTGCGCAAGCTGCCGACATCAGTTTCCAGCATGGCCAGACGGTCAACAATCTTTTCCAGCGTTTCATGCACGGCGTTCAGCGTCGCATGTGTGCGCTCTTCGCGCACGATCTGCGTCTCATTGACCTGAGAGGTGCCTTGGCGCGTGCTGGCAATTTGTGCCACGACATCGCTGATGCTGCGCTCAATCGTGTCAATCGCGTCGACCGAGCCGCCATTGCGTTCAAGCCGCTCCGAAATGCGCGACAATTGGTTTTCGATCACATGTATGGCGCGCGGATCGGGAGCGCCTGCACCGCTCACGCGCTCCACTTTGGCGCTGAGTTGGGCGACGAGATCTTCCAGCCGCGTGGATGCCGGTTGTGCCAAAGCTTCACGCAATTCGCCCACACGGGCGAGAATGGTCGAGGCCTGATCTTCGCTCATGCCGCCTTTGGCTCGGTCGAGACGATCCAGAAATTCGCGATGTAAGGTTTCGAATTTTTGCAGGAAAGGCGGCGTGTCGAGCTTTTCGGCAATTTGCGTGACGCGCTGTTCAATCGTCTCCAGACGCTGCAAATGGTCGCTGTTGCCACGCAGCCCCGCATTGGCGGCCAGTCGCTCAATCGAGATGCGGATTTCCGACAGGCTTTCTGTGAGTGCCGAATTGGTAGGCGCTGCACGGCTGGACAGGTCCTGCAGTTTTTCTTCCAGAGCTGCGAGCGCCGGATTGCGCTCCATACGCTCAATCGATTGGCGCAACTGCGTCAAAGTCTCGATGACGTGTTGGGGGAAGTGATCGCTTTTTTGCGCGAGATCGGCCATGCGTTTCTGGATGCTGGCCAGAACCGGATGTTCGGCCAAAGCATCGATGGAGCGGCGCATGTCGGTCAGCACATGTTCCACGACAGGGGGCACATCACCCTGATTGCGCATCGCCTCTTCGACGCGCTTTTCCAAAGCGCGCAGCGCGGGGCTGGAATCAAGTCGCTCGATGGAGCGGCGCATGCCTTCCACCAATTCGATTAGGCGGTCGGCGATTTCACGCGGGACAGAGGCCAGCTCTTCAACGCGCGCGGTGAGGGTGCGGATTTGCTGTTCCAGCTGATCTTGCTTGGCCATGCGGGACGAGATTTCCGACATGCTGCGCGCCAAGGCTTCGACTTGCTGGCGCAGCAAAGTGAAAGCCATCGTATCGACACCGCTCTCGGCCATATGGTCGAGGCGCTGGTTGATGACCGCAATCTCATCACTCAAAGCACGCGCCATTTGGGCTGGCGCATGATGGATGGCGCTTTGCATATCAACAAGCAGAGCCACAATGGGAGAGAGCGCGGCTTCGCTCACACCTGCGGCGCGAGATTCATCAATCTTGCCGACCAAATCTTTTAGGGCTGGCGTAATGCTCTTATTCGCCATGGTCTCGACATTGCGAGCCAGTTCACTCACCTGTCGACGCAAGGTCACGACCTCTTGCGAGGGGCTCGTGCGGCGTGCGGGCTCTGGCGTTTCATCGCGCAGTCGCGCCGCAATGCGGGCCAATTGCCCATCAATCTGCGATGCCTTGGGGGCTTGGTTTGTTTCTGTGCGCGAGGTTTTTTTAGGAATGGCGCGCGCGATTAGCAATTCTTCGATTTCAGCAATGCGACGCGCCACATCTTGTGTGGCGTCATCGTCATCGCCATCAAGTCGTCGCGTTGCGGCATCGAGAATATCAAAGCGTGTGGTGCGCGGACGTGGCGTCACATCCTCACGACGACGGCGCGGCTCCACTTTGCGCGTGGCCTCGGTCAGTCTTTCGCTGATGCTCTCAATCTTTTCGTCATCGGTGAGATCATCGATTTCAATGCCAAGGTCGCGCGCTTTGGCCTGAAAAGCGTCATCCAGCCAATCGCCGAGGCTCAAGCCCGCGCGACGCGCCGCCACGCGCGCGGCTTCGCGCGCGTCAGGAGCGCCGTGAATTGCATGCCAGGACACTGACTTCGTCATCCAACCGATCTCGCCGCGGCCCAAGCCATTGAATCGCTACCTGGAGCCCAGCCCGACCTTCGCCAATCAGGGTAAACACGGCGTTAACCATGACCTCATTTGGCAAAGGCCCGCTAGCAAACGGCGGTTGTGCTGACCGAAGGGTACAATCTCCGATTGCAAAATCGCGCGACTCAGGGTTAATCTCAGGCGTTGCAATAAATGTATCACTTCCCGTAATGGTTGTGGTTCTGATTTTGAGAAAAGAGGTTGCCAATGCTGACCGAGGACAGCCGCCGTTCCGCGCTTTTAGCCCCTAAGAGCCGGCCTTTTGGCGTAGAACGCCCCGTGTCTGAGAGTGATTTCATGTCGATAGGCGATGTTTCGCGCCTCTATGGGCTGAGTTTAAGGGCCCTGCGTTTCTATGAGGAAAGGGGCCTGTTACAGCCTCTGCGCCGTGGTGTGACCCGTCTCTATGACGCCAACACCCGCGCCCGACTTGAGTTGATTTTGAAGGGAAAACAGCTCGGATTCACGCTGACGGAGATCCGTCGGATGGTTCAAGAAACAGAGGATAACTCTGCGTCACCGGGTCTGGCTTTGGCGCCGGGACAGGTCCTTGACCAGATTGCGCTGCTGGAGCGCCAGCGCCGCGACCTCGATGTGGCCATTGAGGAGCTGCGCGCGACTCACGCCAAAATGCAGGGAGCTGACCAAGCTACCCCGCAAGAGGCCGCCGTCGCCTGATTTCGCCTGACGGTGAAAGGTGAAGAGCCCGTCGCTTTGCGGCGGGCTTTTTATTTGTTTCGACGCTTGAAACATAAGGTCATTTAGTTTACATATAAACTAAATAGACACAGGGTGCGAAACATCTCCAAGGAGACGGCCATGCCGACCTATCGGGCTCCAGTCGAACAGGTTCAGTTTCTCCTCAATCATGTCGTGGGCTTTCAGGCCCATGCGCAGCTGCCGGGCTTTGCCGATGCCACGCCTGACGTGGTCGAAGCGATTCTCTCCGAAGGCGGGCGGATTTGCGAAGAAGTGTTGCAGCCGCTGAATGTTTCGGGTGACCGCGAAGGCTGCAAGCGGCAGGCGGATGGCTCTGTCATCACGCCGAAAGGTTTTCGCGAGGCTTATAAAGCCTATGCAGAAGGTGGCTGGATTGGACTGGCGGCACCTGCTGAATATGGCGGACAGGGGCTTCCTTACACATTGGCTGCGGCGATCAATGAATTTGCCACATCCGCCAATATGGCTTTCTCGCTCTATCCCGGCCTGACACGCGGTGCGCAAGCTGCGCTTCTTGTGCATGCGAATGATGAGCAGAAAAATCTCTACATGCCCAAACTCGTTTCCGGCGAATGGTCGGGCACGATGAATCTAACCGAGCCCCATTGCGGTACGGATTTGGGTCTCATCAAGACACGCGCCAAGCGCAATGCTGATGGTACTTTCTCGATCACCGGCCAGAAGATTTTCATCTCGGCCGGTGAGCATGATCTCACCACCAATATCATCCATTTGGTTCTGGCGCGGATTGAAGGCGCGCCTGCCGGCACGAAGGGCATTTCCATGTTCATCGTGCCGAAGTTCTTGCCGGATGCGCAGGGCAATCCCGGTGCGCGCAATGCTGTGTCCTGCGGCTCCATCGAACATAAGATGGGCATTCACGGCAATTCGACCTGTGTGATGAATTATGATGGCGCCACAGGCTTTTTGATTGGCGAAGAAAATCGCGGATTAAATGCCATGTTCGTCATGATGAATGAGGCCCGTCTGGGTGTGGCCGTGCAGGGCCTGTCCATGTCGGAAGTCGCCTATCAAAATGCCGTCTCCTATGCGCGTGATCGTATTCAGGGGCGCGCTTTGTCGGGCGCCAAAGACAAAGACAAGGCGGCTGATCCGATCATCGTGCATCCCGATGTGCGGCGCATGTTGCTAGAGATGCGTGCTTTTAATGAAGCCGCCCGCGGGCTCATTCTGGAAGCCGCTTTGCAGGCCGATGTGGTGGCGCGCTCGTCCGACGAGAAAGCGCGCGAGGAAGCCGAAGATATGCTCGGCCTTTTGACGCCTGTGTTGAAAGGTGTCCTCACAGATGTGGGCTTCGATAATACGGTCAAAGCGCAGCAGGTTTTTGGCGGGCATGGTTACGTGGGTGAATGGGGCATGGAGCAATTTGTGCGCGATGCGCGCATTGCCATGATCTATGAAGGCGCCAATGGCATTCAGGCGCTTGATCTGGTGGGCCGCAAATTGCCCAAAGACAATGGCCGCGCTGTCATGGCCTATTTCAAGAAAGTGGGCGAGACCGTGCAGCGCGCTGAAAATGATGCGACGCTGGCACCACTCGCCAAGAGCCTCAAGACGGGGCTCGACCATTTGCAAAAGGCGACCATGTGGCTGATGCAGAATGCGCTGGCCAAGCCCGATAATGCGGGTGCGGCTTCCACCGATTACATGCATCTCTTCGGACTTGTCGCTATGGGGCAGATGTGGCTTGTCATGGCGCAAGCGGCTTTGCGCTGCAAAGCAGACGATCCATCGACGGCGGCTGAAATGGATGCCAAGTTGATTGTTGCGCGCTTCTATATGGAGCGCATCATGCCGGAGACAGGCGCGCGGCTGGCGCGTTTGTCGGCGGGGGCTGAGGCTCTCATGGCTCTGCCCGCCGAAGCTTTTTGAGGAGGATGCCATGGCGCAGGCTTTTATCTACGACCATGTGCGCACGCCGCGCGGACGCGGCAAGCCCGATGGCGCTTTGCATGAAGTTTCCACATTGGGACTTGCCACAACGGCGCTCAAAGCACTGCGACATCGCAATCATCTCGACACGCAATTGGTTGATGATGTGATTCTCGGCTGCGTCGATCCGGTGGGTGAAGCGGGCGGCAATATTGCACGCGCAGCCGCGCTCAGTTCCGAATATGGGCATCATGTGCCGGGTGTGCAGATCAATCGCTTTTGCGCATCGGGTCTCGATGCGGTGAATTTCGCTGCCGCGCAGGTCATGTCCGGCCAGCATGATATGGCGATTGGCGGCGGTGTTGAGAGCATGAGCCGCGTGGGCATTGGTGCGTCAGGCGGCGCATGGCCGGTTGATCCCGCGATTGCCATTCCTTCTTACTTCATGCCGCAGGGCATTTCGGCTGATCTCATCGCCACCAAATATGGTTTTTCGCGCGAAGCGGTTGATGCTTATGCAGTGGAGAGCCAGAAGCGCGCTGCGCAGGCGTGGGAAGCGGGACATTTTGCGCCATCAATCGTCGCTGTGCGCGATGTGAATGGCCTCAAAATTCTCGACCGCGATGAACATATGCGCCCCTCGACCGACATGCAGTCACTGGCGGCACTGAAGCCATCCTTCGTGATGATGGCTGAGCAGGGCGGCTTTGGCGCTGTGGCGATCCAAGCTCATCCCGAGATTGAAAAGCTGAACCATGTGCATCATGCGGGCAATTCGTCGGGCATTGTTGATGGCGCAGCGGCTGTGCTGATTGGCAATGAAGAGGCGGGCAAAGCCGCAGGCTTGAAGCCGCGCGCGCGCATTCGTGCCTTTGCCAATATTGGCTCCGAACCAGCGCTCATGCTGACGGGTCCGGTCGATGTGACGCGCAAACTTTTGAAGCGCACGGGCATGCGCATTTCGGATATTGATCTCTTCGAGGTCAATGAAGCTTTTGCCGCTGTTGTCTTGCGCTATTTGCAGGCTTTCGATCTCGATCCAGCGCGGGTCAATGTGAATGGCGGCGCCATTGCTTTGGGCCATCCGCTGGGTGCCACAGGCGCGATGATCTTGGGCATGGCGCTTGATGAATTGGAGCGCACCGGCAAATCAACCGCTTTGATCACGCTGTGCATTGGTGCCGGCATGGGCACGGCCACCATCATCGAACGAGTTTGAGGGAGGCCATCATGAATCTCAAAAACTTCCGTTTCGATCTTGATGATGAAGGTGTGGCGACCCTCACATGGGACATGCAAGACCGCTCCATGAATGTCATCACCGAAGAGGTGATGAATGAATTGGAGCTTGTGATCCGACATGTTGTCTCCGACCAAGCGGTGAAGGGCTGCGTGGTCATCTCGGCCAAGCCCGATTTTTCCGGCGGCGCTGACCTTGGCATGTTGGAGGCCTCGAGCCATCGCTTTGCTGAGACGGCTGCCGTGAAGGGCGAAGAGATTGCGCGTCAGGAATTTTTTGACGGCACACGCCGATTGTCTCTGATCTATCGCGAGCTGGAGACGAGCGGCAAGCCTTGGGTTGCGGCCATTGATGGCATTTGCCTGGGCGGCGCCTTTGAATTGGCGCTCGCCTGTCACCATCGCTTAGTCACCGACAATCCAAAAACGCGTGTCGGCCTGCCGGAAGTGAAAGTCGGTCTCTTCCCCGGCGCTGGCGGCACGCAGCGTGTGATCCGTCTCATGCCAACGGGGGATGCTTTGCAAATGCTGTTCAAAGGTGAGCAGCTCAAAGCCAATGCAGCTAAGGCCATGGGGCTTGTGCATGAGGTCGTACCAAAGGCCGAGCTGCATGAGAAAGCACGCGCGTGGATTATTGCTGGCAATAAAGGCGTGGCCCCGTGGGATGATCCGAAATTCAAACCACCATCAGGGCGCGTTTATTCTCCCACGGGCATGATGATTTGGCCTGCTGCCAATGCCATTTATCGCCGCGAGACGCAGGATAATTATCCCGCGGCCAAAGCCATTCTGCATGCCGCCTTTGAAGGTCTGCAATTGCCGATGGATTTGGCTTTGCGGGTCGAGAGCCGCTGGTTCGCGCATATTTTGGGAACGAAAGAAGCGCGCGCCATGATCCGCTCGCTCTTCGTCTCGATGGGCGAATTGAACAAAGGCGCACGCCGTCCCAAAGCCGAGCCGCGCGTCGAGATCAAGAAAGTCGGCATTATCGGCGCAGGCTTTATGGGCGCCAGCATTGCCTATGTGAGCGCGCTGAACGGTCTCGATGTCGTGTTGCTCGACCGCACGCTGGAGGCCGCTGACAAGGGCAAAATGCATTCGCACAAATTGATGAGTGAGCAAATTGCCAAAGGTCGCGCCAAAACGGCCGACCGTGATGCGCTTCTCGCGCATATTACGCCAGGCGATGATTATGCCGTACTGAGTGATTGCGATCTGGTGATCGAAGCCGTGTTTGAAGATCGCGCAGTCAAAGCCGACACGATCCGCAAAGCGGAAGCGGCGATGAAGCCCGGCACGATTTTCGCCTCCAACACATCGACTTTGCCGATTACGTCGCTAGCTGAGAATTTTTCGCGTCCCGCTGATTTCGTCGGCATTCATTTCTTCTCGCCTGTCGAGCGCATGATGCTGGTGGAAGTGATCAAGGGCGCCAAGACCGGAGATCGTGCACTCGCCACCGCGCTGGATTTCATCCGGATACTGCGCAAGACGCCGATTGTGGTGAATGATTCCCGCGGCTTTTATGCCAACCGCTGCGTGCTCAATTATGTGCGCGAAGGCCATCTCATGTTCATGGAGGGCGTGCCTGCTGCCATGGTGGAGAATGTCGCACGTATGGCTGGCATGCCTGTCGGCCCGCTCTCGCTCAATGATGAAGTGGCGCTCGCTCTGGCGTGGAAAATTCTGCAAGCTACCAAAGCTGATCTGGGTGCGGGCGCTGTCGATCCTGCACAAGAGCAATTGCTGGATGCGCTGGTCAACAAGCATGGCCGCTTGGGTCGCAAGAATGGCAAAGGCTTTTATGATTATCCCGAAAAGGGCGCCAAGCGCCTATGGGACGGCCTTGCCGATTTGCAAACAGTCACGCTTGATCCCGACACGCTCGACGTCGACGAGATGAAGCAGCGCTTTCTGGTGACACAAGCGCTCGAAGCCGCGCGCACGGTGGAAGAGGGTGTGGTGGTTGATCCGCGCGAAGCCGATGTCGGCTCCATTCTGGGCTTCGGCTTTGCGCCTTTCACGGGCGGGACGCTGAGTTATATCGATGGCATGGGTGTGCGCGAATTCGTGCTTCTCTGCGATCATCTCGCTAAGAGGCATGGCCCCCGCTTTAAACCGTGCGATCTGCTGCTCGATATGGCCGCCAAGAAAGAGACGTTTTACGGTCGTTTGCTGGCAGCCAAAGCCGCTGCATAAAGATCATGCGCGGATCGCAACACGCCATTGGCTGAGCAGCGAGCGCAGAGCGGCAGGCTTGAGCGGCTTGTTCAAGACATGGATACCAGCCGCCGCCGCGCGGTCGCGCACTTCGGGTGAGCGATCTGCGGTGAGCAGAATGGCAGGCAGGCCATCATCAATCTTGTCGCGCAGCGAATGGATGACATAAATCCCGTTCGTATCGTCGAGATGATAATCAGCGATCAGGACGTCTGGCAGAATGCCGAGTCGCGCGAGAATGCCGCCCGCTTCGCGCTCGGTGGCCGCAGCCACGACTTTGCAGCCCCAGCCCGAGAGCAAAGCTTCCATGCCTTCAAGAATGCGCGGCTCATTATCAATCGTGAGCACGCAAAGCCCTGCCAATGGCAGGTGCGCGTGGGGAGCGGATTCGTGCGCTTCATGCGATGTGGGTGCTGCTTCCACAACCGGCAGATCAACGGTGAAGACCGAGCCTTTATGCGGCTTCGAGCGCAGAGTGATTGGATGGTCCAGCACTTTGCTCAATCGCTCGACGATAGACAGACCGAGCCCAAGGCCCGATGCTGTACGCGCGCCTGCGGTGAGACGTTCAAATTCACGAAACACATTTTTCTGCTTGTCTTCGGGAATACCAATGCCCGTATCCCAGACTTCCACGCGCACTTTATCTGTGCCGACGCGCCGGCACCCGACCAAGACGCGACCTTTGGGCGTATATTTGATCGCATTGGAAATGAGATTTTGCAGCAGACGGCGCAACAAACGTCGATCTGAGCGGATTGACACACTGCTGGGCACGAAGACCAAATGGAGGCCTCTTTCGCGCGCGGTCGGGGTAAATTCAATCCGCAATTGGCGCAGAATATCATCAAGGCGGAAATGCGTTGGCTCGGCTTTCATAGCGCCCGCATCGAGGCGGGAAATATCGAGCAGGGCTGTCAGAATTTCTTCCACCGCCTCCAATGAAGCATCAAGATTGCGCGCCAAGCCATGATCTTGCCGGTTGGGGTCGAGTGCGCCTGTGTCTTTCTCCATGCGCTCCAGCAGAGAGGTGGCGTAAAGACGCGCGGCATTGAGCGGTTGCAAAATGTCATGGCTGGCGGCCGCCAAGAAGCGCGTCTTGGAGACATTGGCATCATCGGCTTCTTGCTTGGCGCGGCCGAGTTCGTCGTTCAGGCGCGTAAGTTGTTCGGTGCGTTCGCGCACGCGCTGTTCAAGCGATTCATTGGTGCGCTCGAGCGCTTCTTCGGCAGCCACTGCTTCCGATACATCGGTGTAAGTCGTCACGACACCGCCATCGGGCAGGCGCGAGGAGCGGATTTCAATGACGCAGCTGACAGGTGGATAGAGGCGCAGGCGGAAGGGCTCGCCCTCCGAGACGAGCGATTGCAAACGCGTGGCGACATAATCTTCGATGGAGCCAGGGCCATAAATGCCGCGTGTCGCATTGAAGCGCACGATTTCTTCTAGCCCAATGCCCATGCGCAATTTATCACCGGGCAGATTGAACAGCTCGCCGAATTCGCGGTTCCAGCAGATGAGGCGCAGATCGGCGTCGCAAACCGTGATGCCTTGGCGTGCGAAGTCGAGCGCATATTGCAGTAGATCGCGGTTTTGCTGAAGCGTCGAGGCCGCATCATCAATGAGGCGCAGTGCAGCGCCGCGCGACAGATTGCGTCGGCGCAACAGCGTCGCCAGCACAAGACGCGAGGAAGCCGCACCAATGGCCGAGGCCAGCAAATGTTCAGCAAAGCGCAGCAAATGCACGTCGGCTTCGAGCGTCTGCGTAAACGTCATATCGCGCGACGTCATAAATTCCTGAAAAGCTTGGCGCGTATGCTCGACGCCGAGATAGCGGCCGATAGTGGCTTCCAATTCGCGCGCTGTCACGCCACCGCTCCACAAGCGGAAAGAGGGTGGCAGCGGCAAGCCGCTCGGGCCGACAAAAGTCTGCGCTTGCAGACGCTCAATGGCACTGGGCGCGCGCGTCAGTGAGAAGCCGATGAAAGCCAGAATATTGCAGGTGAGGCTCCAGAATGTGCCATGCACCAGTGGCGGCATTTCTGTGCCCAGCAAAGCTGTCGGCTTGAGATAGCTCATGCCGAGCGGACCATTGCTGACAAGCGCGTCGAGCAGAAGATAGTTCGTATCAAGCGAGGGGATCAGCAAAGTATAGGCCCAGACAACAAGGCCAATCACGAGACCTGCAATCGCGCCGCGCGCTGTGGCGCGGCTCCAGAACAGGCCGCCCAGAAATGCAGGCGCAATTTGCGCAATGGCCGCGAAAGACAAGAGACCCATTTGGGCGAGCTGCGCTTCCCCCGCAAAGCGGTAATAAGAAAAAGCCATCAGCAAAAGCACAATGATCGAAATACGGCGGATGATGAGGATCAGCGAGCCCAGATCATGCGCTTCAATCCAAGTGCGCAGACGCACAGAGCGCAATAGGCTCGGCACAATCAGATCATTCGACACCATGATCGACAGCGCGACGGATGAGACAACCACCATGGCGGTTGCGGCAGACAAGCCACCCACCAGACCGATCAGCGCAATGACACTGGCTTGATCGATCAGCGGCAGCGCCAGCACGGTCATATCGCGATTGATCGCACCCGCTGGAAACAGCAAGTGTCCCGCAATGGCCAGCGGAATGACGAAGATGTTGATGCCTATGAGATAGAGGGGGAAAATCCAGGCGGCTTTGGCGACATCCCGCTCATCGCGATTTTCAACAACGGCCACATGAAACTGGCGCGGCAGCAGCAGAATGCAGCAGGCTGACAGCAACATGGTGGTCAGAGATATGTCCAGATCGGGTGGGTCGGCCAAGACATTTTTGAGAATGGGATAAGCAGATGCGCGATCAGCCAGATCCGAAAATCCATCAAACATGCCCCACGTCACGTAAGCGCCGACACAGATGAAGGCGAGCAGCTTCACAATGGATTCGGCGGCGACCGCCAGCATCAAACCATCTTGGTGCTCGGTCGCATCAATGTGGCGCGTGCCGAAGGCCATGGCGAAGCCTGCCAGCAACAAGGTGACGAGAAGAGCAATCGTGCCCGCACCCGGCGACGCAACCACCATATATTTGGCATCCAGCGACACGAAGCTGGTGAGTACAGAGGTCGAAATGGCTTTGAGTTGCAGAGCAATATAGGGCACAGCGCCGACAACGGCGATGAGCGCGACAACGCCAGCCACCGCTTGCGACTTGCCAAAGCGTGAGGCGACAAAGTCAGCAACAGATGTGATGTTTTGTGATTGCGCGAGGCGGATGACGCGCTGGATGAATGGATAGCCCAAACCCACAACGAGTATGGGTCCGATATAGATCGGCAGAAACTCGAGTCCCTTTTCGGAGGCATAACCGACCGAACCGAAAAAGGTCCATGACGTGCAAAACAGGCCCAGCGTCATCGCATAGATGAAGGGGCGGCTGCGCGGGCCTTTGAACCATTTGGAATGTGTGTCGCCGTAATGCGCAACGGCGAACAGCAAGCAAAGATAGACCAGCGCGGTGAGAACCGCGGCCCAACCGGCGATCATGGCGGCTCCGGCTTTTCGTGTTTCTTGGCCAAGACACTAGCACTGTCCGGCAGGCCAAATCCAATCGGGGTTGAGGCTGGTTGCGGGCAGCCGGTTGAGGTGGTTTAAGGGCCCCACAAAATGGAAAGGCAGGGGGTCATGGGGCGCAAACCGGAGAATTCTGTCGGGGTGGCATCACCCTGGGCATCCGGTTGGCGCGGGCAAGTGCTCACCATGGCGGTGGCTTTTGCCGGAGGGCTCGCCTTTCTCAAGGCAGGTGTGCCCGGTGGGGCCATGTCAGGCTCCGTTTTGTCTGTGGCATTTCTGTCTTATTTCGGCTGGGCGACGCCCATCGGCAATTTGCTGCGCCTCACCGCGATGACGATCACCGGCATGTCGATTGGGTCGGCCATTGATCCGGGCACGTTGAAAAATATCGCAACTTATCCGGTCAGCATTTCCATCATGACCGTTTGCGTGGTGGCGGTGACGGCGTCCTCCATGGCGGTTTCCAATTTGATTTCGCGCTGGTCGCCGCCGACCGCTTTGCTGGCGGCCGTGCCGGGCTCGCTCGCTTATATTCTCACCATCTCTCTGTCGGTCGGCGCTGATCCTCCGCGTGTGGCGATTGTGCAGATGATCCGTGTCATCTTCTTGGTCGTGCTGTTGCCGATCATTGTGGTGATGGAATCAGACGCTCACCTCGCGCCTGTGGCTGATCTGATCAATGATCCGCCTTTGATGCTGGCGGGCACGGCTGTGTGTTCGGCACTGCTCGGCTTGCTCTTTTTGCGTTTCAAAATGGGCGGCGGCATGATTTTCGGATCCATGCTAGCCTCTGGCCTCATTCACGGCACTGGCTTTGCCACTGGCCGCGTGCCGCTGGAGTGGATGATGATCGGCCAGATCATGATCGGTGCTTGGGCGGGTTCGCGCTTTGCGGATTTTGACTGGCAATTGTTCGGCCGCACGCTGCTGGCGTCGACGCTGGCGATCGGCACATCGATTGCGGTGACGCTGGTCTTTGCGATTGTCGCTTCAACCTGGCTTGGCATGCCGTTCGGCGCGACCCTAATTGCTTATGCGCCCGGTGGTCTGGAGGCTATGATTGTTCTGGCTTTGGGGCTTGGCATTGATCCGCTCTTTGTCAGCGCGCATCATTTCTCGCGCTATTTTTTGATCAATCTCTCGTTGCCGTTTCTGATCCAATATTTGTTGCGGCGAGAAGCCAGGCGCAAAGGACAAGAATGAAAAAGGGCCGCTTGATGCGGCCCTTGTCTTATTCTGCTGCGACGATTTTCAATCGCGGCTTGGGCATTTCTGCCACTTTGCCCGGTTGCGGCACCGCACCGAAGGGCAGGCCCAAACGCCGCCAGACATCGCGCAGGGCGTCCACCAAAGCTTCGATCTGCGCATCGGTGTGGTAGGGCGTCGGCGTGATGCGCAAACGCTCCGTGCCGCGCGCGACCGTCGGATAATTGATCGGCTGAATATAGATGGCGTGCTTTTCGAGCAGAATGTCGCTGGCCGATTTGCACAATTCCGCATCGCCCACAAAAACGGGGACAATGTGCGACGGGTTCGCCATGACCGGAATTTCAGCAGCCGCGAGGGCTGCTTTGGTGCGGGCGACTTGCTGCTGCTGCAAACGGCGCTCGTCTTGCGAATGTTTCAGCTGGCGCACAGCCGCACCAGCCGCGGCCGCAACTGCGGGCGGCAGAGCGGTGGTGAAGATGAAGGAAGGCGCATAGCTGCGCACGGCATCGACAATGGCCTCGTCCGCGGCAATATAGCCGCCGAGCGTACCAAAACCTTTGGCCAGCGTGCCTTCAATGACATCGATCTGCGACATGACATTGTCACGCTCGCAAATGCCGCCACCGCGGGCTCCATAAAGGCCGACCGCATGGACTTCGTCCACATAGGTCATCGCATTGTATTTTTTGGCGAGGGCCGCGATTTCGGCGACGGGCGCAATATCGCCGTCCATCGAATAGAGGCTTTCGAACACGATGAGCTTGGCGCGGTCATGGCCCGCGGCTTTCAAGATCTTTTCCAGATCCGCCATATCATTGTGACGGAAGATCGTCTTTTCGCAGCCGGAGCGGCGTACGCCTTCGATCATCGAATTGTGGTTGAGCGCATCCGAAATGATCAGGCAATTGGGCAGCAACTCGGCAATCGTCGAAATGGCGGCGAGATTGGAAATCCAGCCTGACGTGAAAGCGAGCGCGCTTTCCTTATTGTGAAGGTCAGCCAATTCCGCTTCGAGCTGAACGAGCGGATGATTGGTGCCAGAAATGTTGCGTGTGCCGCCTGCGCCGGCGCCGTATTTTTCGGCAGCCTCGCGCATGGCTTCAATGACTTTCGGATGGCGACCCATGCCGAGATAGTCATTGGAACACCAGATCACGACCTCGCGCGGCGACGGCTCCTTCTCCGTATGCCAAAGGGCAATGGGGAAACGGGAGGCATCGCGTTCGAGATCTGCGAAAACCCGGTAGCGCCGTTCCGCCTTGAGGCGGTCGATCGCTTGGCCGAAGTAACGCCGGTACTCCATTTTCAAACCACCTCGAATGGATGCCCCAACCCCGGGGCGCGCGCGACCAGGGAACCTTTCATCCCCCGAAACCGCAGTCTGGACTTGTTCCAGACTATAAACATTTAAGAAGCGATGCGCGAGGGGACTGATGCGCGCAGGTTAAGGCCCGGAGGTGGTCCGGGCCTTGTGCCAGGTCAGCATGGGGCTTTTTGCCTCAGGGAACCACGGCCCCCCGGAAGCGGGGAAGGCCCGCTGGGGCCCGGCAGGAGCAGCCGACCCCCACTTCCGCCGGCTGGTAGAGCAGACAGACCTTTTGCGGGGTCGCGCAATATTGGCCGAGCGGGGCGCTAAACGTGGTCGAAGGGCCTGGATAGGCTGGGTAATAGGCGGGGTCGCTGGCCCACGGGTCCTCATAATAGGGGCCCATATTCGTGCCGCCGTCGTAGTAGCCCCCGCCCAGCAGATACCAAGGCAGAAGGAAGGGGGCGGCCAGTAATCCTGGAAAGCCATAGTCCCGCCGGTCACGGTAATAGCCACCGCGATCATAGCCGCGCCCCGTATAGACCCAGCGTCCTCCATCGCCGCGCCGGTCGCGGCGTGTGACTGTCAGGGGCGTAGCGCGTTCGGCTGCGCCGCTGCGCACACGCTGCTCAATGCGCGCACCCGGTGCTGCAGAATCATTGCGGCTTCCACCGCCTCCCCCCGAGACGGTGACGCCGCCGGGTATTTCCATGCGCTGTGCTTGCGCAGAGGCGGGCGGCAGAAACAGAGCCGCAAGTGAGATAGCGCAAAGACACGTTTTGGCTTTCTGCCTAAGCTGCATGGTGAAGCCTCCGTCAGTGACCCGCCGAACCAAAATTCGCCTTGGCCGTTTCCTAAAGCGGGCATTCCTTCGACTTGCGCCAACGATGGGCTGCGAAGGTGGTTCCGTTTCGAATTGTCCCGGTCCTCCTGCTTGGAAAGCTTGCATGCAGAGCGCCTTTGAAAAATTTGTTCGGTGCTTCATTCGTCGCGGCTCACTTGAAGTTGAGACGCCACAGGGCAAACCTATCCATGCTGGCGATGGTTCAGGCGTCTTGCTTGGGCTTCGCTTTAAGGATGAGCATGCCCAATGGCGCTTGTTGCGCGATCCCGAATTGGCCTTTGGTGAGCTTTATATGGATGGCGCCATGGAAATCACGCGCGGCACGTTGCTGGATGTGTTGCAGCTCGTTCTTGCCAATCTTGTGCAAGTGAATCAGCCGCGTTGGCTCTCGCTACTGCATTTACTGCGCACGCAATTGCGCCGCCTCGCACAGCAAAATGATCCGTTCCGTGCGCGCAAAAACGTGGCGCATCATTATGATCTGGATCATCGGCTGTATGATTTGTTTCTTGATGCCGACAAACAATATTCTTGCGCTTATTTCGAACATGGCGGTCAGGCGCTCGATGAAGCGCAGCTCGCCAAGAAACGCCATCTCGCGGCCAAATTGCTGATCGAGCCCGGCCAGCGCGTTTTGGATATTGGCTGTGGCTGGGGTGGCATGGCGCTTTATCTCTCACGCCTATGCGAGGCGCGCGTTACGGGCGTGACTTTGTCGGCGGAGCAATTGGCGATTGCCACGCGTCGTGCTGCGCAGAGTGGATTGGCGCAGCCCCCCGAATTTCATTTGCGCGATTACCGGGACGAGCGCGGGCGCTATCAGCGCATTGTGTCTGTCGGCATGTTTGAGCATGTCGGCGTAGGCTTTTACGATGCCTTCTTTCGTAAAATCGCCGATCTTCTGACAGACGATGGTGTGGCGCTCATCCACACGATCGGGCGTCCCGATGTGCCATCCGCCACCAATCCGTTCATTGCGAAATATATTTTTCCCGGCGGCCACTTGCCGTCATTGTCCGAAATCATGCCGGCCATCGAGCGTTCTGGATTGATCACGACCGATGTTGAAATCTTGCGCCTTCATTATGCTTTCACCTTGCAGCATTGGTATGCCAGTTTTCAGGCGCATCGGGCCGAGATTGCGCAGCTTTATGACGAGCGTTTCTGTCGCATGTGGGAATTTTATTTGGCGGCATCAGAGGCCACCTTCCGTCTGGGGCAGGCGGTGAATTTTCAAATCCAATTGGTCAAGCGCGTTGATGCCGTCCCGCTGACGCGGGATTATATCGGGCGGGCGGAAGAAGCTTTGCGCGCCAAAGAAAATTCAGCGCAGGAATGTGTCGCGCAGTTGGGATAGGCCTACTGAGCCTGGCCCCAAAAGCAGGCCCGCCCAGAGAATCGCCGACGACCAATTGGCAATTTGAAAGGCGCCTTTCGGCATTGCGCATGTACCCGCGACCAGTGGCACAATGGCACGCAAGGGGCCAAAGAAACGGCCGATGAAGACACCGGGCCAGCCCCATTTTTCAAAAAAGGCATGCCCCTTTTCCAGCATGTCGGGATGTTTCGACAAGGGCCACATGCGCGCAATGTGTTCGTGGTAATAGCGGCCAAGCCAGTAAGACAGCCAGTCGCCCAAGCCAGCTCCCAGCACAGCGCCAAAATAAATCGGCCAGAAGTCAATGCCGGAGGCGCCGATCAAAGCGCCAATGCCAATCAGCATGACGGTCGCTGGGATCAGCAAAGAGATGAGCGCCAAAGATTCTCCAAAGGCGAGGAGAAACACGATGGGTGCGGCGAATTCCTGATGCTCGCGCACAAAATCGAGAAAGGCTGCGATTTGCGGATGCATGGCTCAGGTCACAATCGTGATGCGTTCAGCCGCACGCGTGATAGCCGTATAAAGCCAGCGCGCACGATGTTCGCGGAAAGCATAGGATTCATCGAAAAGCACAATCTCGTCCCATTGCGATCCTTGAGCCTTATGCACGGTCAGCGCATAGCCAAAATCAAATTCGTCTGAATCACGCCGGAGTGAATAGGGGATCTCCTCTTCACTCTCGAAAAACGCTGGCAGCACGCGCACGCGCAAAGGTTTTTTTGTAGGCTCTTCGTCGGGCACAATCGCCATACGTAATTTGCCACTGCGCACGGTCGAAGTTGTTTTGACCGTCCACAAGCCGCCGTTGAGTAACCCTTTTTTGCGATCGTTTTTAAGGCAGACGAGGCGGTCGCCGGGTTCAGGCATGGTGCCGGCATAGCCGAATAATTCGCGCAGGCGCTTATTGTAGAGGCGGCGCGTCTTGTTGAGGCCAACCAACACTTGATCCGCCTTGGTGACGCTGATCGCATCAATCGCATCGCGTGCAATGATGCGGCTCTCGCCATAAGTGCCACGCTCGAGCCGCCCGCCTTCGCGCACAATCATTGACATGCGCACAATCGGATTGTCGGCCTCCTGGCGATGGACTTCGGTAAGCATAAAATCGGGTTCGGCTTCGGTGAAGAAGCCACCACCTTTGACCGGCGGCAATTGCGCCGGATCGCCCAACACCAGAACGGGGCGGCCGAAGGAGAGAAGGTCGCGGCCCAATTCCTCATCCACCATCGAACATTCATCGATGATGATGAGAGCTGCCTCATTGGCAGGGCTTTGCTCGTTGATGACGAAAGCGGGGACTTCCGCATCGACATCCTGCGCGCGATAGATCAGTGAATGGATGGTGCGTGCCTCATCGCAACCTTTGTTGCGCAAGACGAGCGCGGCTTTGCCGGTGAAGGCGGCGAAGACAACATCGCCATCAATGCCTTCGGCAATATGGCGCGCAAGTGTGGTCTTGCCTGTGCCGGCATATCCAAATAGGCGGAAGATTTGCGGATGGCCCGTCTTCAGCCATTTCGCAATTTCCTTCAGCGCTTGGTCTTGTTGCGGCGACCAGACTTCACTCAATGTCGCGACCTCCAGCCCCGCTTGCCTCACATCACACTCGGGACATGAAGCCTTGCGCGCCGCTTGGCAAGCGACAAGTTGGAGATCAGGCCTGCTGTTGGGCCTTGGCGCTTGTCAGGCGTCCATAGGCCTGCGCCACCTGCACGCTGGACTGCGCCGCCTGCCGGGGTGAGCGGGCATGGCGCGTGGCAATCACAAGCATGAGTTCAGTGACAATCTGCCGATTGGTTTCATCAATCCGGTTTTCGCCAAGGCCAAGACGCAGGGCATTGCGCAGGACTTCATCGTGAAAAAGGGCGATGGACCCCGTGCCGGTCAGCAACGCCCGCCAGAGCAAGGTCTGGCAGCGGGTCAGAAATTGCACCTCGCGAGGCTGGTCCGTGACGTCGGCATAGGCGGCGCTCACCACATCATGGATGATGGGCTCAGCCCAGCGCATCATGGCGGGATCATGCAGGGGTGGGGGCGCTTGCATTAAAAAGGGCCGGATTTTTCAAAAATGGATACGGAAATGACTGGCGCAGAAACTATGGCTTTGCTTGGGCCGGGGCAAGGCGGGGCATGTGAGCGGCTTGTGAATAGCAGGAGATTTTTGCGCGCCAATTTGCTTCACTGGAAAAAAAGGCAAAGGAGGCGCGCATGAAAGACTGGATGAAGCTGATTCCGGCATCCGAGCTTGCAACTTATAAGAGTGCTGGCTTCCTCACCGACATGAAATTGGGTGCGCGCCCGGCGCTGATCGTCATTGATATGACTTATGCTTTCACGGGCTATGAAGGCCAGACGCTCGAAGAATCCATCGCCAGTTTCGGCTCGGCCTGCGGACCTGTCTCATGGGAAGCTATGCCGAAAATCATGCGTTTGATCGATATGTTCCGCGCGCGCGATTTGCCCATCGTCTTCACCCGCGCCAATGAAGACAATACGCCCTTCGCCGGCAAAGCCACCAAATCCAAGCGCACGAAAGCACCGCCGCCCGATGCCAATTCCTTCCCCCCGCCGATCATTCCGCGCGCCGGTGAATGGGTGTTGGGCAAGACCCGCGCATCTGCCTTTTTCCAGACGCCGCTTTTGTCGGGCCTTGTGCAGAAGGGCGTGGATTCACTGATCTTCTGCGGTGTCTCCACATCAGGCTGCGTGCGCGCTTCCGTGGTGGATGGTTTTTCAAACGGCTTCTCGACCTTTGTGGTCGACGAATGTTGTTTCGACCGCTCGCCCTTTGCCCATGCCGCCAATCTCTTCGACATGGATGCGAAATATGCGTCCGTTGTGTCACTCGATGAGATGGCCAAGCTGATGGCACCGTTCAAAGAGAGCAAAGCGGCCTGATCTGCCAGCGCAATCAACGGAATAAAAAATGGCGGGCCTTGGCCCGCCATTTCTAGTTTCGCGTTGCGCGAAGCCTTACTTAATTAGCTCACCAATCTTGGTGACGATGGGCTTGGGCGTCGCATAAATCTGACGGATGAGCTTTTCGAGATGTTCGCCATCTTCGGGCTCCACGTCGAGCTTCTGCTTCTTGGCGTCGGCCAGAAACTCAGGATCTTTCATCGTGTCCATAAAAGCTTTGCGCAACATGGCAAGGCGTTCTGGCGCCATGCCCGGAGGCGCGACGAACGGACGGCCGATACCTTGGCCTGCATAAAGGAAAGCGATTTCCTGCTTCTGCTGTTCGGTCTTGGCAATGTCATTGATGAAGGGCACGCCCGGCAATTCATGGCTCGGCTCGACGCCACCCTGGAAGAGGATCTTCACCTTGTTATTGGGAATCCAATCAGGGCGCTTGCCCTTCACGCTGTCGAGGGATTCGCAAATGCCGTCGACTTCGCCGCGCTCCATCGCCAGAAACACGTCAGAGGATGACGGGAAGCCCGCGATCAGCTTGAACTTCATGCCCAGCAATTCGGTTAGCGCTTTGGGGTAAGAGCGTGTGCCTGTGCCCGCACCTGTGTCGCCAACGATCAGCGTCTTTTTATAAATGTCGTCGACCGTTTGCACATCGGCGCCCGTGCGCGCGATGCAGACATTGGTTTCTGTTGTGGGCGTGCCGATCCAATTGATCTTCAGCGGATCGAAGCGCGCGCCTTCTGCACCAGTCAGCGGGCCGAGTGCCGCGTCACGCGCGATGATGGCCATGACCGTGCCGTCTTTCGGCGCAATATTGTAAATATTGGCAGCGGCCGCATAGCTGCCGGCGCCCGGCATATTTTGCGGAACGCCCGTCGGCTTGCCCGGAAGATGATTGACGATATGGCGCACAACGGTGCGGCCCCACAGATCATAACCGCCACCGGGACCAAAGCCGATGATCATGGTCAGATTCTTGCCCGCGTAGAAATCGCCTGATTGCGCCTGCGCTGGGGTTTGCACGAACGTGCTGGCAAGAGCCAGTGCGCTGGCAGCGGCGAAGAGCCGTGAAGCAAAAGCCATGTGAGAAGGTCTCCCGGTCATTCCTCAAGAATCCGGCCTTTGCTTGTTTTTAAGCCTGAAAGGCTTGGCCGGAATTGCGCGCATGGTCGTTGAAAAGGCCCTTTCCTGTCAACCACAGGGTAAGGGCCTCGTCAGGCGCTCCTTTTCAAGCTGAGGAGCGCCTCACCCCGCCACATGATCAAACAAAGCCTGTGCCGCGCGCGAGAGGCGTGCGCCGCGCTTATAGGCAATGACGAGCTGCATTTTGCCGTGGCGCTCGCCCAATTCTTCGATGTTCAATTCAGCTTTGTCTTCGCGCCGCGCGCAAATCGTATGGACGATGGCTTGCCCCGCACCGCTGGCCACAAGATCGATGGCCGTTTGGCACGTCGGACATTCCAGCACATTGGAGCGCCCCTCGAAAAAACCGGAGCCGCGGAGCAATTGGCGGATGGCTGAGCCGCGCGGTGCGATGATCAGGCGGCCGTTTTCTTCCGTATCGCCTTTGCGCGTTACCAAAGCCATCGTGGTGCGCGCGACCACTTTCGCAACAATCCCATGCGGCAGGCGTGGAAAAACGCCCATGCATAAATCGGTTGTGCCAGCTTGCAGGGCGGCCAGTGAGTCAGAGCGGCGCGCGACACGCATGGACAATTCCACCCTTGGATAGGCTGCGAGAAAATCCTGCATGCGGGGCACAAAGTAACTTGTGTAATCGCCGCCAATCGCGACCGATACTTGCCCTGTTTCTTGCGAGCGCGCGGCTTCCGTCTTGACCGCGCCAAACAGGCGCTCGGCATCGGCCAGAAAGGGAGAGAGATCGCGCAGGAAATTTTCGCCCGCAGCGGTCAGGGCCAGCCCATTGGGCATGCGTCGGAACAAGGGGACGCCGATGACCTCATCGAGCCGCTTCAATTTGGCCGAAATCGCGGGAATGGTCAGTCCGAGCTGGGTGGCGGCGGCGGCCAAAGTGCCGTGGGTGGCCACCAGCTGAAACGCGCGCAGCTTGGCAAAATCCAAATCTTCCAGACGCACGGCTTGTCCTTTCTCTGAGGGCACTCACCCTAGATTAAAATATTTTTTATCTCTTTTCCAAACCTTTCAATTTACTTGGCCACCTTTGACTTTAGTTTGAGGGGCACAAAGGCGCGGGGCTAACCTGCGACCGGGAGGAAAATGGAAATGTTTGACGTCATGTTCGCGGCGCTGGGCGCCCTCGTGACCAATCCCCAAACGATGGGCTTGATGCTGATCGCGGTGATGATCGGCCTGATTGTCGGGGCGACCCCCGGCATTGGTGGTCGCTTGTCGATTGCTTTGGCGATTCCCTTCGTCTTCGGCATGGATATGACCCAAGGCGCGGTGTTCCTTTTGACCATGCATGCGGTCAATGGCACGTCCGGCCAGATTTCCTCCATCATGTTCGGCGTGCCCGGCGATGGTGACGATGCCGCCACCACGATTGACGGCTATCCGATGGCCAAGAAGGGCGAAGCGGGCCGCGCGCTCGGCGCCTCGATCACGGCTTCGGGTGTCGGCGGCATTATCGGCGCGATTGTCTTCGCCGTGATGATCCCGGTGCTCGAGCCTATCGTGCTTGCCTTCTCGCCGGCTGAATTCTTCCTGCTTGCGATTTTGGGCATCACCTTCATCGCCTTCCTCGCGGGCGGCAATAATATCTTCAAGGGCATGATCGTTGGTCTGTTCGGCATGATGCTGGCAACCATTGGCATGGATCCGCAGACAGGCACCGCGCGCTATGCGGGTGATTATCTCTTCCTCTGGGATGGTGTGTCGCTCGTCACTTGCGTGCTCGCGCTCTTCGCCGTGCCGGAAATGATTACGCTGGCTGTGAAGGGTGGATCGATTGCCGCCATTTCGATGGACGGCGTGAAGTTCTCCTACAAGCAAATTTTCCAAGGCGTCATGGAAGTGCCGCGTCACTGGTTCTTGGCGCTGCGCACATCCGTCATCGGCGCCTTGATTGGCATGGTGCCGGGACTTGGCGGTTCAGCAGCCGCTTGGCTTTGCTATGGCCACGCGGTGCAGAGTTCTAAAACGCCGGAGCGTTTTGGTCGCGGGGCTGTCGAAGGCGTGATCGCGCCTGAAACAGCATCCAATGCGAAGGAAGGTGGCTCGCTGCTGCCGACCCTCTTCTTCGGCATTCCGGGCTCATCCGGCATGGCGGTGATGATGGGTGCCTTCCTCATTCTCGGCATTCAGCCGGGACCGGCCATGATCACCAAACATCTCGATCTCGTCTGGACGCTGATCTGGGCGCTGGTGGTTGGCAATTTGATTGCGGTCAGCTTCCTGCTCTTCATCACGCGCTGGGTGGCTGTGCTCACCTTCATCAATGCGACCATGTTGGTGCCCTTCATTGTCGTGCTGGTGGTGATTGGTGCTTACGTAAATGAAGGTCAGTGGGAGAATTTGCTGATCCTGCTCGGCATGAGCATCATTGGCTATGCCATGTTGCGCGCCAATTGGCCGCGTGCGCCTTTCGTTATTGGTTTGGTGCTGGGACGCATTGCAGAAGAATCGCTGCATAAAGCGCTTGATCTGTGGGGCCTGTCTTTCTTCACGCGTCCGATTTCGATGGTGCTGATTGGCATGATCGTCGCGACCATCGGTTTTGCGATTTACCGCAGCCGCAAGCCTAATGTTCTCGATAATATGCAGGTGTCCGCATGAACATGATCGCGCGCCAATCGATGACGGTCTTCATGCTGGCCGTCTTTTCCATCATGGTGATCACAGCTTTGTCTTATCCCGAAGGAGCGCGCTTCATGCCGCTCACGGTCGGGATCCCCGGCATCTTCCTGTGCTGCCTGCAAATCGCTCTCGATTTCCGCAAATCAGCTGGTGCTGACGACGACGAGAAAGACGAGATCCGCGAGGCTGAGTTGAAAGCAGCTAAGCTTGTGGGCCATGACGTCGAATTTGGACAGGCAGCTGTCATTGACGCACCGAAGGACCATAAAGAAGAAGTTCGTCGTGAAGTGATTACCTGGGTTTATTTCCTCGGATTTCTCGGCGGCATCCTCTTGTTTGGCTTCTGGGTGTCGATTCCGATTTTCTTGCTTTCCTTCTTGAAGGAACGCGCGGGCGCCACATGGACGCGGTCGATCACGCTGACGTGCATTGCGTCGACCGCCTTCTATTTCATCTTTGCAAAAGGTCTGGGTGTCTCCCTTTATACGGGCATGATCACCGGGCTCATCTTGGATCGCATCGCGGGTTGATCCGCCGCGCATGTGGAGGGAATGATGAAAAACGCATGGAAGATTTTTGCCGCTTCGCTCGCTGCTTGTGCAGCCACGCAGGCGCAAGCTGCTGATGAAGGCGCTGCCTTCTTCAAAGAAAAGACTGTGACCTATATCGTCGCAACCGCTCCGGGCGGTGGTTACGATTCCTATGGCCGTCTGGTTGCCGAATATATGCAGCGCAATCTGCCAGGCTCGACCTTCGTCGTGAAGAACATGCCGGGTGCGGGCCATATCATCGGGGCAAATGCCGTCTATGCATCCAAAGCTGATGGTTTGACGCTTGGCACCTTCAACACCGGCCTCATCTACAATCAGATCGTTGGCGCACAGGGCGTGAAATTCGATCTGTCGAAGATGAGCTGGATTGGCAAGGCGGCTTCCGATCCGCGCGTCATCGTTGTTGCCTCGCAATCACCGATCAAGAGCTTCGCTGATTTGCAGGCCCAAAAGACGCCGGTGAATTTCGCAACCGCTGGTCCGGGTTCAGCCTCTTATGTCGAGACGGTCATCCTCACCAATACGCTCAAGCTGCCGGTGAAGAATCTGACCGGCTATAACGGCACGGATGACCAGCTCGCCATGCGTCGTGGTGAAGTGGTGGGCTCGATTGCTTCGCGTTCGTCTTATTCGACCTTCATTGAAAACGGTTATGGCCGCTACATCGCCCAGATTGGCGGCAATGATAAAGACGTGCCGCAGCTGTCTTCTCTCGTGAAAGATCAGAAGGCGTTGGACCTCATCGCGCTGGTGCAATCCCAAGGTGATATTGCACGCCTCACCGCGGGCCCGCCGGGTGTTCCGGCTGATCGCGTGAAGGCACTGATTGAGGCCTATAAGAAAGCGATGGAAGATAAGGAACTGCAGGCACGCGCTGAAAAGCTCGAAAAGCCGGTGGAACCTGCTTATGGCGAAGATGTTGCCAAGGCCATCGTCAAGGCGCTCAATCAGTCGGACGACACCAAGCAATTGCTTGCCGAAGCGCTGAAGAGCGACAAGAAATAATCATTCTGGCGCGCGGGGACATTTCCCCGCGCGTTTTACTGCCAATCAAGAAAAATGGGAGCCCGCGCATGAGTGACACACCAACCCCGCAGGAACAGCTGGACGGCCGTTACCTCGTTGAGCCCTATCTGGATTGGGTGAAAAAGCAGAACATCCCCGTCCACGAAGATTTCGGTTTCGATCTTCTCGCTGTCGAGACGAAGACTTGGGATTGGTATGACGCGAAGGGCTGTTTCAACCATGCTCATGGCCGCGGCGACTTCATGGCCAATTATTTGATCGAAGTGCTGCCGGGCAAGAAGACGCGCCCCGTGAAGCATCTCTATGAAGCTTTCTTCATGGTGCAGTCGGGCTTTGGTTCGACCACCGTGTGGTTGCCGACAGGTGACAAGCACACATTCGAATGGGGTCCGAAGGCGCTCTTCGCTATTCCGCTCAATTGCGAATATCAGATCTTCAATTCGTCGGGCAAAGAGAGCGCGCGTATTTCGGTGACGCATGACGCGCCGCTGACGCTGAACCTCTACCACAATGAAGACTTCGTCTTTAACAACCCGTGCAAATTCCCCGAGCGCGCTGGCGCTGCCAATCAGTTCCAGGGCGAAGGCGAGCATCTCGAAGTCGTGCGCGGCGATGGCAAAGCCAAGCTCAATCTCTGGGAGACGAATTTCGTTCCCGATCTGACCGGCTTCAAGCTGTATGATCTGGGCGAACGCGGCAAGGGCTCGAAGAATGTCTCCTTCGTGCTGGCCGATTCGACCATGCATTCGCACACATCAGAAATTCCGATTGGCCGCTACAAGAAGGCGCATCGTCACGCTGCCGGCACGCATGTGCATGCTGTGTCGGGCGAAGGCTATTCGCTGCTCTGGTATGAAGGCGACGAAAAGTTCACCGAAATTCCGTGGCGTCACGGCATTATGTATGTGCCGCCGTTCTGGATGTTCCACCAACATTTCAACACATGCGCCGATACAGCGCGCTATGTGGCCTGCTCCATGGGCTCGCGCCGCTATCCCTTCATCTCGCTGCGCAAGCGCTCGGCCGAAGGTTTTGGCTCGCTGTCGATCCAGCAGGGCGGTCGTCAGGTGGAATATGAAGATCAGGATCCGCGCATCCACCGCAAGTGGTTGGATGCCATCGACAAGACCGGCGTGAAGTCGGACATGGCCGATATTTTTGATGAGCCCAAACTGCGTGCGCTCGATATGAGCAAGATCACGGGTCCCATCTACACGCCGCAATCGATTGGGCCTGCGGTTTAAGACAATTCAAGAAGGGGCTCGCATCTGCGGGCCCCTTTTTCATAAAAAAACAAAAAATATGGGAGGACAGCATGGTCGCATCATGGCGCCTCATCGCGCCCGCGCTCGCACTGTTTTGTGGGGTGGGATCGACAGCTGCTTATGCGGAAGATTTTTATCGCGGCAAGCGCATCTTCGTCATTTGCTCATCCGCGCCGGGTGGGGGCTATGATCAATTGGCGCGCCTGTTGTCGCGTCATATCGCGCGCTATATTCCTGGCGAGCCAACTGTGGTTGTGCAGAACATGCCGGGTGCTGAAGGCATCAAGGCTGCCAATTACATTTACAATTTGGCACCGCAGGATGGCACCTATATTGGCGGGCTGCCGCGAACCATATCCATGACAAAGCTTTATGGACTGCATGATCATGGCGTGCAATTTGATCCAGAAAAGTTTCATTGGCTGGGGTCGCTCAAGCGCGACACCGGTATTTTGGTCGTGAATACGAAATCGGGCATTGCTACCGCACAAGATCTGAAAACCCATTCTGTGAGCGTTAGCTCGCAGGCTGTGACATCCGCCAATTCTGTTTATGCACGCCTGCTCAATGCGACCTTTGGTTCGCAGCTCAAGCCGGTGGAAGGCTATGAGGGCTCGACGGCTGGACTGCTTGCTGTGGAGCGGGCGGAGGTTGATGGCCATAT
>CANGFE010000021.1 GCA_947453155.1 Beijerinckiaceae bacterium | reverse complement strand
TCGGATGGCCACCTTGGGCGCATGAAAGGCAATTCTTTGGTGCGCACAGCCGATGATTTTGTGAAGCGCAATTTTCTCGTGCTGATTGTTGATGCGGATACGGATTTGAGTGCAGCTGTTGAATATATGCGCGCACTCAAACGCCCCGTGATTGTGGCTGGCACAAGCCGCGGCACATTGCGCGCGGCCCAAGGCATTGCCAAAGGCGCGCGGCCTGATCGTTTGGTTTTGACGTCAGGCATGCTGACGCCGGAATCCGGTCACCGCTCGTTGAACGTCTCTACTGTCTTGGGCACGCCCGACAAATTGCCGCCGACCTTGATTGTGCATCATCGGCAAGATGGATGCCGCGTCACTCTGCCTGCAGGTGTTGAACCCTTCATGAAATGGGCGGGCAAAAAAGCACGCGTGACGTGGCTTGATGGCGGCATCACCGAAGGCGATCCTTGCGATGCTTGGGGCTATCACGGTTTCAATAGCATCGAAGCGCGCATGGTCGCAGCAGTCGCTGGTTTCCGCTGAGTCAAAAAAAGAAGCCGCCGGCGCAACGCCTGGCGGCTCAAGTCGGGGAGGAAACGCGCCAAGGGCGCAGATCAAAGGCTAAACGCGTTTCGCGAAGAGACAAGCGCCAATGAATCCGCTGTCTCGCAATGTTGCGTGCTGTTGCAAATTGATCATCGACTTTCGTCCGCGATCCAGCCGCGCAGCAACCAAGGTCTTAAGCTTTCTGGTGAAGGCGCTTGCCAGCGTAAGCTCGGCTTGCCATGGTCCGCCACGGTTGAGCTGACCTAAGCAAGAGGAGACAAAGCATGCCCAAGGGTTACATCATCGTGCGCGTGGATGTGAAAGATCCGGAAGCCTATGCCCGCTATGCGGCTGCCACAGCTGACGCTGTGAAGAAATTTGGCGCCCGCCCGCTGGTGCGCGGTGGCAAGCATGAGGCGCTCGAAGGTACGGCCCGCACCCGCAATGTGGTGATGGAATTCGACAGCTACGATCAGGCGCGTGCTTATTATTACTCGCCGGAATATCAGGCTGCCCGCCAGCATCGCGTCGGCGCTGCCGATGGGGAATTCGTGCTGGTCGAGGGTTTTGAAGCCTAAGACTCGGGCAGGCTGCCGCTGATTTCGGCGGCGCACACAATCTTTCCGCACTGCAATAGGACTGGTCGGGGTTAACCTGATGTCACGGGTTTTCCGATGAAGGCGTAAGTCTCTTTCAATCGGTCCCGGCTAGTCTGACCTCTTTCAGTGGGGGATTGTGATGAAAAGATTTTCAGAAGTGGCCGGTCTGGTCGCGGGGCTTGCTCTCTTTCTTGGGACATTGGTTGTGGCTGAGGCCTTTGTGGTCCGCAGCGATGTCTTCCAGACAGCGGCACTCGAAGAGCCAATTCACTAAAGCGACAATATAAAGAGGGCCGGTGATGAACCGGCCCTTTGTCTTTTCAACCTGACTGCGCGCGACTGACTTTCCGTCAATCGTTCAGTTGGTGGTTTGCCCAAGCTCCAAAGAATAGGCTCGGCCTTTCATTCTTGGAGGGGGCTATGCGTGGCTTGATTTGTTTTGCGGCGACCATCATTTTGCTGGGCATGTCATCGGTCGTGCGTGCGGCTGATCTGAAGGTCGCGGTTCTCGATTGCACAAAGGCAAGCTGCTACGGGAAGAAATTGTCCGGCCCCTACAAGCTGACAGCCAGTGACACATGCGCGAATCTTGTTCAGTCGGGTAAGCTCAACTTTTATAATGTGGCGCAAGTCGAGGCGATCAATAAGCCGCTCACCGGATTCACCTGCGCGAAGGCAAAAGCGGGCCAATTGATCTGCTATCCCTCCGTGAAGGGTAACGGGAAATGCTGAATGAAAAAGGGCCGGTGATGAACCGGCCCTTTTGTCTCAAAGCTCTTTGCCGAGCAGTCGGTCGATGGACCATGGCCCGCCACCGCGCAGCGCAATGGCGAAGCACAAAATGCCCCACATCAGCGTGTATTCATAACCCTTGGCCAACCAGCCAAAGCCATTGCCCCAATAGACAACGAAGGTCAGGAAGGCCATTTCAATGGCATTCGCGGCCGCAAAGAAGCGCGTGAACAGACCCAGCATAATGCAGACGCCGCCCAAGCCCTCGACGAAGGTCAGGAAGAAGGACAGCGGGAAATTGATATCGGCCAGATAGGGCACGGTGACATTGAGCTGCTTGGTCTGGGCTTCCATACCGCGCATGACTTTTCCATAGCCATGGACAGCCAGCACCCAGCCCACGCCAAAGCGCACGACAACCCAAGAGAAGGGCACGGAGAAATCATAAAAGCGCGCGAGTTTGGGAAAGAAGAGCGCGGGTTCCCGGTCGAGTTTCATTTGTCCTCCTCGGCGGGAATCTTTTTGGTTCTTCTCGATTCCCTTGGGGCGGAGTTTACAGGGGCCAGGCGCCCGAGGGAAGGCTTGGTGCCTATGCGGGTCGGGGCCCGGCCCGAAATAACTGCTAGGCTGAGCGCAGATTCGCTCTCTCTGGGAGGTATTCATGAAGGCTGGCCTCGCGATTTATGATGAAAGCGCCAACCGCCTCGACGTGGTGCGCCCAGGCGAGAGCAGCACGCGCCATATTCCCTGCACCAATTTGCGCCCAGCCGAAGTGCGCGTCTTTGGCGTTCAGGTCGAGGGCGATGAGATTTGGGTTCTGGTCGGCCCGAAAAACAACCAGCGGCCAAACCGCAAAATCCTCTACCGCTTTTCAAGCTTGAGCGGCGGGTCTTCGACGGGGCTTTGAGGCGCGCCTGGTTATGTTTTCGTGATCCTCTGAACCCTCGCCTGTGCCGTGCGTTATTTCTTCGGGATTTCCCCGGAGTTTGCGCTGATGACGATCAAAACCATTCTTGTTGCCCCCATTTTTGAGCCGCAGGTCGAGGCTGCCGAGCCGGAACATTCGGTTGTGGCCTTCGCCACCCAACTGGCCTGCCGTCATGGTGCCCATCTGAACATTTGTCTTGGCGTGGGGCGTTTGACCCTGCCCTCCGCCGTCGTGGTCACGGAGGTTCGAGGCCTGCTCAATCAAGCGAATGAGGATCGTCGTGCGGCTGCTAAAAACTTCGGCGATGAAGCCTTGCGTCGGGCGCAATCGGAAGGCGCGACGGCTTCGCTCGAGCTTGCCTATGGCGATTATGCGCAGACTAGTCGGAGATTGACGGGCTTTGCGCGCGCCTCGGACATCAGCATTGCGCAATCGCGCGATCGCCTTTTTGGTCTTGCTGAAACGGTGATCGAAGAACTCATGTTCAGTTCCGGCCGGCCTCTGATCCTTTTGCCTGCCAAATGGAATGGCAATGTCGCTTTTGAGCGCCTGGTGGTGGCTTGGGATGGTTCAGCAAAAGCCGCGCGCGCGATTGGCGATGCCATGCCCTTTATCGATGCGGCCACCTTTATTGAAATCGTCACGATTGAAGGCGATTCCAATCGCGAGAAACAAATCGAGGGCGTCGATATTGCGTCGCGGATCGCGCGTCATGCGCGCAATGTGCATTTGACGCAATTGCCCTGCACCAGTGGCGATATTGCCCAGACGCTGCGCGATCATGTGGCCATGACGCGCGCGGATTTATTGGTCATGGGCGCTTATGGGCACGCACGGTTTCGGGAATTCATCATCGGTGGCGTCACGCGTTCCGTCATCGCCGATCCGCCCGTGCCGGTATTGATGTCTTATTAGATTTTCTGCTCAGTTTCCCCGCCACACGGACGCCAGAAGCAGGATCAATGTTGCGGCCATTCCGGCATAGGGCGCCCATGCGGGTGCATGAAAAACATGGGGCGGCAGACTGTCCTCCTTCTGCCGAATGCGGGCGAGCGCGGCATTGACCAGAAAGAAAATCACCAGCGTTCCTTGCGCCGTAATATGCGCCAATCTTTCCAGCGGAAAAGCCAGCGCCAGAGCGAGAATAACAACAATGCCAAGACCTGTGGCGCGCAAAGGTGTGCGGGTGCGCGGATGCACATGTCCAAGCCCCGCGGCCAGGACGCCGGTGCGCGCCATGCCGTAGAGCACGCGCGAGATCATGATCATATGCACGATAATGCCGTTGAGCGTCGCAATCACGGCAATGGCACTCATCATGCCGAGCGGGTGGCCTGTCAGCCGCTCGTAAACCCGGGCCAGCGGCGCATTGGCGACAGCAAGTTCTTGCGGCGGAATGGCAGACACAGCGATGAAGACAACCGAGGCATAGAGAAGAGCCGTCAGCGCCAGCGTGATGAACAGGGCTTTTGGCAGCGTGCGCCGCGGATCACGGATTTCTTCGGCAATATTCACCACATGCTCAAAACCAATGAAGGCAAAGACGGCAATCAGCGATGTCGAGACGAGCCCCGCCCATGGCACATCGCGCATTGTGAGAGGCGTCTCTTGCAAGGCCGCGCCCAGATGATCCGCATTCCACAAGCCCGCCGCGACAATGGCGAGCAAGCCGCCAATTTCAATCGTCGTCATGAGACCGGCTAGCGTCACGGATTGCGCTGTGGTGAGCGAGGCAATCACGCCCATGCCGAGCACGACCACGACAATGAGAAGGGGTTGCGGTGCGGGCCATAAGACAAAGAGATAGCCAGCTGCGCCCACGCTCACCGTGGCAGCAGAGACGGTCGCTGTTGTGACAACAAAGAGCCCCGTGGCCAGCGTCAGCCATTTGCGTTGGAAGCCCGCATCGACATAGGCGGCTTCACTCGCAGCCACGGGCAAGCGTGTGCCTAATTCTGCAAAGCTGAGGGCAGTGAAAGAGAGCAGAGCCGCGGCAACCAGAAAGGCGAGCGGGGCGTAAAACCCGCTGCGACCGGCCGCAACGCCAACCAGCACATAAATGCCCGCGCCGATGGTGACACCCAGCCCGTAAAGCACCACCTGCCAGAGCGAGAGAGTGCGGCGCAGTCCATCGTCGCTGTCTTGAGCCATAGGCGGGGCCATATCCATTCGGCAGCGCTGATCGCTGTCGCGGATCATGCGCATTCCAGAGCAGAAGCGTCTATCGGCCGAAATGGTGATGGAACGGGCAGGACGGCCGGCGTTCGCGTCAATAAGGAAGATAAATGGTGCTGCCAGAGAGGATTGAACTCTCGACCTCTCCCTTACCAAGGGAGTGCTCTACCACTGAGCTACGGCAGCATTTTCGGGCCTTTGGGCCGGGGCCCTGCGCGCGATGAGGGGGCTTTTGCCACAGGGGGCGGTGTATGGCAAGCGCGGGGGCGGGGCTCTCCCGCTGCTTGAAGGGCCCTCTCTTCTCCCCTAAAAGCGCCCGGAATTGAGGTCTTGCGGCATCGTCATGAATGATTCGCCCCAAAAGCAGAAAAGCTCGGCCGCTGCCGATCAAAAGGCGGCGGAAAGAGAGCGGCTGGCCAAGGAACGGCTCGCCAAAGCGCTCCGGGCCAATCTGGCGCGCCGCAAGGCACAGGCCCGCGCCCGTGCGCCCGATGCTTCGGGGGACGAAGGCTGATTGGCGCATAAAACCCATAATGCCGCCATGATCTGCGGCGATGGCCTTGGTGCTTGGCAAAGCGTCAGGGCGTGAGAGGTAAGATGGATCGCATTCGTATCGTTGGCGGCAACCCGCTGAATGGCATCATTCCGATTTCGGGCGCGAAAAATGCGGCGCTGCCGCTGATGATTGCCTCGCTGCTGACATCTGAGACGCTGACTCTCGAAAATGTGCCGCGTCTGGCCGACGTCAACCAGCTCAATCGCATTCTGGGCAATCATGGCGTCGACTACCGGCTGGAAGGCAAGCGCGTGGGCGATGCGCCTCATGCCGGCCAGACGATCCATCTCGATGCCAAAACCATTGTCGATACGACGGCCCCTTATGAACTCGTCTCGCGCATGCGCGCGTCTTTTTGGGTGATTGCGCCGCTGCTGGCGCGTATGGGCGTGGCAAAAGTCTCGCTGCCCGGTGGTTGCGCCATTGGCACGCGGCCTGTCGATCTTCTGCTCATGGTGCTCGAAAAGCTCGGCGCCAATATTGAGATTGAAGGCGGCTATGTTTTGGCGGATGCCAAAAAGGGCCTCGTCGGCGGCGTGATTGATTTCCCGAAAGTGACTGTGGGCGGCACGCATACAGCGCTGATGGCGGCGGCTCTGGCCAAGGGCCATACGAAAATTACCAATGCGGCTTGCGAGCCGGAAGTGAAAGATCTCGCCGATTGCCTCATCAAAATGGGCGCAAAAATTAAGGGCGCCGGTACGTCGACCATCGAGATTGAAGGCGTCACTTCGCTGCATGGCGCGCGTCACGAAGTGCTGCCCGACCGCATTGAAGCGGGCACTTATGCTTGTGCCGTGGCGATGACAGGCGGCGATGTCTTGTTGGCGGGTGCGCGCGAAGATCTTCTGCCCAATGCGCTGGATGTCTTGCGCCGCACCGGTGCGCGCATTGAAGAAACGGCGGACGGTCTGCGCGTGTCGCGCGAGCCTGGCGTCATTCGCCCCGTGGATGTGATCACCGCGCCATTCCCCGGTTTCCCGACCGATCTGCAAGCGCAGTTCATGGCGTTGATGACGCGTGCGCAGGGCACGTCTCGCATTACGGAAACGATTTTCGAAAACCGCTTCATGCATGTGCAAGAGCTCGCGCGTCTCGGCGCACGTATCAAGCTCGATGGCGATGTGGCCATTGTCGAAGGCCGCCAGAAACTGGCAGGCGCGCAAGTGATGGCAACCGATCTGCGCGCCTCTGTGTCGCTGGTGATTGCAGCGCTGGCCGCTGAGGGCGAAACCATCGTGCACCGCGTCTATCATTTGGATCGCGGTTTCGAGCAGCTGGAAGAAAAGCTGCAAGCCTGCGGGGCGACCGTCGAGCGCTTGCGCGAGCCGGGCTGAGACGCACCCTCCGCCGTCATTGCGAGGAGGCCAAAGGCCGATGCGGCAACCCAGAGCCGCATGTGGGGCCCTGGGTTGCGTCGCTCCGCTCGCAAGGACGGGCGGGGGCTGTCCGCCAAAGCTTGCCCCTGCCTCTGCCTGCGGCTAACACGGTGGCAGGACGGGGTTTCACCATGGCAATGGATCAATCGGGCGGGAAGATGAGCGAGAGCGAGGCGCCTTTGCGCCTGATTGCGCTCGAGCCGCAAGATCTCCACGCCCTGTCCACCAATTTGCAGGATGCCGTGGTCCGGGTGGCTGATCTCGCCTTTTTGCCGTCCCAGCGCCGCTTTGCCCTGCTGGCCTCCCGCTTCGACTGGGTGGCCGCCGAGCATGGCTCGATGGAGCGCTGCCGGGCGGGCTTGCATTTTGACAATGTCACCCGTGTCGCCTCGACAGGCTTTGACCGGTCGAATAGGGAAGGGGTGCTCAACCTCCTCTCGCTTGCCTTCCATGAAGGAGAGGCGCCGGCAGGCACGATTGAGCTCGTCTTTTCGGGCGGCGCGGCCATCCGGCTTGAGGTCGAATGCGTAGATGCGCAGATGCGCGATCTTGGGCCCCGCTGGGCCGCAGCCCACCGTCCGGGCCATGCGATCGATGATGCCCCCGAAGGGCACTGAAACGAATTTGTTGGAGTGATGCGAATGGTGATGCGGCTCGACATGAATGAGCCCGGTTTTGCGGCGCGCTTTGATGCGCTTCTCGCGATGAAGCGGGAAGTGTCAGAAGAAGTGGATGTCGCTGTGCGCGACATTATCGCTGATGTGGTGAAACGCGGCGATGCGGCACTGATCGATTATTCGAAACGCTTTGATCGCGTCGATCTCTCCGGTGGTCTACGGGTCACCGAAGCCGAGATCGAAGCGGCTACGGCGGCTTGCGAGCCAAAGGCGCTCGAGGCTTTGCGTCTCGCTCATACGCGCATCGTCAGCTATCACGAAAAGCAGAGGCCTGTTGATCATCGTTTCACCGATGCGCAAGGCGTCGAGCTCGGCTGGCGCTGGACGGCCATCCAATCGGTCGGTCTTTATGTGCCCGGCGGTACAGCGAGCTATCCGTCCTCCGTCTTGATGAATGCCGCGCCTGCCAAAGTTGCGGGCGTGGGGCGCATCGTGATGGTTGTGCCCACACCTGACGGCATTTTGAATCCGCTGGTGCTGGCTGCGGCGAAACTCGCAGGCGTCGATGAAATCTATCGCATCGGCGGCGCACAGGCTGTTGCAGCATTGGCTTATGGCACGCAGACCATTGCGCCTGTCGCCAAGATTGTGGGCCCCGGCAATGCCTATGTGGCTGCCGCCAAGCGTCGTGTTTTCGGCACGGTGGGCATTGATATGATCGCGGGTCCGTCTGAGGTTGTCGTCATGGCCGATGCCAGCGCCAATCCGGAATGGATTGCCGCAGATCTTTTGGCGCAGGCCGAACATGATACGGCAGCGCAATCCATTCTTGTGACATCGGATCGCGCTATGGGTGACGCCGTGATCAAGGCGGTCGAAGGCCAGCTCGCCACGTTGCCGCGGCGTGATATTGCGGCCGCTAGCTGGAAAGATTATGGCGCGATCATTGATGTGCCAGCACTCGATCAGTCGATTGCCATCATCGATCGCTTAGCGCCCGAGCATCTCGAAATCATCTCGACGGATGCGGATGATCTCACCATGCGCATCACCAATGCAGGTGCGATTTTCATCGGCGGTTATACGCCCGAAGCCATTGGCGATTATGTCGGCGGCTCCAACCATGTGTTGCCGACCGCGCGCTCAGCGCGTTTCTCATCGGGTCTTGGCGTGAATGATTTCGTCAAGCGCACCTCGCTGCTCAAATGCTCGCCGGATTCTTTGCGCGTGTTGGGCCCTGCGGCTGTGGCGCTGGGTGAAGCCGAAGGCTTGCACGCCCATGCGCGTTCGGTCTCCATTCGCATGAATCTCGGGTGAGGTGAGATGAGCGCGGCGGATCGGAAAAAACTTGTCGCGGTGCTGCTGGATGAAAATTCCATCGGCCGCGGCAATGCCGATCAGGAGCATGAACGCGCCATTGCCATTTATGATCTGGTTGAATCCAATTCCTTCGGCGTTCCCGGCCATGAGGGCGGTCCCTATGAGCTGATGATCGCGCTGCATGAGGCCAAGCTCGCCTTCAATATTCGCCAAGAAGGCGGGGATAGCGTGGTTACGCATATTCTCTCGCTGACGCCGTTTCGTCGCATCCTCAAAGATTATTTCATGGTCTGCGAAAGCTATTATGCGGCCATCCGCACGGCGACACCGGCGCAGATTGAAGCCATTGATATGGGCCGTCGCGGCCTGCACAATGATGGTGCGAAGCTTTTGGCCGAGCGTCTTGATGGCAAGGTCGAATGTGATTTCGACACGGCACGGCGCATTTTTACCCTTGTTACGGCCCTGCACTGGAAGGGCTGACGGCGCATGACGCAAGATGTGCCTGATGCGCCGGAAGTTGAGCACAAGCGGCCGCAATCCGTGCTGTTTGCCTGTTCGATGAATGCTGTGCGCTCGCCGATGGCGGAAGCGCTGGCCAAGCAATATTTCGGCCGCGACATTTATTTTGCATCAGCTGGTGTGCGCGCAGGCGAGCTCGATGGTTTTGCGGTTTCGGCGATGGAAGAGCTCGGAATCGATATTTCCAAGCACAAGCCGCACACGTTTGAGGATCTCGAAGATTCCAGTTTCGATGTGATCATCAGCCTGTCACCCGAGGCGCATCATCGCGCGCTCGAATTCACCCGCACCATGGCGGTGGACGTGATTTATTGGCCAACGATTGATCCGACCGCGGTGCAAGGCACGCGGGAGAATGTGCTCGATGCCTATCGCAATGTGCGCGAGGGCTTGAGCAAGAAGATCAAAGATTTTCTGGATTGGCGGCCCATGGGCCGCCTGTAGGGGCGATCAGTCGAATATTAAATTCGACACGAAATAACCAATCGTCGCGCCAGCAGCCGTCACAGCTGTGCCCCAAGTCAGATCGACCAGAGTCACCGTGAGCGGCCAGTTTTTCAGCGTGGCGTAATTGGTGAGATCATATGTGCCGTAAGCGACAAGGCCAAGTGCGGCGCCAAGCATAGCAGCCTTGCTCCAGCTGCGCGCATCCAAGCCCGGTAGAACGGCAAAGAGAACAATGCCTGCCGCATAGAGAGCATAGAACAGGAAAGCGACGCCCAGCTGCGGCTTTTCAAGCATCATGTCGCCGAGATATTCTTTGTAGAATTTCGTCGCAACAAAGCCGAGCCAGATAAAATCAATGATCAGAAAGCCGATCAGCGTCACCGCATAGGTCGCCAGAATCCGCGTCATGGGGCTGTTCTCATCTGCAAAATGCGAGGGCCTCACCAAAATAGGGAGGCCCTCGTGTTACGCAGGTCCGGGGTAACTGGATCAACCCAGCCCCGTCATTGCGAGGAGGGCCGGAGGCCTGACGTGGCAATCCATAGCGCTAGCCTTGGTAGGTTTATGCCTTGGATTGCTTCGCTTTCGCTCGCAATGACGAAATCAGGCGTTGCCGCGATCTTCGCGGAAGAGGCCAAGTTTCTCCTGCACGGGACGATCCGAGAAGGAGAAGATGACGGCGTCGTCATCCGCTTCGTGCACAACCGGATGCCAGCTTGGGACGACGAAAATATCCTGCGGCTTCCAGTCAAACGTCTTGTCGCCTATTTTCGTGCGGCCTTTGCCTTCAACAACGGTGAAGACGGTTGCATCGGTCGAACGATAGCGGCTCGTTGTAAAACCCTTAGGCAGAAGCTGGATGAAAGCGCCAATCGTCGGCATGGCGTGATCGCCTGTCTCAGGATTGGTGTAGCGCATTTTCAAACCATGGCAGGGATCGAATTCCTTCGTCTTGCGCATGATTTCCAGAGCTTCGCGCGTGCGCGCATAGGGATAGTTGAAGACGGGTGATGTGAGATTGCGCACCTTCTGATCAACAGGCAATAGGTTCGCACCAAAGCGCGCCAGAGAATCGCCCTCGGGGCGCGAGATCGGCTGCTCGTCCTCTGTCCAATGCTCCAAGAAGGACGCATCAAGCGCCGTGACGAGCGGCACATCGAGGCCATCAAGCCAGAAAATCGGCTCGTCGGATTCATTGCCGTGGTCATGCCAGGAATTGGACGGCGTGATGATGAAATCACCCACCGACATTTTGGTGCGCTCGCCGTTGACGGCCGTATGCGCGCCTTTGCCTTGCAGAATGAAACGCAGAGCGGATTGGCTGTGACGGTGGGCCGGCGCAATCTCGCCCGGCAACACCAGCTGCACGCCTGCATAGAGCGAGGTCGTGATGCTCGACTTGCCGCGCAGGCCGGGATTTTCCAGCACGAGCACGCGGCGTTCCGCCTCCTTCGCGGTGATCAGGCCGCCGGCCTCGACCATATAGTCGCGGATCTCGTCGAACTTCCACAGAAAGGGCTGCGCGGCGGATTTGGGCTCCGGCGTGATGATGGAGGAGAGCACAGTCCACAGCGGCGTCAGATTCTGCTTGTCGATCTTGTCGTAGAAGGCGCGGCGCTGCGGCGTTTCAACGGCTTCGCTCATGGCGTTTCCTCTCGGGGTTTGCCGGGCCCTTCGGGCCCCCGGCAGCAGCTTGACGCCGCAATTCCTCCGTATACTGTCAATTCATCGGCCGTCTGACAAGAGAGCCTTTTGGGCTCCGGTTTTTGCAGGCGCCACGGGAGGATATAAGAATGCGTCTGCATGGATTTTTCAGGTCCGGGGCTTCCTATCGTCTGCGCATTGCGCTGGCTTTGAAGGGCATGCCCTTTGATCAGACCTCTTATGTGTTGCGCCATGGCGACCAGCGCCAGCCCGCCTATCTCGAAAAAAACCCGCAAGGTCTGGTGCCCACCCTCGAGCTCGACGATGGCACGTTGATGACGCAGTCTCTCGCCATTCTCGAATGGCTCGAAGAGACCCATCCGGAGCCCGCCCTTTTGCCCAAAGATCCGATGGCGCGTGCGCGCGTGCGGGCTTTTGCACTTGCCATTGCTTGCGATGTGCACCCGGTTCAAAACCTAGGCGTGCTCAATGCCGTGAAGGCGCTTGGCCATACCGATGCCGACGTCAATGATTGGGCGCGCCGCGTCAACCAGCAGGGCTTGGATGCTTGCGAGAAATTGCTCAGCAACACAAAAGGGCCTTTCTGCTTTGGCGATAAGCCGACGCTGGCTGACATTTGCCTCATCCCGCAGCTCGCCAATGCGCGTCGCTTCGGCTGCGATTTTTCGGGCTGGACGCGTTTGAATGAAGCGGAAGCCGCCTGCAATGCGCTGCCGGCTTTCCAGTCAGCTCTGCCCGAGCGCCAGCCCGATGCCGAGTGAGTCAAGCCTCGCGGATCTGTTGCCGGAAGAAGCCGTGCGCGATGCCGCGCATGGCGGGATGGATGATGTCTATCTCAAACCCGGCCATTTGATCCGCCGCTTGCAGCAAATGGCGGTCTCTGTCTTCGCGCAAGAATGCGAAGGCTTTGACATGACGCCGATGCAATATGCCGCCTTGATCGCTTTGCGCGATAATCCGGGCATTGATGCGACGCGCATTGGCGCACTTGTGGCGATGGATCGCTCCACCATGGGCAATGTGCTGGAGCGGATGGAAGGCAAGGGACTGATTGAGCGGCGCGCCAATCCGCAGGACAAGCGCGTGAAGCTTTTGAAACTCTCGCGTCGTGGCGCGAAATTGCTGGCTGATTGCGAGCCTTTCGTGCGCGCAGCACAAGCACGCATGCTGGAGCCGCTGGATGCAGCCGAGCGTGTGCAATTTACCAATATGATGCGGCGCATGATTGCGCGGCAAGATGTGATCTGAGGGAGGTTTTTATGGCGCAGGCTGACAACAAGCCTTTCATTATTGTGGGCGGCGGCATTGGCGGTCTGGGTGCCGCGCTAGGCTTGGCTCAAAAAGGCTTTGCCGTTCACGTGCTCGAACAGGCATCCGAGTTTAAGGAAATCGGTGCGGGCATTCAGCTCGGCCCTAATGTGTTCACACCTTTCAAAAAGCTCGGTCTGCGTGAGCGCATCTTGGAAGATGTCGCCATTCCTACGGGTTTGGAAATGCGCGATGCACTCACCGGCGATCTCATCACCCGCATGCCTTTGGGTGATGATCTGACGCGCCGCTTTGGTGACACTTATGCCGTCATCCATCGTGCGGATTTGCAGGCCATCATTCTCGAAGCCTGCCAAAAAATGAAAAACATCACGCTGGAAACGCAGGCCCGTGTGCTCGATTTCGAGGACAAGGGCGGCGAAGTTGTTGTGACGATGGAAGATGGTCGCATCATCACCGGCTGCGCCATGATTGGCGCGGATGGTCTATGGTCGAAGACGCGGCAGAAAATTGTGGGTGATGGTAAGCCGCGCGTCTCTGGCCACATTGCCTATCGCGCGGTGTTGAAGCGCGAAGATGTGCCGGAAGATTTGTGGAAGCCCGATGTTGTGCTTTGGGCTGGCCCGCGCACGCATCTCGTCCATTATCCGCTGCGCCGTGGTGAGCTTTATAATCTCGTCGCCGTGTTCCATTCCGATCATTATTCGGAAGGCTGGGATCAGGCGGGTGATCCCGCTTTGTTGCATGCGCATTTCAAGGGCCAAGTGCCGCAGGTTCTGCGCATGTTGGAAAAGATCGACGTGTGGAAAATGTGGGTGCTGTGTGATCGCGAGCCGGTGAAAAACTGGTCGCAAGGTCGCGCAACCCTCATTGGCGATGCCGCGCATCCGATGCTGCAATATCTCGCGCAAGGCGCCTGTATGGCGCTGGAAGATGCTGTGTGTCTGGCTGAAAAGATCGAGGCCAAGCCCGATGATATTCCAGGCGCTTTGCTGGATTATCAGAACGCGCGTTATTTGCGGACCGCGCGCGTGCAGCTGATGGCGCGCGTCTATGGTGACGTCTATCACGCCCGCGGCCCGATTGCGGAATTGCGCGACAATATGCTGAAAGGCCGCACGCCCGAGCAGGCGATTGAAGGCATTGCTTGGTTGTATGGCGGCGGTTAAGCGCGCGCATATTCTGCAAGGCGGGCGCACTGGATTGCCACGTCGGGCTAACGCCCTCCTCGCAATGACGAGGCTAAGATTGCAACCTCTGCACCGTCATTGCGAGCCGAAGGCGAAGCAAACCAGAAGCCACACGTGAGGCCCCTGGTTTGCTTCGCTCCGCTCGCAATGACGAGCCCTTTAAGCCATCAGCCCCGCTTTGATCCGCGACGGCAAGAACGGCACGTCGCGGAAGCGCACGCCGGTGGCATCCATCACCGCATTGGCGAGAGCTGCACCCGTCGGGCCTTGCGAGGCTTCGCCTGCACCCAGGAAAGGCTGCCCCGGACGGTCAATGACCTTCACATCAATCGGCGGGATTTCGGAGAAAGTGAGGATCGGATAAGAGGTCCAATCTTCGCTGCGCACGCCCTTTTCATCAAAGCGCACGCCTTCCTTCAGCGTCCATGACAGCGATTGAATAATGCCGCCTTCGACCTGATTGACGATGCCGTCATAAGAGACGATTTCGCCCGCATCATTGGCCGACGACACGCGCTTCACACGGATGGCGCCGCTCGCCTTCTCGACTTCCACTTCCATCGCAACGGCTGTGTAGGTCGAGAGATTCTTGTAGCGCGCAAAAGCAATGCCGCGCCCCTTGCCGGGGGCTGCCTTCCACTTCGTCCAGCCGAACATTTCAGCTGTCTTCTGCAAAACTTCGCGTGCACGCGGGTCTTTCAGATAGCGCAGACGATATTCGACCGGATCGGCTTTGGCCGCACGCGCCAGATCATCGATGAAGCTCTCAATGGCAAAGACATTGCCATAAGCGCCAAGCCCGCGTGTGGAGGACGCACGCGCCGCCAGCTTTTCCACGAAATGCGTGCGCACATGCGTTCCGGGAAATTCGTACAGCGGAATGCCATTGCGGTCGGCCGCATAATTGGGCGCGCCGCCATTGACGGGGGTTGGCAAAGGATGCGCCTTTTCCAGCGTTTGAGCGGGCAAGAGATTGCCAGCCTTACCGCCGGGGCGTGTGCCATGCGAGGTCGACCAGATCGTGTGATCCCAATCGACAATGTCACCCTTTTCATCAACCGAGGCTTTGACGCGCACGACCATGGCCGAGCCATAGGGCTCCCATTTGTGCTCGTCATTGCGCGACCATTGCACGCGCACGGGGCGACCCGTCACGTAACGCGCGAGAAGGGCGGCGTCGGCTGCGGCATCATCCATGGCATTGTGGCCATAGCAGCCTGATCCCTGCCAATGCTCGCACTGCACTTTGTCTTTCGACACATTGAGCATTTGCGCAATGGCTGCCGCGGTTTCAAACGGCGATTGCGTATGCGTCTGGATCAGCACGGAACCGTCGCCCGCAAAAGTCGCAATGGCAGTCGAGGGGCCGATGGTCGCATGCATGTGGTAGGGGCGGCGATATTCCGCTTCGACCACTTTCTTCGCCTTGTCGGCGAGAGGGCTTGCGACATCCTTGATGGTGATGAGCTTGGCGGGTTGCGCCTTCAGCCAATCATAGATTGTGTCGCTGGTCGGCACATCTTTCGGCAAATCCCAGGTGGTTGCACGACGCAGCGCATCGGTCGCAGCAATCGCCTGTTCTTCGCGCTCGGCAATAACGCCCAAGAAGGAGCCATCACGCACCACGCGCTTGACGCCGGGCATAGTCGCAACATCGCGATCCACCGAGACGAGTTTGGCGCCATAGGCAGGCGGGCGCACCACGCGGCCATGCAACATGCCATCGGGGCGCAGATCCTGAATGAAGATCAACGCGCCTGTGGCTTTTGGCGGAATGTCGAGACGGCCGACCTTCTTGCCGATGTAGCGGCGGTCTTTGGCCTCTTTCACTTTCACCGTGCCGGTGGCTTCAATGTCGATCTTCTGGCCCTCGACGAGATCCCAATAGGTGATGCTTTTGCCGCCACCCGAAATCGTGCCGTCGACGACTTTCAGTTTGGCTGCATCAACGCTGAGTTTTTCAGATGCGCGTGCGATCAGATAGGCGCGCAATTCGGCGGCTGCAATGCGCACAGCCACACCGCCATATTGCATCGACTGCGAACCGGCAGTGACACCTTCGTCCGGCACAACGCGCGTATCGCCCGACACGATAACAAGACGCTTCATGTCAATGTCGAGTTCGTCCGCCGCCAATTGCGCGGCAGCGGTCAAAATGCCTTGGCCAATTTCCACCTTGCCGAAGAGCAAGCGGACTTTGCCGCCTTCTTCAATGCGCAGCCAGGAGGAGATTTTGGGGTGGAGTTTCAAATCTCCCGGCAAGGGAGCGCCTTCCTGCTTCGCGGCTTTTTGCGCGAGAGCGGGCGGGACGAGCGAGAAGGCGAGAGTGAGCGATCCGCCCTGCAAAAGGGCGCGACGTGTGGGGTTCATCACATTCATGGATCAAGCTCCCCGCGATGCGCGCATGACAGCGCGGACGACACGGTTATGCACGCCGCAGCGGCACAGATTGCCATCAAGGGCGGAGCGCACCTGCGCTTCGCTCGGCTTCGGGCTTTTGTTGAGAAGCGCCTGCGCGCTCATGATCATGCCATTCATGCAATAGCCGCATTGCGCGGCCTGCTCATCAATAAACGCCTGTTGCAGTTTGGAGGGTTTTTCCAAAGTGCCCAGACCCTCGAGCGTGGTAATGTCCTGGCCCGTCACAGAGCCGACTGGCGTGACGCAAGAGCGCACGGCCTGCCCATCAACGAGCACGGTGCAGGCACCGCATTGCGAGAGGCCGCAGCCATATTTCGGGCCGTTCAGCTTCAAATCATTGCGCAGCACGTAGAGCAGGGGGGTGTCGTCGGGCACCGCGACCTCTTGGGCGCGACCGTTGACCTTCAATTTCGGCATATTTGACCTCTGGTGATTCCATCCCTGAAAGCCGTCTTGCTTTTTGATGAGGGGCGGCTTTCTTCGAGTCTGAGCTTGGGGAGGCGTGCGCCTTTTGTCAAAGCAAAAGCCCCTTGGAACTCGCCTCTGTGGATGCCAAAAGAGCCTGAGCAAGTTTCAAGGAGCCCCGATGCGGATTGATGGCGTGCCCTGCCGGACCATTTGGTCGGAAGCAGACGGAAAAGTCGGGATTCTCGACCAGACCTTGCTGCCCCATCGCGTCCAACGCTTGTCCCTCACCAGCGCCCAAGAGGCGGCGCGCGCCATCGCCGATATGCAGGTGCGCGGCGCGCCTTTGATCGGCGTGACGGCGGCCTATGGATTGGCACTCGCTCTGCGCGAGCGTGCCGATGATGCCGCTATGGATGCAGCCATTGAAATGCTCGCCGACACGCGCCCGACGGCAGTCAATCTGCGTTGGGCTTTGCTGCGCATGCGCGACGCGCTTCTGCCACTCGAGGCAAGTGGGCGGGCCGATGCCGCTTGGTCATTGGCAGGCGAGATGGCGGAAGAAGATGTGGCCGTCTGTTCGGCCATTGGCGATCATGGTCTGGCTTTGATCGAAGAGATCGCGCACAAAAAGGGTCGCGTGAATCTTCTCACCCATTGCAATGCCGGTTGGCTGGCGACGGTCGATTGGGGCACGGCGACGGCGCCGATTTACAAGGCGCATGACAAGGGCATTGATCTGCACGTGTTTGTCGATGAAACGCGCCCGCGCAATCAGGGCGCAGCTTTGACTGCCTTTGAACTCAGCCAGCACGGCGTTCCGCATCGTGTCATTGTTGATAATGCGGGCGGGCATTTCATGCAGCATGGCGAGGTGGATCTTGTGATTGTCGGCACGGATCGCACGACGCGCCAGGGCGATGTCTGCAACAAGATCGGCACTTATCTGAAAGCGCTCGCCGCCCATGACAATGGCGTGCCCTTTTATGTGGCGGCCCCATCATCTTCTATCGATTTTGCTTTGCGCGATGGCTTGCGCGAAATCCCGATTGAAGAGCGCCATGCTCGCGAAGTGACGCATCTGACAGGGGAGACGGAAGAGGGCGCTCTGGCCACCATCCGCGTGACGCCGAAAGCATCTGGCGCGCGCAATCCCGGTTTTGATGTCACACCTGCACGCTTGGTCAGCGGGCTCATCACCGAGCGCGGGATTGTGGGTGCCAATGAGGCGGCGCTGGTGGGCATGTTTGCGGATCGGGCTTGAGCTGTTTTGTCATCCCTCCCACTTAAGGGGAGCGCGATTCCGCAGCCCCTGCTGACGGGGAGACATCTCAGGATATCGGCTGTTTAGGGGAAAATGGTACCACCACCCCGGCTCGAACGGGGGACCTCTAGATCCACAATCTAGCGCTCTAACCAACTGAGCTATGGCGGCACGGCACGTCGGTGCGGGGCGGAACCTAAAAGCAAAGGCCTGCCATTGCAACAGGCTTAGGCCCTCTGGGGAAACAAAAAACGGGGCTTGGGGGCCCCGTTCTTGCTGGCTTGGCCGGAAGGGCCGCTTAAGCTGCGGCTTTCAGGCTTTTTGCCAGTGATTTGATCGGCTCGATCGATTGCGTCGAGACCTTTTGGATCAGGTGCGACACATCATGGGCCGCTGCATTCAGCGTCTCAAATTGCTGGCGCAAATGCTCGTTTTGCAAAGTGATGGCGTCTGACATGCTCTTGGTCGAGAGCAGGGCCTTCACGAAAGCAAATTGCGCATCCGCGCTGGCTTGCAAAGCCTCGATCGTCTTCACGTTCAGATCGGTCACGCCTTGCGAGACAGCCTTTAGACTTGCACCCAGTGATGCGGTGGCTTCTTCCGTCACCTGGCGCATTTGTTGCTGAAAATCAGCCACTTTATTGATTGAGGCCTCAAGGGTCTCTTTCACGGGGTGTGGCAGCGTTTCCGGCACCGCCGGGCTTTCAACTTCGGCGGCAGGCGCGGGCAGAACCGGTGTCACGTCCATGGTGGCCGGTGTTGCAGCGCGCGCTGCGCCTTTGGGGTTTTTACGAGATGTGGGCCGAGATGTGGGCATGGAAAGGCTCCTTTCCGGTTGCACTCACTTCTTGACGCCAGAGGCCTTTTGCACGGCTTCGCCGAGTTCCTTGAACTGGCTTTCCAATGCGCTGGCCTGCGCCTTGAGATATTCCGACTGGATGGCGAAAACATCCTGCGGGTCCTTGGCGTGAACGAGCTTTTCAGCCAGTTCGAAAGCCGAGAGCACATTGGCTTCAGCAAAGGTCACGGCCTTGGACGACACATCCTTGGCGCCTTCAATGGCGGGATTGGTGCCGATCTGGTCGGACGTCTTGTGGACGGCGCCCATGAAGCCTTCAAAGGCCTTGCGGGCCTGAGCGACGCTGCGCTCGGCGAATTCACGCATTTCGGCTGGAACTTCATATGTATTTGTCATGGTTTTGCTCCAATATGGCTGCCCCTGACAAAATGTGTGTGCGGGCCGGGGCGAAGCATCAATCACTCAACTTGCTTGGATATTAACCGAGAAAATGGTGCAACGCAACAAAATTGTGCGGTGCACAAAAACCCTGATACCTGTGGATCTTAATCATAGCTCCAAAGAGTTTGGCGCCCTCGGTGGTTCGCCATAGACCCCAAGCCCGGCGCGGATTAAGAATTGATTAAGGGCTGAAGCCCCCCTGCGGGGGCTTGGACCTGCAAGTTTTGCGTCCATTCGTACAGCGTCCATGAGGGACCAGAGGTAGCCAGAGGGCCATGACGACCTTCCCGCGCGATCCCGCCCTGACCCGAGCCGCCGAAGCGGCTCTGTCGGAGCCGCCCTTTGCCTCTTTGATTGAGGCCGGCGGAGCCTTGCTTGTGGCCGCCGGAACCCCCGTGCGCGTTCTCTTTGCCAATGAGGGCGCCAAGGCGCTGTTCGGCGCCAATGAAGAGGCTATCACCCGTCGCCTTTTTGACGCGCCCGATCCGGGTGCACGCCGCGTGGCGGAATTGTCGCGCAGTCTGGTGCCGGGTGCGGGTGCGCGTTTGGAAAAGCTGCGCTTCTATTCGGGCCTGCGCGCGCAAATGATCACTGTTTTTTGCCGCCGCACCATTGGCCCCCATTCGCTCTTCATCTTGGGCGTGCCTGCCGCGCCCGCCCCCAAACAGACACAGCCTGATCTCTCCGCCATGATGATGGCGCCAGAAAACATGCAGGTTGCGCAACCGACATTCGTGCCGCCCGCACCTGTTGTGCCAGCAGCACCGCGCGTTGAAGCGCCAAAACCCGCGGCACCCACACCGCAACCTGTCGTGACTGCGCAGTCACGTCGGAGCGTGGATGAAGTGGCGGCCGATATCGCTATGCGCCTCAAAGGCAGCGACAATGTGCGCTTCCTTTGGCAGACCGACAGCGCGCATCGCTTTGTGAAGATCACTGGCGAATTGTGCGATTTCATCGGCTGCATGACGAACCGCCTTGTCGGGCAGTCTTTCAGCGATGTTGCTGACGAATTGAATCTCGATCCCGAATATGCCTTGCGTGATGCGCTGCTGCGTGGCGAGACATGGAGCGGATTGGAAGTTCTCTGGCCCGTCGAAAATGCCGATGCGGCTTTTCCGGTGACTTTGGGGGCTTTGCCCGCGCATGATCGCGAACGCCGCTTTGAAGGCTATCGCGGTTTTGGTGTGATCCATGTCACGCGCTTGCAAGAGCTGGAGCGGCAGGCGCAAGCTGCCCCCGCCGCTGAAGCCGCGCCCATCGCCGAGCCTGAGCCGATCCCCATGCCGGATATGCCCTCGGTGCCCGGCAATGTTGTGGCTTTGCGCCCTTTCCAAGTGGTGTCACGGCGCGATGAGGAAACTGTCGTCGAAGAGGCTCCCGAGACGCCTGATGACGAGATGGTCAACCTCTCTCCCGCCGAGCGTCATTCATTCCGCGAAATTGCGCGCGCACTTGGCGCCAATGTGCGCGAAGATAAAGACGAGCCGCGCGCATCGGCAACACCCTCTTCCATTCGCGATCTGATTGAAGTGGCCAGCCGCGCTGCGGCCGAACCTGTCGCGCCCATCGTGCCGCCGGCGCCTCCCGTCGATCTGCCGGAAGATGTGCAATCGGTTCTCGACCGCCTGCCAATTGGCCTTCTGGTTTCGCGCGATGCCCATGCGCTTTATGTCAACCGCACGTTGATGGATCTGCTGGGCTATGAAGATGCCGCGCAATTCTTCCGCGAAGACGGCATGGCGCGCATGTTCCGCGGCCGCGCGCGCGACACGCTGCAAGACAGCAATGAATTGCATATTTTCAACCGCGATGGCGCGCCCGTCGCGCTTGAAGCGCGTATTCGCAAAGTCGAATGGGACAATGCGCCCGCGACGCTGATGACCTTCCGCACCGCTGATGCGGGCGGCGTGACCGAACGCATCCGCGAGCTCGAAGGCGAATTGCGCTCCGCCGAAAGCGGCATGCGCGAATTGCACGCCATTCTCGACACAGCAACCGATGGCGTCGCCGTGCTCGACAATGATGGCAAGATTGTTGCCCTCAATCGCGCGGGCGAGGCTTTGTTTGGTTATGAGCAAAGCGAAGTGATGGGTGAAGCCTTCACCTTTTTGCTCGCCAAAGACAGTGCTTCCCTTGCACAGGATTATTTTGACGGGCTCAAAGGCTCAGGCGTTGCCGCTCTCATGAATGATGGCCGTGATCTTTTTGGTCGCGCGCGTCAGGGTGGCTCGATCCCTGTCTTCATGACGCTGGGTCGTATCGGCGGCAATGGCGCGCAGAAATTCTGCGCCGTGATGCGCGATATGACGGCTTGGAAAAAAGCCGAACAGGAATTGAAAGAAGCGCGCCGCACGGCTGAACAGGCCAATGCGCTGAAGTCGGATTTTCTGGCCAAAGTCAGCCATGAAATTCGCACGCCCCTAAACGCCATCCTCGGCTTTGCTGAAGTCATTATGGAAGAGCGTTTCGGCCCGATCGGCAATGAGCGCTATAAGGAATATGTGACCGACATTCACACCTCGGGCGCCCATGTCATGAGCTTGGTGAATGATCTGCTCGATCTGTCGAAGATTGAAGCGGGCAAGCTTGAGCTCAATTTCAATGCGGTCGATGCCAATCGCATCGTTGCCGAATGTGTTTCGCTCATCCAGCCGCAAGCCTCACGCGAACGCGTGATCGTGCGCCAATCGCTCGCGCCGCGTCTGCCCAATATTGTGGCTGATGAACGCGCTCTGCGTCAGATCGTCCTCAACCTTCTCTCCAATGCTGTGAAGTTCAATGAAGAGGGCGGGCAGGTGATTGTCTCCACCGCGCTCACTGATGCGGGACATGCTGTCATCCGTATCAAGGATACAGGCATTGGCATGAGCGACAGCGAGATTGAAACCGCGCTCGAGCCTTTCCGTCAGATTGCGACTGCGCGCGCGACGCGTGGCACGGGTCTGGGCCTGCCGCTGACGAAAGCTTTGATCGAAGCCAATCGCGCCTCTTTCTCGATCAAGAGCAAGAAGCTTGAGGGCACATTGGTCGAAGTGGCGTTTCCGCCGACCCGCGTGCTGGCCGAATAATTATTTCAGCCGCGTCCAGTTGACGCTTTTGCAAATCAGCCCACCAAAAACGCAGCCTGATGTTTTGAGCGCTTCACCTTCGAGCACCATTTTGCCCGTATAAGTCTTTTCATCTTCCGGATTGAAGGCTTGGCCTTCCCATGTGCCGGGGGAGGCCGGCTTCATGTCGTAAAAAACCTTGAGCCCAATTTCGCCAGCGCGCTCCGGGTCTTTCACCCAAGCGACAAAGCCACAGAGTGCATCCCCACAAGGCGCAATGCGCACATGCGAGGCCCCGTTTTCGCGCAGCCATAGGCCTGTCGCCTGCTGGGCAAGAGCAGGGCTAGTGATCGCAAGAGCCGAAAGAACAAGAAGAATTCGGCGCATTAGCTAAAACTCCAGAAGATTCTACTTAACTCATTCCACCGTAAGCCAAGCAATGCGTCAACTTTCCACCGTCATTGCGAGCGAAGCGAAGCAAACCAGAAAGCCTCACGTGCGGCTTCTGGGTTGCTTCGTCGCTTTCGCTCCTCGCAATGACGGCTGTGATTGTTGCAGCGCAAAGAACCGGTTGCAATCCTGGGCTAGGCTGGGCCTCTCGCAAGGAATTCACTCATGTCCGTCCGCAGCCTTGATCGCCTCTTCAAACCCGCAAGCCTCGCTCTTGTCGGCGCCAGTGCGCGTGCGGGTTCGCTCGGTCATGCGGTGTTCACCAATCTGCGCAAAGGTGGCTTTGCGGGCGCGATCCAGCTCGTTAATCCGCGCTATGTTGAGATTGACGGTCTGCCCTGCGTCAAAAAGATTTCCGATCTGCCAAGTCCGCCTGACCTCGTCGTCATCGCCTCGCCGCGCGAGACAGTGGCGCAATTGGTGCGCGAAGCAGCGGCCTTTGGTGTGAAGACAGCTGTCGTGATTACCGCCGATCCGCAACATGGCGCGGGCTCTTTGGCCGATGAATTATCGCGCGTCGCGGCCTCGAGCGGGATTCGCATTGTCGGCCCGAATTGCTTGGGTGTGCTCGCACCACGCGCGGGATTGGATGCGAGTTTCGCCGCCCATCCGGCAGCGCGCGGTGATCTCGCCGTCATTTCGCAATCAGGTGCCGTGACAGCAGCGCTTCTTGCTTGGGCGCATGAGCGCCACATCGGTTTTTCCGGCCTCGTGTCGGTGGGCGATATGTGCGACATCGATTTTGGTGACCTGCTCGATTATTTTGCGCTCGACCATCACACACGCGCCATTTTGCTTTACGTGGAATCGATCCGTGACGTGAAAGAATTCATGTCTGCCGCGCGCGCAGCCGCGCGCGTGAAACCCGTCATCGTCATTAAATCAGGCCGACATCCGCGCGCAGCCAAAGCAGCCGCCACGCACACCGGCGCGCTTGCAGGGTCGGATGCCGTTTATGATGCAGCGTTCCGTCGCGCAGGCCTTTTGCGCGTGAAAGATATTTCGGAGCTCTTTGCTGCGGCCGAAGCAATTGGGCGCATCAAATCTTTTGCGGGGGATCGTCTGGCCATTCTGACCAATGGCGGCGGTTTGGGTGTCATCACCACCGATAATCTGCTCGATCTCGGCGGCAAGCTGGCTGATCTCTCACCCGATATTCGCGATCGTCTCGAGAAAGACATGCCCGCCACTTGGTCGCGCGCCAATCCGGTTGATATTGTGGGGGATGCTAATGCCAGGCGCTTTCGGATGGCGCTGGAGGCATTGCTGGACGATCCAGCCAATGATGCCATCACCATTGTGCATTGTCCGACAGCTCTGTCTGATTCTGAGGAAGCAGCTCTCGAAGTCGCTGATGTGGTGCATCACTATCGGCGCAAGGCGATTGCACCCAAGCCTGTCTTTGCCGTCTGGTTGGGCGCGACCGAGCGCACCGACCATATTTTTGAACAAGCGCATATTCCCAATTATCGCTCGGGCGCGACGCGCGGCTTCATGCATATGGTGCGCTGGCGCGAATATCGCGAAGCGCTGATGTCTGTGCCGCCCAATCTGCCATCCGACTTTGTGCCTGATGTTGAGCGCGCAAGGCGCATCTTGCGCGGTGCTTTGGCGCGTGGCGAGACTTGGCTTGATCCTGTCGAGATCACAGGGCTGCTCGAAGCCTATGACATTCCCTGCGCGCCCGCGCGTCTGGCGCGCACGCCGCAAGAGGCGGCAGACCTTTCCAAGCCATTGCTCGCCGAGCATGGCGCTTGTGTGGTGAAAATTTTCTCGCCCGACATTACGCATAAATCCGATGTCGGTGGTGTCGTGCTCAATCTCAAAAGTTCGGACGCCGTGGCGCAGGCCGCGCAAGACATGCTGGCGCGCGTTAAAGCCGCGCGCCCGTCGGCGCGCTTGGAGGGTGTGACCGTACACCCGATGGTGACGCGTGCGCATGGTCGCGAATTGATTGCGGGTCTGGCCGATGATCCGACTTTCGGGCCTGTGATTGTCTTCGGGCGCGGCGGCAAGGCGGTCGAGGTCATCAATGATCGCGCTTTGGCGCTGCCGCCTCTGGATTTGCGGCTCGCGCATGATCTCATCGGGCAGACGCGTGTGGTCAAAATTTTGCGCAAATATCGCGATGAGCCGGCGGCCGATATGGATGCGGTTGCTCTGCTGCTCGTCAAACTCTCGCAAATGTCGGCCGATTTGCCGGAAATTCGAGAACTTGATCTCAATCCCGTGGTCGCCGATGAGCAGGGCGCCATGGTGATTGATGCGCGTGTGGCGGTCGCCCCATCAATGGAGCTGGTCCACAATGGCACCAATCCGCGCTTTGCTATCGCGCCTTATCCCAAATCATGGGAGCGCCATATTAGGCTCAAAGCGGGGCAGAAAATTTTCATTCGTCCCGTGCGCCCCGAAGATGAAGCGCTGTATCGAAGCTTTTTTGAAAGCGTCTCACCGGAAGATTTGCGCCTGCGTTTCTTCGCGCCCGTCAAAGAATTTTCGCATGCCTTTGTCGCACGTCTCACGCAGATTGATTATGCCCGCGCGCTCGCCCTTTGTGCGCTTGATCCGGATGGCGTGATGATCGGTGGTGTGCGGCTCATCAAAAATGCCGAAGGCACGGCGGGTGAATATGCCATTCTCCTGCGCGGCGATTACAAGGGGCAGGGTTTGGGCTGGAATTTGATGAAGCTCATCATCGAATATGCCACGCAAGAAGCTTTAGACGCGGTCGAAGGCCAAGTCATGGCGAGCAATAGCAATATGCTCGCCATGTGCGACCAGATGGGATTTCTGGTGCGCGATGATCCCGATGAGCCAGGCACTAAAATGGTGCGGCTTGATTTGAAGAATGATCCGCAATTGGCGAGCCGCTTGCCGATCTAATCCTTCTTCTCTTTTTCCGCTTGCTGGCGAGCAAGCTCTGCTTCTACGCCTGTGTCGGATGATGTGTGCTTGCCGGGCGCGCCCGTGCCTGTGTTGGGCTGGGTGATGGATGGCGGATCGCTGGCTGGGAATGAATCCTCATCCTGCCGCGTCAGTTCGTCGTCTTTTTCGGATTTTGTCTTGTTCATCGCGCGCCTCCCTGAATGAGAGGGAACGCGCGATGACAGGGCTTAGTTCAATGTCACCATAATATGCAGGCGACGCGGGCCATGGGCGCCCAGCAACAGGGTCTGTTCAATATCAGCAGAGCGCGAGGGGCCCGTCACAATATTGATCGTGCGCGGTAGCGCGCCTGTGCGGCGTAGTTTCACCAAAACGCTTTCCAGATCGCTGGTGAGATCAGCCGCTGCCAGCACGACAAAATGATTGTCAGGCAGGAACGTCAGCGTCACCGGATTATCAGCACCCGACAATAGCACCAGAGAGCCTGTCTCGGCGACGCCACCAAAAGCATGGGTGACGGCATTGAGATCAGCGCCATCAGAGCGGCCTGTGGCAACCTCAAGGCCCGCGGCCTGCCAATCAAGCGCAGAAAGACGCGCATCTTCGCCGTGTTTGAGCGTTAGCGGCAGATTAGCCTCGCGTAGAAAGCGCACGATTTCTTCCGGCACCGCTTGCGCAGTGTCGAGCACGACGACGGTTGCAGAGACGCGGGTCGCTTCGCCGATGAAAGTCGCAAGCCGCGCGGCAGGGCTGCCTTGTCCGCGTGAAGGGATCGGCCCGCGCGGCGTTTGTTCAAGCCGTTGCGCTACAGCCCCGCGGCGCGTCGTCTCGTTTCCTGTCACACCCAGCGAACGGCGGATGTTGGCAAAAATATCCTCGCGCGCGCTCATCGGCGGGCCTCCTTTTGGCGCTTGCGCCATTGCGCCTGAAACGTGTCGCCTTGGGGTGCGGGCAGATCGCGATAATCCGTCCAGCCTTTGGCGAGCGGCAATGAGGCAAAGCGGCCTTTGTCACGACCAAGCCAAGCGAGCGCCGACATCGCGGCGCGACTGGCAAAAGAATAGAGCCCCGGATTTTTCGCAAAGAAGGCCCAGATTTTTAGACCGAAGCGTTGCACGGCCGGTGTGAGATGGCGCTCGAATTCACGCTCGCGCCAATGGCGCATGAGTTTGGGCAGCGGAATTTTCACCGGACACACGCTCTCGCATCGTCCACAGAATGTGGAGGCATTGGGCAGATGCCCGCCTTTTTCAACACCAATGAGAGACGGCGTCAGCACAGCGCCCATGGGGCCCGGATAAACCCAGCCATAAGCATGGCCACCTATCGCGTGATAGACGGGGCAATGGTTCATACAGGCGCCGCAACGGATACAGCGCAGCATGTCTTCAAACTCTGTGCCCAGCATCGCCGAGCGACCATTATCAACCAGCACGACATGATAATGCTCCGGTCCATCGGGATCGGTCTCGCGGCGCGGGCCTGTCGAGAGCGTTGTATAGACCGACATGTCTTGCCCTGTGGCTGAGCGCGCCAGCACGCGCAGCAAGAGGCTCACATCTTCAAGCGTCGGGACGACCTTCTCAATCGATGCAATGACGATATGCACTTTGGGCAAAGATTGCGTGAGATCGCCATTGCCTTCATTGGTGACAATGATCGATGTACCGGTTTCTGCAATCAGGAAATTGGCGCCTGTAATGCCCACATCAGCGGCGAGAAATCTTTCGCGCAGCACGCCGCGCGCTTCTGTCAGCAATTGAACGGGCTCGGACAAATCGCGCGCCCCATCAAGATGGGTATGCACACGACGGAAGTCGCCTTCGACCTGTTCTTTGGTCAGGTGCACAGCAGGCGCAATAATATGCGAGGGCGTCTCGCCACGTAGCTGGATGATATATTCACCCAGATCCGTTTCAACCGCCTGCATGCCAGCAGCTTCAATGGCCGCATTGAGGCCGATCTCTTCGGAGACCATGCTCTTGCCCTTGGTGACGCTTTTCGCGCCATGGCTTTTGCAAATATTGACGATGGTTTCGCAAGCCTCGGCGGAGGTGCGCGCAAAATGCACTTGGCCCCCGGCGGCCGCCACATTGCGCTCATAGGTCTCGAGATAGAGATCGAGATTTTTCAGCACATGATCTTTCAAATCACGGGCAGATTCGCGCAACGTTTTGAATTCGGGCAGCCGCTCCACGGCCGATTGGCGCTTATAGATAAAGCCATGCTGCACATGGCCGAGCGCTTTCTGCAATTCGGGATCATGCAGAGCACGATGCGCATTGTCTTTGAAATCAGGCGTGGTCGGATGCAACGTCATCGACGTGTCTCCTTGCGCGCGCCAATCGGCGGCTCATCACACATGCCTGCCAGCACTTCGGCCACATGGCGCACATCAATCTCTTTGCCTTGGCGGGTGATTTTTCCCGCCATATTCATCAGGCAGCCCAGATCACCGGCGAGCAGAAGCGGCGCGCCGCTTTCGCTGACATTGGCTGTTTTCTTCGTCACGATTGTGTCGGAGATCTCGCCATATTTGGCTGCAAACGTGCCGCCAAAACCGCAACACACATCGCTCTCATTCATCTCGACAAGCTCAAGGCCTTTGACGGTGGCAAGTAATGCGCGCGGCTGGCTCTGGATGCCGAGTTCGCGAAGCCCCGAACAGGAATCGTGATAAGTGACACGCCCTTCATAGGTCGCTTCAACCGAGGTCACTTTCAAAACATCGGTCAGGAAGCTGACGAGCTCAAAGGTTTTGGCGGCAAAGGCGCGCGCCCGCATGGCGAGTTTTGGCTCGTCAAAAAGCTCTGGGAAATGTTTCACCATCTGTCCCGTGCAGGAGCCTGATGGCGCGACAATGTAATCGCAGCCCGAAAAAGCATCCATGACTTGCAAAGCGAGGTCGCGCGCCGTCACCCGGTCGCCGGAATTAAAGGCGGGCTGGCCGCAGCAGGTTTGCGGGGGCACCAAAACCTCGCAACCGGCCTCGTCCAGCAATTTCGCAGCCGCGAAGCCGACAGAGGGGCGGAACAGGTCAACCAGACAGGTGGCAAAAAGCCCGACGCGGGGCCGGGCAGGGGCGGCGGTCAAGGTGATCTCCGGGGCTTTTCGTGTCGTATGCAAATTGGCTTGAGTTTCGTTCGAGGGCAAGGCGACGATTGTCGCGTCAGCCATAAGAGGCGCCGCATGACTGTCGCTAATTCTCTGTTTCCGACCTTGGCCCCCCATTCGGAACGGGCGGCCGTTCTGGGTGAGGTCCATGCCCGCCCCTTCCATCCGCTGCCGACCCCCGCGCGGCTGATCCATTTCGCCTTTATGACGGATGCGGCCGAGGCTGCGGAAGCGCGTGCTGACCTGATGGAATTTTGCCGCGCGCGCGGCCTGCACGGGCCCGATCCCGGCTCGAAGCATTTTCGCCTGACCTTGGGCGGTCAGTCCCTGCGCTTCGAGCAGCACAGCGAATTTGTGACCTATACGCTGGAAGTTCCCGGTGGGGCGGAAACGCCTTTCCTGCCAGCGGCCGGCGATCTCGCCTCGGCCTTTGCCGGGCTGAAACAGCCGGGCCGCCATCTCGTCTCTGTCGATCTGCATCTGTTGCGGGCTGTCGAAGAGACGGTGCTGGATGAGTTGTTTGATGCGTCGAGCCTTGCCGCCTCCACTGTTTTGGGTGGGCGCGCCGTGGTGGGCTGCGACTTCCTGCCCGTCAACGGCTTTGTGCGGATTCTGGTGATTGATCGCGGGCTCGATCCGGCGTCAGCCGGGGCGCTGGCTTTGCGCCTCTTGGAGATCGAAACCTATCGTCTGCTGGCTCTGCTCGGCCTGCCCGAAGCCCAGCGCCGCGCCCCGGATGTGGCTGAAGCGGAAACGGCTTTGGCGTCTATTTCAAATTCTCTCGTGGCGGGTGGGGGCTCGGATGATCATGCGCTTCTCGACCGTCTGACGGCACTTGCCGCCAAGGTCGAGGCTGAGGCCACGGCGGCTGCTTTCCGTTTCGGCGCCAGCCGCGCCTATGAGGGTATTGTCCAGCAACGGCTGATCGCCATTGGCGAAGCTCCCGTTGGCATGCGCCCGACTTTGGCGGCCTTCCTGTCGCGGCGTCTGCAACCGGCCATGCGTACCTGCCATATGTTGCAGGAGCGAATGGGCGAACTCTCGGTCAAGCTGGCGCGCGCCTCGAACCTGTTGCGCACGCGCGTCGACGTTGAAATCGAACGACAAAATCGCGATTTGCTGCAATCCATGAATGAGCGCACGCGCATGCAATTGCGCCTGCAACAGACAGTCGAAGGCCTCTCGGTTGCAGCCATCGCCTATTATGTGGTGAGCCTGCTCTCCTATGTCTTCAAGGCCGCTCATGAGACCGGCTATATGAAAATGGAGCCGGGCGTGGCCGCAGCGCTGAGCGTGCCTGTGGCCCTCATCGCCATTGCCCTCATCGTGCGCCGGATTCGCGGCCGTCACCTCGACTGATTGTGACGGGTCCGCGACAGATGTCGCAGTGTTGTTTGGCGGCCCATCGGCTATGATGGGGCCAGTCACACACACGGGCGCAAACGCATGTCCATTCCCTTCCCCTTGCCGGACGACGCCATTCTGGCGCGCCGCGATGAAATTCTGGCCGGTCTCGCGCCGCTCTTGCCGCCCGAGGCGCTGATCACCACCGAGGATGAGCGCCGCGCTTTCGAGACGGATGCGTTCACCGCCTATCGCCGCGTGCCCTTGGCCGTTGCTCTGCCCACAACAACGGAAGAAGTCTCTGCCGTTCTGCGCTTTTGCCATGAGCAGGGCGTGAAAGTGGTGGCGCGGGGTGCTGGCACGTCTTTGTCGGGCGGCGCTATTCCACAGACCGATGCAATTGTGCTGGGCCTGTCGAAACTCAATCGTATTCTTGATGTGAATTTTCCCAATCGCACCGCGCGTGTGCAGGCAGGTGTCACCAATCTGTCGATCACCGAAGCCGTATCAGCGGAAGGTTTTTTCTACGCGCCCGATCCCTCATCGCAGCTCGCCTGCACGATCGGCGGCAATATCGGCATGAATTCAGGCGGTGCGCATTGTCTGAAATATGGTGTGACGACAAATAATGTTCTGGGCGTGCGCATGGTGCAGATGGATGGCACCATTCTCGATCTCGGTGGCGAGGCGATGGATGCGCCCGGCTATGATCTGCTCGGCGTGATGGTCGGCTCCGAAGGCCAGCTTGGTATTGTGACGGAAGCTGTGGTGCGGATTCTGCCTATGGCCGAAGATGCGCGCCCCGTGCTCTTTGGTTTTGACACCAGCGAAGAAGCGGGCGCTTGTGTTGCCGCCATTATTGGGGCGGGCATTATTCCTGTCGCTATGGAGTTCATGGACAAAGAAGCCATTGCTATTTGTGAGGCTTTTGCCAAGGCGGGCTATCCGCTGGATGTAGGCGCCATGCTGATCATCGAGGTCGAGGGCTCTGCTGTCGAGATGGATGCGCAGCTCGCCAAAATCATCGACATTGCCAAGCAGCACAATGTGCGCGTCGTGCGCGAAAGCAAAAGCGCGATGGAAACAGCCGCTATCTGGAAGGGTCGCAAATCAGCTTTCGGCGCAACAGGGCGTCTGGCTGATTATATTTGCATGGATGGCACTGTGCCGACCGGCCAGCTCTCTTATGTGCTGAAACGCACGGGCGAGATTTGCGCGGCCGCGGGTCATCGCGTTGCCAATGTGTTCCATGCGGGCGATGGCAATATGCATCCGCTCATCATGTTTGATGTCAATGATCCCAAATCCGCGGCATCTGCCGAATATATCGGGCTGGAATTGCTCAAGCTCTGCGTTGACGCGGGCGGGTGCCTTACCGGCGAGCATGGCGTGGGCATCGAGAAGCGCGATCTCATGCGCTATCAATTTACGGAAGAAGATTTGCGCCAGCAGATGCGCGTGCGCGCGGTGTTTGATCCGCAATGGCTGCTCAATCCGGCCAAAGTCTTTCCGCTCGATGGCAGGAACTGAAATCGTGACGCAGTTGATGCAGCGGCTGGAGCCGCAAAGCGAGCAAGAGGCTTGCGCTATCGTCAAACAAGCGCGTCTAGACCGCTGGTCGCTGGCGATTGAAGGTGGCGGCACGCGTGCGGGGCTCGGCCGTCCCGTGCCCGCTGATGCGGTGCTGTCCACGCGCCGCCTGACTGGCATTACGCTTTATGAGCCCGCTGAACTGGTCATTTCCGCACGTGCGGGCACGCCTTTGGCGGAAGTCGAAGCAGCGCTTGCTGCCAAAGGCCAGATGTTGCCTTTCGAGCCCGCCGATTATCGCGCGCTTTACGGCACGAGCGGCGAGCCGACGATTGGCGCTATAGCGGCGTGTAACCTGTCAGGCCCGCGGCGCATCCAGACAGGCGCAGCGCGCGATGCTTTGATCGGCGTGCGTCTCGTCAATGGCGAAGCGCAAGCCGTGAAATCGGGTGGCCGCGTGATGAAAAATGTCACCGGTCTTGATTTGGTGAAACTCACCTGTGGTTCGCATGGCACTTTGGGCCTGCTGACAGAAGTGACGTTCAAACTTCTGCCGCGCCCGCAGGCGCAAGCCACGCTCATTCTCGATGGCCTCGATGATGAGCGCGCCATTGCGGCCATGGGCTCGGCTTTGTCTTCGCCGTTCGAAGTGAGCGGTGCCGCGCATTTGCCCACAGGACATGACGGCACGGGCGCGCAGACGTTGTTGCGTCTCGAGCGCGATGACGTCTCGCTCGCCTATCGCGCGCAAAAACTCACAGACCGCTTGGCGCCCTTCGGCGCGCTGCGTCGCCTTGAGGGTGAGGTGAGCGCCGCGCTCTGGCGCGACATTGCGCAAGTGAAGCCGCTGGCCAAGGCGCATGGTCCGGCGATCTGGAAACTTTCGCTGCCAGCTCATAAGGCAACCGCCTGCATGCGGGCGATTTCGGAGAGCTTGGGCGCGCGTTATTTTTATGATTGGGGCGGCGGGCTTATCTGGCTCGCGGTCATGCCGGGCGATGATGCTGGTGCTTTGCGGATCCGCGCGGCTGTGGCCGAAGCCCATGGTCATGCCACGCTGATGCGTGCACCCGACGACATTCGCAAAACCCAGGATGTCTTTGCCCCCTTGGGTGCGGCGCTGATGAAAGTGACCTCGGGCATCAAGCAGAGTTTTGATCCTGACGGGATTTTCAATCCCGGCCGCATGTATGCGGGGGTGTGAGCCATGCAAACCAATTTCAAACCGGAACAATTGGCACAGCCGCAGATGGAGGCATCTGAAAAGATCCTCCGCAGCTGCGTGCATTGCGGCTTTTGCACCGCGACGTGCCCGACCTATTTGCTGAAGGGCGACGAGCTCGATTCACCCCGCGGGCGCATCTATCTCATCAAGGACATGCTGGAGAATGGCAAACCGGCGACGCCGGAGGTGGTCAAGCATATCGACCGCTGCCTGTCCTGCCTGTCTTGCATGACCACCTGTCCGTCTGGCGTGCATTACATGCATCTGGTCGACCATGCGCGCGCTTATATTGAACAGACCTATAAGCGCCCTTTGCCAGATCGCGCCTTGCGTGCGCTTTTGCGGTTCATTCTGCCCCATCGCGAGCGGTTCCGGCTGGCGGCAGCTGGTGCGATCCTGATGAAGCCTTTGCGTCCTTTTATTGCAGGTCTGCCGATCCTCGGTCCGCGACTGGCCGCCATGATCGATCTGGCGCCGCTGCAATTTCCGGCGCGCGCCGTGCCAGAGATCGTATCTGTGCAAGGCGCCAAGCGCGGGCGCGTGATCATTCTCGAAGGTTGCGCGCAGCCGGTTCTCAAACCTTCCATCAATGCCGCCACGCGCCGGCTTTTGGCGCGCAATGGTATTGAGGCGGTGGATGTGAAGGGGGAGGGCTGCTGTGGCGCGCTCGTCCATCACATGGGCCAAGAGCATGACGCGCTGGGCTTTGCCCGCCGCAATATTGATTTATGGCTGGCCGAAGCTGACCGCGGTGGGCTGGATGCGATTCTCATTACGGCATCGGGCTGCGGCACGACAGTGAAAGATTACGGCTTCATGTTCCGCGATGATGCCGCTTATGCGCCAAAGGCGGCGCGCGTGTCGGCGCTTGCCAAAGATATCAGTGAATATCTTGTGACTTTGGAACTGAAGCCCGTACGCGAAACGGGGCAGGTTCTCGCCTATCATTCGGCCTGTTCCATGCAGCACGGGCAACAATTGCGCGACGAGCCCAAGCGTCTTTTGAAGGCGATGGGCTTTGTCGTGAAAGATGTGCCGGAAGGGCATATTTGTTGCGGTTCTGCGGGCACTTACAACATGTTGCAGCCCGAGATCGCAGGCCAGTTGAAAGCCCGCAAGCTGGCCAATATCGCGCGCACCAAGCCGATGGCTGTGGCGACCGGAAACATTGGTTGCATGACCCAATTGTCATCGGGCAGCGGCGTGCCGGTGGTTCACACGGTTGAATTTGTCGATTGGGCCAATGGTGGGCCGATCCCAGAGCCTCTTGCGCAGTTTGGATTCCTTAAGCAACCTGAGACTATGATGGCTGCGCAATAAGGAGTTTCAGTCCATGGCAAAAGCGGCGAAGAAGAAAACGGCAAAGAAGGCAGCAGCAAAAGCGGCGCCGAAAAAAGCGACGAAAAAGGCTGCAGCCAAGAAGGCTGCTAAAAAGTCAGCCAAGAAAGCTGCCAAGAAGGTGACCAAGAAAGCTGCCAAGAAAGCGGCTCCTAAGAAGGCTGTCAAAAAAGCTGCCAAGAAAACGGCCAAGAAAGCCGTCAAGAAAGCAGCCCCTAAAAAGGCCGCCAAGAAATCTTCCGCCAAAAAGGCCGTGAAGAAGACGGCTGCAAAAAAGGCAGCGCCCAAGAAGGCTGCGGCCAAGAAGGCAGTGACGAAGAAGGCAGTGACGAAGAAGGCAGCCGCTCCGGCGTCCGTTTCGCGTGCCGTTCGCAAGCCTGCCCGTCCGGGCCGTGCGCGTCTGGCTGAAACGCCGAAGACGTCGTCTGCCCGCAAAGTCTCCGTCCGCACCAAAGTGTCGAAGCCGACGCGTCCGCGCAAAGGCGCTTCACTGGCTGATTTGGTGAAAGCCTTGCTCCATGCGGATGCTGCAACCGGTGTGACGGCAGTCGAAGCTTTGCGTCTGGCCACGCAGGGCCATGATGATGCCGCAGAACAATTGGCACGCGCAGCAGCTGACGCTGGCGCCTCTGCTATGACGGCGGCATGGGTGGCGAGCCTGCCTGAAGCTGGCGATGCTGTGGCCTATCTGGCGGGCCGTCCGGTCTAAGGCGTCACCGCACGCGGCTGCCATCTGGCAGTACGCCCTTATCAAGACGCGCGGGCTTATCTTCTCTAAGCTCGCGCTTCATCCGCCGCAGACGGGTGGCGACCTTGTCGAGGGCTTGATCCAGGGCGAAGCGCAAATGTTTTGCGCTCGCCTCTCCCGAAATGATGGGCAGGCCGCCCATCTGCACGGTCACGCTGCAGCGGGTCGTGATTCCCTCTTCTTTGAAATGGACCGAGGCTGAGATCAGGCGGTCGAAGTATTTTTCCGCCATTTTCTCGATCTCGCTGCGCCCATGCTGGCGCAACGCATCCCCGATATCGTGGTTGTTGCTTTCAAACGTGATTAGAGGCGTGTCCACCTTCACGATCATGGTCATCTCCTGCCCATCTGTGGGGCAATGCGCGGCGCGCGCGGGCGGTTGCGTCCTGACGCAGGCGTGAAGAGAGATTGCGGGGAGGGGGCTTTTACGCGCGCCCAAGCGCCCCCATATTCGTGCTGTGGCGCTTTGCGCTGACCTTTGAAGGAACGGTTCCGATGACCCCTGATGAACGCCAGCTTCTGACCGAATTATTCGATCGGGTTCGCTCGGCCTCCGGCAATACACGTGATCCCGAGGCTGAGGCTTTCATTGCCGAGCAAGTCCGCGCCCAGCCCTATGCGCCCTATCTCATGGCGCAAGCCGTGATCGTGCAGGAAGAGGGATTAAAAAAGGCCGTCGCACGAATTGAAGAATTGGAACGCAATCTGGCTCAGCAGCAACAGACCGCTGCCGCGCCCGCATCAGGCGGTTTTCTCGGCTCAGTCTTTGGCGGCGGTGCGCGTGGCTCTGTGCCCTCCACCGGCGCACCGCGCCCGACGGGTCCGTGGGGCGCAGGCTCTGTTCCTTCTGTGCCGCAACCCTCTTATGCGCAACAGCAACAGGCGGCAGCGCCGCAAGGCGGCTCGTTCTTGCGCAATGCTTTGGGCATGGCAGCCGGCGTGGCAGGCGGCGTCTTGCTCGCCAATTCCCTGTCGTCGCTTTTCTCTGGCAACAATAATACGCATGGCATTGCGGGCAATGATGCAGGCGCATCCGCAAGCAATGCTTCGCAGGATATTACGGGTGGTGTTTTTGATCCCCCGTCCACGCCCTCAGCGGGCAGTGATTACATCCAGCCCGCCTCCTATGATGATGGTGGCAGCAGCTGGGATTCCGGCGGCGATGGCGGCTCGTTTGATACGTGAGGAATAAAGAAGGGCCGCATTTTGCGGCCCTTTTCATTCGCTGCCTTCAGCAAGGCGGAAGTCTTTATATTCCGCGACATACTTGGACAACATTTCAAAGCCGCTGTTGGTGAGCGCGATTTCTTTGGAGCGCTTGTCCTCACGCCCCTGTTGTTCCGCAATCAAGCCCGACGAGACCAGGCTGTGCAGATGAAGCCGGATGGCTTTTTCCGTCGCCGGGATTTGTTCGTATATCTCGCTGAGTGGCAAAGCGCCATGATTGGCGCCGAGGAGCAAAAACACTTCGAGCGGAATCTGCGGAGAGACTTTGAAACATTGTCGCTCCATACGACATAGTTTCAACCTGCGCATAGCAAAGTGGGTATAGTCTTGACGAAACTGCATTTTGCTCAACTCTTTAAGAGCTAAGTGTATCTGCGCAGTGCGTTCTTGTTACGAGAAAAATGTACTGCTTTCAGTATTTTATATAATTATAAATTTGGCGAAGCTTCATCGCGACGAAATTTGTCGTTTCTAAGATAGTGGGATTGTCAGCTTTTTGAGGGCGACAAAAATCTGCGCCAATTTTTGATGTTCTGACGTAAACCCGCGACATCAAAAGATAATAGCACAATGAGATAGATGAATCCGCCCAGGGCCGCTTGTGTCATGAGCGCGCTCAAACCGGGCGCCATATCGCGCAATGGCCAGACAGAGCCTGTCATGGCCGCTGTTGCAACGAGGAGACCGAGGAGGTCTTGCATCTTGGGCCAGGTTGGTTTGGCCAGAGGCGAAAGCGCCAAAAGTGTGAGAAAGCCGCACATCAGCGCCCCTGACTGGGCGAGTGCGAGCATATCGACATCCCAGCTGGGCGGCAGCAGCATCAGCAGCAGCACATCGGCAAGGCAGGCGCTGGCGGCTGCCGCAATGACGGGCCATGTGCGTTGCGCGATCTGGAAGGCCGGTGCCAGCGCGAAAGTCATCAGCCCATAGCAGACGAGGCCGGGCAGAAGAATGGTCAGTGCATTGGCGAAGTCGCCACGGAATTCATGGGGAATGATCAGCACTTCAAAACTCGGTAGAACGAGCCATGTGCCAACCAAGGCGGGCATGAAAAGCGCCGCCATGAGGGTCATGTTCGAGGCAACTTGAGCTTGGCCGCTGCTGCGCCCGCCCGTTTCATGTTCGCGCACGGCAAGCTGGAACAGGAGTTGATCCATCGCCGTGCCAATGGTGAGCACGAGTTTCAAGCCAACATCTTGCGCGAGCGCCAATTGGCCCGCTTCGGCAAAATCACTGAAACGCGCGCCCAGTGCCCGATTGGCGAGCGGGATTAAAGCAAACAGAATGAGCGAGAAAGACAAAGGCAGCGCGTAAGCGAGCGTCTCGCGGATGGTGGCCATATTGCTTTGGGCCTGTCGCGCGTGGGGATCTTTCAGTCGCGCATGCAGCAAAAGGGTCGAGATCGCAACGCTCGCCGCTGTCCCCGCCAAAGTCAGGCCCGGCGAGGCGGTCGCCCAAGCCACGCCCGCCGTGAGCGCCAGAGAGAGAATGTTTTTGGCAAAGATCAGCAGGGCATAGGCGCGGTCATCGAAACGGGCGCGCAGCAAAGCGAGCTGATATTCAAAAGCGCCATTGCAGGCGCAAAAGGCCAAAGCCCAGAAAACGAGGTCCCGATCGAGGCCCGCCAGCGGCGCGACCAGGGTTCCGATGGCGCCAAGGCCCAAAGCCATCCCGCCCAAGGCCCAGAAGGCGCTATCGAGGCTTGCCCGCAGATCTGGGCGGCTTGTGCGTGCGGTTTCGGAATAATATCGGGCGGCTGCCAAACGCAGCCAGCCGAAGAAAAGCGCTTGAAGCAGGCTGCCCGCGCCCAGAGCGACGGCGAAACGGCCAAAGGAATCGGGCCCCAGAAAGGCCGCGACGACCAGGCCGATGAAGAAATTCACCAGCAAATTGAATATGTTAATAGAAATTACGAGCACGGCTGCGCGGTCTTTTCGGGCGGGCGGTTGGCTCTTTCTAGCATGAGGCGGTCGTTGGCTCTGCATCCGCGCCATGGCAAGGCGCATTAACCAGCATTTTTTTTGTCTTAGCTGCTCCTTGACGCCGTGAAGCCCCCCACCTATCTCCAAAGCCGACTGTTGGCACTCCAATCATGTGAGTGCTAACAGGCTTCCCAAGAAGCTTCCCGCTGTATGGAGGCGGCCGGTCCCGGCGCCTCAGTCAAAGGAAAAGAGACCATGAAGTTCCGTCCCCTGCACGACCGCGTCGTCGTCAAGCGCATTGAAAGCGAAGAGAAGACCAAGGGTGGCATTATCATCCCTGACACCGCCAAGGAAAAGCCGCAGGAAGGCCAAGTGGTCGCTGTTGGCCCCGGCGCCCGCGATGAAAGCGGCAAGCTCGTCGCCCTCGACGTGAAGGCTGGTGACCGCGTTCTGTTCGGCAAGTGGTCTGGCACCGAGGTCAAGCTCGACGGTCAGGACCTGCTGATCATGAAGGAAAGCGACATCATGGGCGTCCTCGGCAAGTAAGCCGGTTCCTCATCGCTTTATTCGACACGAATTAAAGAACCAACAGGTTCAGGAGTTTTCAAAATGGCTGCTAAAGACGTTCGTTTTTCGTCCGACGCGCGCGACCGTATGGTGCGTGGTGTCGACATTCTCGCCAATGCTGTGAAGGTCACACTCGGCCCCAAGGGTCGTAACGTTGTGATCGACAAGTCCTTCGGCGCTCCCCGCATCACCAAGGACGGTGTGACGGTCGCCAAGGAAATCGAACTGGAAGACAAGTTCGAAAACATGGGCGCCCAGATGGTGCGCGAAGTCGCTTCCAAGACCAATGACACGGCTGGCGACGGCACGACCACCGCGACCGTTCTCGCTCAGGCGATCGTCAAGGAAGGCATCAAGTATGTCACCTCGGGCATGAACCCGATGGATCTGAAGCGCGGCATCGACCTCGCGGTTGCTGAAGC
>CANGFE010000020.1 GCA_947453155.1 Beijerinckiaceae bacterium | reverse complement strand
ATAGACATGCGAGGCGGCAATATTGGAGGCCGCACCCGGCATGTTCGAGGCGACGATCGTCGGATTGCCGGGAATGTGGCGATTGATGAATCGCGAGATCAAACGGCCATAAAGATCATAGCCGCCACCTGGCGACGAGCCGATGATGATCGACACATTGCGACCCTTGTAGAAAGAAGCGAGCGAATCTTGCGCCCCTGCTTGTGCTGAAAATCCGATCAGGGCGGCCAAAGCCAACCCGGCATGTCGCAACATGCTGTTTCTCCCTCGCTCAATATGCCCTTTTTTGGGTCTGATTATGAGTTTAGGCATGGGAGCGGCGCTTGCAAGGGCTCAGGTGGAAAGGATACATTCGCCCCCTATCCAGCCCGGCCAGAGATGCGATCAAGAACCGGGCAGCAAGAACGAGGAGACGGCCCAAAATGGCGAGCGATATCCATCTCACACTGGCCTGCGGCGATTATGAAATCGTGCGCGCGATCAAAGAGGGCGCGGTCAAGCCCGATGGCATTCAGCTCACCATGGTGACCAAGCAGGATTCATCCACACGCCATTGGCGTTTTCTGCGCAATGGCGAATTCGATGTGGCGGAACTCTCCTCCTCCTCTTATCTGATCGCGCGCGATCAGGGTTTTCCGATCAATTCTCTGCCGGTCTTCCTACACCGTCGCTTCCGCCACGGTTTCATCTTCATCAATACGAAGAAGGGCATTAAATCGCCCAAAGATCTCATCGGCAAAAAGATCGGCGTGAAATCCTATCAGGTCTCGGCGATCCTCTGGCTGCGCGGCATTTTGGAACATGAATATGGCGTGCCGCATAAGAGCTGCGAATGGTTTTCGGAAATCGACGAAGATGTCGAATTCGTGCCGCCGGATGATCTGAAACTGACCCGCCTGCCCGATGACAAATATGTCGAGAAAATGCTGGTCTCAGGCGAGCTCGATGCTGTGCTGCATCCCGATCTGATTGATCCCTTCCTCGAAGGCAATCCGAATGTGGCGCGCCTCTTCCCCGATTATAAGAATGATGAAATCGCCTATTATAAAAAGACGCAGATTTTTCCGATCATGCATGTGATGGGCATTCGCGATTCCATTGTCGAAAAATATCCGTGGGTCCCGGTGGAACTCTACAAAGCCTTCAATGAGGCCAAGCGGATCGGCATGAAGCGTATGGAAAACCCGCGCATTGCCCCCGTCGTCTGGTATCGCGAGGCTTGGGAAGAGCAGGAAGAATTGCTCGGCAAAGACCCCTGGGAATATGGCATGACCGACAAGAACATCCACAATCTGGAGACGCTTGTGGGCTATTCCTATGAACAGGGCTTGATGAAAAACAAGATGAGCCTTGATCAGCTCTTCTTGAATGTCGAACAAGGCCGCAAGCGCGGTACGTTCCGCGTCTAAGAAACAAGAAGAGCGCCCTTCCGGGCGCTCTTTTTACATGAGCTTCGGCCAGACTTCTGTGCGGAACAATTCAAGCGATGTCGTCAATTCGCTGAGCGATTGATCACCAAAAGCAAATTGCCCGACGAGATAATTGCATTGCGACACATCGAGCTGGTCGCGCAAGAAGGTAGCGACGGTTGCAGGTGATCCCGCAACACCCTTGCCCTGCCCGTGCAAAGCATCCCATGTATCAGGCCGCGGATGGCGTGCGGTTGATCCGAGTTTGCGCGCCAGATGCGTGAAGGCCTTGTGCCAATAGGGATAGGCGCGGCGCGCAATCTCTTCTCCCTTGGCATCTGTCTCCGCGACGACAATGAAACGCCCGAGACCGAGGAGCAGATCTTCGCCCTCACCCTTGGGCAAAGCCGCGCGATAGGCCTGGCTGCACTCACGCGCTTCATCGGCTGCATCAAGTGAAACCGTCTGCCAGCGATTATTAGCCGCGCGCGTCGCGCTCTCAGGCGAATGGACGCCATACCAGACAGGCGGCATCGGCTTTTGCAACACGCTGACTTTCAGCTCAATTTCGTCCAAAGGCGCGGCGCGTCCGGGCTCGCGGTAGACGCCCGTTTGCAAAGCCTCAAAAACAAGCGGCAGACGCTCACGGAAAATCGCCTCAGCCTCGGTGGGTTCAATGCCGTAAAAACGCAATTCAGCCGGCGATGAGCCGCGGCCAAAACCAACAATCAAGCGCCCGTTGCCGAGCTGGTCGAGCATGCAGATTTCTTGCGCCAGACGCAGCGGATGATAGAGCGGCAGCGCATAGACCATGGGGCCGTAGCGGAGCTTCTTGGTGCGTTGGGCGACAGCTGCCAGAAATACATTGGGCGATGGCGCCATGCCCAATTCGGTGCCGTGATGTTCTGCCAGATGATAGGCGTAAAACCCTGCCCGGTCATAAGCCTCGATCAGCGTCAAACGCTCCTCGAGAAACTGCGCCATGGGCAGGAAAGCATTATCGAGATGATCGAAGACGCCTACCTGCATATCACCCCGCCCTTTTCTCTCTTGTTTTTTGCCATGGAACAGGTGGCGCGGGGGCCTGTCAAGGCGGGCTCCAAGGTTGACCTGCCCTACCCGTGTGGCATGTTGCCTTTAAGACCCCACAGGGGGCCAAAGAGATTCTTGGGAGGACTTCATGACCAATCGAGGCACAGGCCTCGCCTTGGCGACTTTGTTCATGGGCTTGATGTCCGTGGCGGGTGGCGCGCAGGCGCAAGAAGAGGTCGCCAATTTCTATCGGGGCAAAAACGTCCAGATGATCGTCGGCTCGTCAGCAGGCGGTGGCTATGATCTCTATGGACGCCTCGTCGCGCGCGCGATCGGCAAATATATCCCCGGCAATCCGACCGTCGTGGTCAGCAATATGGCCGGTGCTGGATCGATTGTCGCCACCCAGCATATTGCCATTGCCGCCCCCAAAGACGGCTCAGTCATGGGCGCCATTTTCCCCGGCGCCTTGATGGAGCCGCTGATCGGCGACAAGGGCAAGGTCAAATATGACGCCCGCAAACTCTCCATGATCGGCAGCGCGAATAATGAACTCTATGTCTGCATCATTCGCGCCGATGCGCCGCAAAAAACTTTCGACGATTTTCTCAAAGGCAATGTGCTGATTGGCGCCAGCGCGGCCGGCGGTTCGACACGTGACTTCCCGCTGCTCTTGAACAGCGTCTTCAACGCCAATTTCAAAATCGTCTCCGGCTATCCGGGCTCGACTGAAATTCTGCTCGCCATTGAAAAAGGCGAAGTGCAAGGCACCTGCGGCGTTGGCTGGTCCACCATCTCGGTCCAGAAGTCACAATGGGTCAAAGACAAATTCATCCGCATCGTGGCGCAGGAAGGCATGCGCTCGGAACCCCAGCTCGACAAAGAAGGCGTGCCGCTGGCTTATTCTTACGCCAAAACGAAAGAGCAGCAGCAAGTGATGCAGGTGCATTATGAGCCGCTCACATTTGGTCGCCCCTTCATTGCCGCCGCAGAAGTGCCTACGGAGCGCGTGGAAGCTTTGCGTGCGGCCTTCATGAAGAGCATGGCCGATGCTGATCTGAAGTCAGAAGCCGAACGCTTGAAGCTCGACATTTCCCCGATTACGGGTGCGGAAATGGCGCAAGTCGTCAATCGCATTTACGATTTGCCGCAAAGCGCCATTGAAGCGGCGCGTGCGGCCATTGGTTCCAAATAAGAAAAATAAGAAAAGGACACCCCATGAGCGTCTCTCACAACCCGCCTTTCCGCGCTGAAATCGTCGGCTCTTTCCTGCGCCCGGACGCGATCAAGACAGCGCGTGATGCGCATCATGAAGGCCGCATCAGCCATCCCGAGTTGCGCGCCATTGAGGATGAAGAAATCCGCAAAGTCATTGCGATGCAGGAAAGTGTCGGCCTGAAAGTCGCCACCGATGGCGAGTTCCGCCGCTCGACCTATTCAGAAAATTTCACCACGCAAGGCCTCACAGGCGTGCGCAGTGAACATGTGGGTGGCGGTGACTGGGCTTATTCGGACGGTCAAGGCGGCAAGCGTGCTGCGCGCGTGCCGGTCGTCTCATCGCCCTTGCGCTGGCAGGCCTCCGTAAATGCGCCGGACTTCACGTTCCTCAAGGCCAATGTGAAGACGGCCTTGCCGAAGATCACTCTGCCCGGCCCCTGCTACATTCACTACCGCTCGGGTCGCGACAATATTTCGCGCGATATTTATCCCAATCTCGCCGATTTCTGGAATGATCTGGCCAAAGCCTATCATGCAGAAATGAAGGCGCTCTATGATGCGGGCTGCCGCTATTTGCAGCTCGATGAAACGTCGCTCGCCAAATTGGGCGACCCCAAAATCCAAAAGGCGCTCGAAGCGCGCGGTGATGATTGGCGAGAGCTCGTCGAAGTCTATACAGACGCGATGAATGCCGTTGTCGATGGCGCACCAAAAGACATGCATGTCGCCATGCATTTGTGCCGCGGCAATCAGGCCGGCCATTGGCAGGCAGAAGGCGGCTATGATCTGGTCGCTGAGCGTCTGTTCAAGAAAGTGCGCATCCAGACCTATCTGATGGAATTCGATTCCCCGCGTGCGGGCACATTCGATCCGCTGCGTCATTTGCCATCAGACAAAATGGTGGTGCTCGGTCTCATCTCCTCAAAAGTTCCGCAGCTCGAAGACCGCGCGCATATCCGCAAGCGTCTCGATGATGCCGCCAAAATTGTACCGCTCGATCAATTGGCGCTCTCGGCCCAATGCGGCTTTGCCTCTTCTGTGCCCGGCAACCCCCTCACAGAAGCAGATCAACGCGCCAAGCTTGAACTCGTCGTGTCCCTTGCCAATGAAGTTTGGGGCTAAGAAAATTTGGGGAGGCTTACATGATGCGCGTCAGTCTTTTGACCCTCGGATTGGGCCTCGCCCTGATATCTGCGCCAGCACAGGCAGACATGCTCACGCTCGACTGCAAGAGCAGCCGCAACCAGCCCTACAAAGTGACTTATGATACGGAAGCCAAAGAGCTGAAGCGCACGACAAGCGAAGGGACGCAAATCTACAAAATCATCCGTTCGCAATTCGAACTAACAGGCGATGGCTTGGTTTGGGGTCAATCCAAAGAATTACACGGAGATATTCTGGTCTTCTTTGGCTCGAAACAATTGGTCAAAAATTTTTACGGCAATGGCAGCGAAGTGAATGATAGCTGCACGCAAAAATGAGAGCGTCGCTTAGGCGCTCTCGCTTTGATTGGCTTTATTTTTGAAGATCAGCATCACATTGCGGATGTAAATGAAGATCGACAAGGCCTGCCCCATAATAATAACGGGCTCACGACGCTGGATGCCATAGACGAGCGTCATCGTGCCGCCAGCAATCGACAAAAACCAAAAAGCCATGGGCACCACTGAGCGCCCCGCCTTTTCAGACGCCAGCCATTGCACCAGAAAACGCGCCGTGAACACCAATTGGGCAAGGAGCCCGAACACCAGCCACAAATCAAAACGCGTCACAAAGACATCGTAGAGATATTCGCCGACCGCTTGCGAAAGAGAATAGATCATCGCGACACCTCTGTAGCGACCGGCACGCGCTTGCGGCGCTTCAACAGCCAGCGCACGCCCATGAGATCGACAATGCCGACCCAAAGGCGATCAAAGAAACCATAATTCGACACGCCAGTCAGACGCGGACGATCAATCACATCGACATAAGCAATGCCCAGACCCTCCCGGCGCACGAGCGCCGGCATGAAGCGATGCAGCGCATCGAAGTAAGGCAAAGCGAGATAAGCTTCCCGCGGAAAACATTTGAAGCCGCATCCTGTATCGCGCGTGCCGTCATTCAAAACTTTTGAGCGCACGCGATTGGCAATACGTGATTGCCAACGTTTGAAAGCCGTGTCTTTGCGCCCCACACGCTGACCTTGCACCAATCCGCAGGACGGACCAGCACTGCGCAGAGCGGCCAAAAAAGCCGGCATGAAGGCCGGATCATTCTGCCCGTCGCCATCCAGCGTGATAATGACGGAACCATGCGCAGCTCGCACGCCTGAGCGCACAGCGGCAGATTGGCCGCAGCTCTCCGCATGGCGAATTTCGCGCAAGTGCGAACGCGACGCCGATAGGCGCGCCAGTTCCACGCTGGTGCCGTCGGTCGACCCATCGTTTACATAGATGATTTCGAACGGGCCTTCTGGTGTAAGCGCGCGCTCAATCTCGGTGATGAGCGGCTCGACATTGCCGGCCTCATTGCGCACCGGAACAACCACCGAAACAACGGGAGCTGTCGTCATTTTTTCACTCCAAGTCCAATCACGCCCGCAAAAGCGGTAGAGATGAGGCCCGCGCCGCGCGCCTCAATCCCGCTATCACGCGAGCGAAAAACAATCTGCCGCGCAGCAAAGGCGCGACGCATGACAAAAACGGTTGCCGCCCCCAAAGCGGCTCCGGCAATTACATCGGAAGGGTAATGCGCGCCAGTGATGACACGCGAGGCGGCAATCAGTACTGCCAGTACAAAAAGCCAAGAACCCAAACGCGGCGCCATAAAAGCCAGTGCTGTCACTGTGGCAAAGGCTGTCACTGTATGGCCGGACGGAAAGCTCAAGACTGAGGATTTCCACGAGAAGAGATCAAAATGGAAGGGCCCGACCATATCGAGCAAACGCGGACGCGCGCGGCCAAAGAACATTTTAAGGCCAATCGAGAGCAGACCAGCAACCGCATTGACAGACAGCACGAAGAAAGCCCGCCCTGCGAAAAGACCGAGCATGGCATCGACGCGCCGGCCCCATCCGCGATGACGCAACGCCAGCGCGCCAATCATGCAGGTAGCGCAGGTGGCAAAGATCCAACCGGATTCACCCAGCCGCGTGATCACCGCGAAGAAATCATAGAAAGCCGGCGTGACGGATTTAACACTGCGGGCAAGGGTCTCATCGCCGTAAACAGCGACGGAAACAATGGTCAGACACAAGACAAGCGCAATGCCAGCCTCTATGCGACGCGTATTGCGCTCATGAAAACGATGCGCTCGCTTCCAGCGGTTGATGAAATCGCGCGAAGCGATGTGGAGCGAAGTCATCATGGCGCTGAAACTTTCAACGCATAGACGCCGATATCCAGCTTGCGGCCGCCATTGAGATTGAGCCCTTCAACGCGCGAGATGAGCGCAATATTGGACGATGTCGACAGAGCGGCCTTGAAAGCCGCCTCGCCGCGCACATCCACAAAGGCGATGCGGCAGGGAGCGCCCTTTACAAAGCGCGCGGCCTCTTCGCCGCCGGTCATCAGCAAATCGGTACCAGTGAGGAAGACAAGACTGGGCTCGTTGAAGCCAACCGTCGCCGCAGACGTGCGCGTGCATTGTCCCTGATGACTCATGGCGAGACGAGCGGCATCGGCGAGGCGCGGCGACATGCGCCAGGCTTCAAACGGGCCGCCCGTCATAATGCCGGAGAACACGAAGACATAAGCGCTGACCGCCAAAGCCACAGCTGCGAGCACCGACGTCTCGATCTTCTCCGTGCCAATATCACGCAACAGATGCCATGCGAGCCCCACCAGAAATGGCAGGGCGACGAAAGCAAAGGCTCCGGGTAATTTCCCGCTCCAGACAGACAGGCCAACACCAGCCGCAAGCAGAACAAGCGGGATGACGGGCACAAGGCGCAACAACGCGCGCGCCCATGTTTTCTGCGCAACCAAAGCACCGCGCTCGAATGCCACCATGATCAAAATGGCAATGGCCGGAAATGCCGGCAGCACATAATGCGGGAGTTTCGTCGGCACAGCTTCAAAGACGAGCCAGAAAGGCACAATCCATGCGAGCAAAAAGGCGACTGCTTTTTCACGCCGCGCTGTCCATGCAAAAGCTGCTGCTAAGGCAGCAAAGGGTGCCATTGGCCAAGCTGTTGCCCAAAAAGCGACGAAGTAAGTACCGGGCGGTGCGCCGTGGCTCTCCTGCCCCGAGCCGACTTTGCCGAGCATGTCATTGCCGACAGAATCTGCGAGAAACGCGCCCTTGGTTGCAATCATGATCAGCACGAACCACGGCACGACAAGCAGCAAAGCCCAGATGAGACCGGGCAGCGGCCGCGCGGCCCCAAACCATTTCGCGCCGCGGTCTTTCAACGCCAGCACAAGGCCTGCAAACAAAGGCACCATCGGCGTAATGGGGCCTTTGACCAAAAGCCCGAGACCAATCGCCGTCCAGAAGATGAAGGGCAATTTCCAGCCGCGTGTTTTTTCGGGTTGCAGATAAAAGCGCGCCAGTGCGCCCATGGCAGCCATAATGGTCGCGAGCACAACGGCATCTGTTTTGGCGAGCCTCGCTTCAACGCCAATCAGAATGGTCGAGGCAAACAGAAGTGCGGCAAGAAACGCATTTCGACGCGTCACGAAGACAAGCGCCGTCCAATAGGTCAGCAGAACCGCACTGACCGCACCAAAAAGCGAGACCAAGCGATAGAGCCAAATGGTCGTGCGCGCTTGCGGCACGCCCAGCGCCTCTGCCGCACTGACAACAGCCGCTTGCATCCAGTAAATGCCGACAGGCTTTTTGTTGCGCGCCTCATCCTGAAAACGGATGGCAACATAATCGCCGGTCTCGATCATCTGCTTCGTCGCCTGCGCAAAGCGCGGCTCGTCGCGATCCATCGGCTGCAGCGAGAACAGGCCCGGCAGAAAAAGCGCCAGCGCGGCAAGCACGAGCAGAAACGCTGCGCGCCTGTGTGAGGCGAGCGTCGTATCCAGCGCGGCGGCGGCAGGTTCAATGATGCGGGCGATGATCATCCGGCCTCATCCGGAGGGGTGAGTCGGGCTCAAAAACCCGAGACCCGCCTTTTAGGCCCAGAGCCCCAGAGCGGCAAGCCAGACGGGGCGTCAGCCTTGCGGCCAAAGCCCTCTTTCTTTGAGAAAATCAGCCATGGCCGCATCAAAAGCCGCCGGATCCTCGATGCAGCAGGCGTGCCCCGTGCCCGGCAGCAAAACATGGCGTGCATCGGGGATGTGTTGGGCGGTCTCCCGCCCCCGTCCCAAAGAATTGTCATGCTCGCCATTGATGACCAACACGGGCATATCGAGACCCGGCAGCCGCGGCAGCATATTCTCCGATCCGCGCGCCTCGAAGATGCGGGCGATGGAGCGCCCATCGAGCAAATGCGCATCTTCGCAAAACAGGTTCATCACCCAGCGGCCGAGCGTGGTCTCAGGGAAACCGGGGGCAAAAAGCTCAGGCATATAATCGCGCCGATATTTCGCCGGACCAATCTGCGTAAAAGCATCAATGCGTTTTTGAATATTGCCACCGGGACGGCTGGAGCCGCCGACCAGAACAAGCCCACGCGCCCGCATGGCATGATCAAGCCCAATCTTCAGTGCAATGCCGGAGCCGACACTGACGCCCAGAAACACAGCCTGCATGATGCCAAGGTCATCACAGACGCCCAGCACATCCTGCACCATATCTTCCAACGTGAAGGGATCAGTCGGCTTGTCCGATAGACCATAGCCACGCAGATCAATCGCAATGCAGCGATAATAATTGGAAAAATGCGCGACCTGAAAGGTGAACAACCGACGGTCGTAAGGATTGGCATGCACCATGATGAGCGGCGGGCCATCGCCATGGTCTTCGTAGTGAATGCGCAGACCATTGGCGGTTGAATATGGCATACGCGCCCCCCTTTAGTTCTTCACGCCTTGGCGGGCTCGATGGAGACGCTCTCGCCACAGCCACAAGCGGCTGTCTGATTGGGATTGTTGAACACAAAACCTGATGACAGTTTGTCCGCTTTAAAATCCATTTCCGTGCCAAGCAGGAACATAATGGCCTTGGGATCGATGAGAACTTTCACGCCCTTGTCGTCCACCACTTCATCATGTGGGCCAACAGCCTCGGCCCATTCCATCGTGTAGGACATGCCGGCGCAGCCGCCATTCTTCACGCCAACACGCAAACCAACGACCGGCTTTTCAGCCGCATCCATGATTTCGCGAACGCGCTCGGCCGCTGCTTCTGTCAATCTCACGACTTGCGGTCGCGGTCTTGCCTGCACCATGTCCATCTCCCTCAGCCGGGTTCAAGGCCCGACGAATGAGTTACTTACCAATGTTACCACATATCCAGCGCGACACGCGCTTCATCCGACATGCGGCTCTGATCCCACGGTGGATCGAAAACCATATGCGCCTTTGCGCCTGAAACACCATGCACAGCGGAGACAGCATTCTCCACCCATTGCGGCATTTCACCAGCGACCGGGCAGCCCGGCGCTGTCAGCGTCATGTTGATATTCACAAAGCGTGAATCATCGACATCAATTTTATAGATGAGACCAAGCTCATAAATATCGACCGGAATTTCCGGATCAAACACCGTCTTGAGCGCGACGATAATATCGTCGGTCAAACGCTCCAGCTCTTCCGGCGGCAAGGCGCTGGGCAAAGCCAGATCGGGCTTGTTGGGCTGCGTATCGTTGGAGAGATCGGTCATCTTATCCGCAACCTCAAGCAAACAGAGCTTCGGCTTTGGCGAGCGCTTCGACCAGCGCATCCACCTCAGCTCGCGTATTATACATGGCAAAGGACGCACGGCACGTCGATGTCACACCAAAGCGCGACATCAAAGGCATGGCGCAATGGGTGCCTGCCCGCACGGCCACGCCCGAGCGATCAATCACGGTTGCCACATCATGCGCATGAGCACCCTTCATCTCGAAGGAGACAATGGCGCCTTTGCCGGGTGCCGTGCCAATGAGACGAATGGAATTCAGCCGCGCCAAACGCTCCTGCGCATAGGCACCCAACGCATTTTCATGCGCGCGGATACCATCGCGCCCCACAGCCAGCATGTAATCCATGGCAGCGCCCAGACCAATGGCCTGCACAATCGGCGGCGTACCTGCCTCAAAACGATGCGGCGGCGTGTTGTAGGTCACGCGGTCCATCGTGACCGTCTCGATCATCTCGCCACCACCATTATAGGGCGGCAATTTTTCGAGCCATTCGCGCTTGCCATAGAGCACGCCAATGCCGGTCGGCCCATAGGTCTTGTGACCGGTGAAGACATAGAAGTCGGCATCAAGATCGCGAACATCGACATCCAGATGGCAGGCGCCTTGCGAGCCATCGACCAGCACCGGAATACCGCGTGCATGCGCGATGCGGATGACATCTTTCACCGGAACGACTGTGCCAAGAACATTGGACATATGCGTGATGGCAACAATCTTGGTCTTGGATGTCAGCGTCTTTTCAAATTCGTCGAGCGAGAAAGATCCATCCTCACCAACGCCCACCCATTTCAACACTGCGCCCTTGCGCTCGCGATGGAAATGCCAAGGCACAATATTGGAATGATGCTCCATGATCGACAAAACGATCTCGTCACCTTCCTGAATATAGGCCTGACCGAAAGCGCCAGCGACAATATTGATGGCTTCTGTCGCGGAGCGCGTGAAGATGATTTCGTCAGTCGAGCCCGCGTTCAGAAAACCACGGACTTTTTCGCGCGCACCTTCAAAAGCCTCAGTCGCCGCATTGGCGAGATAATGCAGGCCGCGATGGACATTGGCATATTCATGCTCATAAGCATGAACCATGCGATCAATCACCTGACGCGGTTTTTGAGCCGAGGCTGCATTGTCGAGATAGACAAGCGGCTTGCCATAAGGGCGCTCATTCAGAATGGGAAAGTCGCGGCGGATCGCTTCGACATCATAGGGAACATTCATATTCATGCTCTCCCCCGCTGCGAAAGCCATTGCCCGATCAAACTCGTGAGATAGACACGTACAGGCTCGCTCTCAACGCGATCTGTCGCTTCATCGACAAAAGCTTCGAGCAGCATCGATTCCGCCACAGGCTTTGGCAAGCCACGCGCCATCGCATAAAAAACCTGATCTTCGTCGAGCTGGGCGACTGTCGCGCCATGTCCGCAGACAACGTCATCGGCAAAGATTTCAAGCTCAGGCTTATTGTTCATCGTCGCATTATCGGAGAGCAAAATCGCATGGCTCTTCATCGCGCCATCGGTCTTTTGCGCGCCCGGCGCCACAATCACCTTGCCCTGATAGACGCCGGTCGCCTCACCATCGAGCACGGTTTTGAAATATTCGCGGCTCTGACAATGCGCTGCCACATGCTGCACGACGAGCGTCGTATCGGCATGATCTTTTTGACGCAACACAGATGCACCAGCCAATTGGCCCTTGGCGTGCTCGCCATCAAAGCGCATGTGAATCTGGCGGCGCAAAAGCCCGCCGCCTTGCGCCAAAGTGAAAGAATTGAACGAGGCTTTCGCACCCAGAACTGCGAGCAATGATGCGACATGCGTGGATGCGCTGTTCAGAACCGCCGGCACGAAGACGTGCTCGACTTGGCCTTCATCCGCGACCATGACAACCAATGCATTATTGCGCTGTTCGGCTTGTGCGGCCGCACTCACATCCCGCTCGATCAGCGTTAGATGCGCGCCTGCACCGACACGAAGCAGCGAGCGAGCGTAAATGGCATGCGATGATTCAGACGAGACCGCGACAATCTCAATCGGCTGCGCAACCTGCTTGCCCGATGCAACATCAATCACCACGCCGCCTTGCATGAATGCGGTGTTCAGCGCGAGAGCAGCATCGCCCTGCCCCATGCCGGGGGCTGACAATGCTTCGACAATTGTGGCATCGCCCTTGGCGAGCGCATCAGACAGAGCGCTCACGCTCACGCCCTTGGGCATTGCATCCGAAAGCTCGGCAATAAAATAACCGTCGACCAAAACAAGACGCGCAGTTGCCAGATCAGCAATGCGCGGCGCCAGCTTTTCAAGCTTTTGCTTGAGTGCCGCATCAGGCTTGGGAGCAGAGGCCAGCGGCAGGGCATCGCGCATCGCGATCCGCAAATCCGTATAATGCCACGCCTCTACGCGGCGCGTGGGCAGTCCTGCGGATTTAAAAGTCGCAAAGGCCGCATCACGCAAGGCGCCAACAGGTTCTGTACCCGGCAGCGATGCACGCGCGCGCGCAAATTCCGCGACGAGCTTTTCTTCCGCTGCTGATTGTGCCGTTTTCACGTCACCGGGCATCACGCCGCCTCGCCGACATAATCACGATAACCATTGGCCTCGAGCTCGAGCGCCAGTTCTTTCGAACCCGTCTTCACAATCTGGCCCTTCGACATGACATGCACTGTGTCGGGCACGATGTAATCAAGCAGGCGCTGATAATGGGTAATGACGAGGAAAGAACGCTTGGGATCGCGCAAAGCATTCACGCCTTCCGACACAATGCGCAGAGCATCAATGTCGAGGCCGGAATCTGTTTCATCCAGAATGGCAAAGGTCGGCTCCAGCAGCGACATTTGCAAAACTTCCATGCGCTTCTTTTCGCCGCCCGAGAACCCAACGTTCAAAGCGCGACGCAACATGTCCTGCGGCACGCCGAGCTTTTCAGCACCCGCCTTCACGCGCTTCATAAAGTCGGGCGTCGACAGTTCCGCTTCCCCGCGCGACTTGCGCTGGGCATTGAGGCAGGCCTTCAAAAAGGTCATCGTGGTGACGCCGGGAATTTCCAGCGGATATTGGAAGGCGAGGAAGACACCCTTGGCGGCGCGCTCGGCTGCATTCATCTCAAGAATGTTTTCGCCATTGAGCAAAACTTCGCCGCCCGTCACGTCATAACCTTCGCGGCCTGAGATGACATAAGAAAGCGTCGACTTGCCCGAGCCATTGGGGCCCATAATGGCCGCCACTTCGCCGTCATTCACCGTCAGCGAAAGGCCGTTGATGATTTTCTTACCGTCGATTTCGGCGTGAAGATTGCGAATTTCGATCATGTTTCCTGTATCCGTTTCAAAGATGACGAGGCGACAGACGCCTCAGCCAACCGAGCCTTCTAGGCTGATAGAAATCAATTTCTGTGCTTCAACCGCAAATTCCATCGGCAGCTGTTGCAGCACGTCACGCACGAAACCATTGACGATGAGCGCCGTGGCTTCCTCAGCAGATAGCCCACGCTGCATGCAATAGAACAGCTGATCTTCAGAAATTTTCGACGTCGTCGCTTCGTGCTCGAAAACAGCGCTAGCGTTTTTCGCCTCGATATAGGGGATCGTATGCGCGCCGCAGGTCTCGCCAATCAGCAATGAATCGCAATTGGTGAAATTGCGTGCATTGGTCGCGCGCTTCTGCGCCAACACTTGTCCACGATAAGTGTTGTTGGAGTGACCCGCCGAAATGCCCTTCGAGATGATGCGGCTCGTCGTGTTCTTGCCCAGATGAATCATCTTGGTGCCGGAATCGACCTGCTGACGACCATTGGAAATAGCGATCGAGTAAAACTCACCGCGTGATTCATCGCCGCGCAAAATGCAGGACGGATATTTCCAAGTGATCGCCGAACCGGTCTCAACCTGCGTCCAGGAGATCTTCGAGCGCGCACCGCGGCAATCGCCGCGCTTGGTGACAAAATTATAAATGCCGCCCTTGCCGTCCGCGTCGCCCGGATACCAATTCTGCACGGTCGAATATTTGATCTCAGCATCATCATGCGTGATCAGCTCGACCACAGCTGCATGCAGCTGGTTCTCATCGCGCTTGGGCGCGGTGCAGCCTTCGAGGTAGCTCACATAAGAGCCCTTGTCGGCAATGATCAGCGTGCGCTCGAACTGGCCTGTATTCTGTTCATTGATGCGGAAATAAGTCGACAATTCCATCGGGCAACGCACGCCCGGCGGGATGTAGACAAACGAACCATCCGAGAAGACAGCCGAATTGAGCGTGGCATAATAATTGTCGCTCGTGGGCACCACGGAGCCGAGATATTTCTTCACCAGTTCCGGATGCGTATGAACCGCTTCCGAGATGGGGCAGAAGATCACACCAGCTTTGGCGAGCTCGGCCTTAAAGGTTGTGGCGACAGACACGGAATCGAAGACCGCATCCACCGCAACCTTGCGCTCTTGCACGCCCGCCAGAATTTCCTGCTCGCGCAGCGGAATGCCGAGCTTTTCATAAACGCGCAGCAATTCGGGATCGACCTCGTCGAGGTTTTTCGGGCCCGGCGTGCTTTTCGGCGCGGAATAATAATAGAGATCTTGATAATTGATCTTCGGGTAATCAACGCGCGCCCAATCGGGCTCAGGCATGGTCAGCCAAAGCCGATAGGCTTCGAGGCGCCATTCGGTCAGCCACGCGGGTTCATTCTTTTTCGCCGAGATGAAACGAACAATGTCTTCGTTGAGGCCCTTTGGCGCCTTCTCCGATTCAATATCGGAGACGAAGCCATACTTATAGGCATCGACATCGACAGACTTCACCCGATCGACAGTCTCTTGGACGGCCGCCATGCTTTTCTCCTCACCTTGGCGGTTTCAAGGACCGCTGGTTTGGCTTCACTATTATCTACGAACCGGAGACCCGGCCCGATCAATTTCTCAGGCCGCGCTCTTGTCCGAACGCGCTCTGATGTTTCTTACCGACTTATCGAGCGCCTCGCAAAAGGCTTCAATGTCGCGGTCTGTGTTTTCGGCACCCAAACTGACCCGCAGAGCGCCCTTGGCCAGATCGGGCTCCACGCCCATCGCCAAGAGGACGTGGGAGGGCTGGACCTTGCCAGACGAGCAGGCCGAGCCCGAGGACACGGCGATCCCCGCCAGATCAAGCGCAATCAGCAAAGTCTCGGCCGTCATGCCAGGTACCGAGAAGGAGGAGGTCTGCGGCAGGCGCGTCGCCCCTTGCCCGAAGAAGATTGCGTCAGGCATCCGCCGCGCTACATCTGCCTCGAGGCTATCCCGCAGGGCCTCAAGCCCAACCATATGGCCCTGCCCGACAGCCTGCCCTGCCGCCACGCCAAAACCTACAATGCCCGCGACATTCTCTGTGCCAGCCCGCAGCCCCTTTTCCTGACCGCCACCCTTCACCAGAGCGGCACCCGTCAGATGAAGGCGGATATTGGCAAAAGCCAGAGCGCCCATGCCTTTCGGCCCGCCGATCTTATGGGCGGAAATGAACAGGGCATCGGCACCCAGCCCTTGGAGCGCAATGCGCCCCGCCGCCTGAACCGCATCACAAACCACAAGCCCGCCCGCCTCATGGACGAGAGCTGCAGCCTCCGCGACCGGCTGGATGACGCCCGTCTCATTATTGGCAGCTTGCAGGGCCAGCAGCACCCGCTCGCCATCGGCTTGCGCCAGCAAAGTTTTCAACGCGGCCAAATCGAGCTGCCCGTCCGCCTTAAGCGGAACAATCTGGACGGCATCTGGCTGGAAACGGTGCCCCTGCAAGACGCAAGCATGTTCGCCAGCCGCCACCAACAGGCGAGTCAAAGGTTTTCCGCCATCGCTCAAGGCGGGCGAGAGAACGAGATTGGCCGCCTCGGTGCCGCCCGATGTAAAGGTAATGTCCCGCGGACGCACGCCCAGAAGGGTCGCTACCTGACTGCGGGCTTGCTCAACGGCCGCCCGTGCTGCGCGACCTTCCGCGTGGACGGAGGAGGCATTGCCCGGCAAATCGAATGCACCGACCATGGCCGCGCGCGCTGCGGGAAGCAGCGGGGCCGTCGCATTATGGTCGAGATAGATCCGCTCTAGCGCCATCACGTTTCGCTGCTTGTCGCAAAATGCTTGCAATTGCACGGTGCCTGCGTGTTAGAACGCCCCGGACCGTGTCGGCCTCCCGCCTATCGAGAGGCCTTCAGTTGTTAGAATAATTCTAACAGCTATTAGGGGTCGCCCTTTGGCTAAGTCAAGCGAAGGGGCTGACCTGACACGCATTTGAAGTCAGGGCCGCCAAAGGCTGCCCGCTTGCTTGAGGATCACGATGCCTGAAGTCATTTTCACGGGTCCGGCTGGCCGTCTGGAAGGCCGTTTTCATCCCTCCAAGCAGCGCGGCGCCCCGATTGCCGTGATCCTTCATCCCCACCCGCAATTCGGCGGGACGATGAACAATCAGATAGTCTACAACTTATATTATACATTCGCTGAACGCGGCTTCTCCGTGCTGCGCTTCAACTTTCGCGGCGTCGGCCGCAGCCAAGGCAATTTCGATCACGGCACGGGCGAGCTGTCAGATGCCGCCGCCGCGCTCGATTGGGTGCAGGGCATCAACCCGGAAGCCCGCGCTTGCTGGATTGCCGGCGTCTCCTTCGGCTCGTGGATCGGCATGCAGCTGTTGATGCGCCGCCCCGAGATCGAGGGCTTCATCTCGATTGCCCCGCCCGCCAACCGCTTTGACTATTCCTTCCTGGCGCCTTGCCCCTCCTCGGGCCTCTTCGTTCATGGCGATCAGGACCGTGTGGCTCCGCTCAAGGAAGTCATGGGCCTGATTGAAAAGCTCAAAACCCAGCGCGGCATTATCATCGAACATGCCGTTGTGCAGGGTGCGAACCATTTCTTCGAGAACCGCGTGGATGAGCTGATTGCCGAAGTCGGCAATTATCTCGACCGCCGCCTCGACAATCCGGTCCGCCTGCCGACCCCCGCCCGCGCCAAAAAGGGCGCTGAAGACTAAGGCTGAACCAAATGACCACCGGACAACGGGCGGCTCACGCCCGTTGTGCCGGGATAAGTTAGCGGGAGACCGCGCGCAGAGCGGACGGCGAGATAGGCAAAGGCCTGCGCTTCAATCGCGCCGGCGTCCCATCCAAATTCATCTGCTGCATGAACACCTGCTCCTAAGCAGTTTTCAAGCATAGATAAAAGCGTCTTGTTACGCGCCCCACCGCCACAGGCAATCCAGAGCTTGGGCCGGGTTTTGAGGTGGGGCAAAAGCCGCGCGACTGAGCGCGCCGTAAAGGCTGTCAGCGTCGCCGCGCCATCGGCATCCGAGAGTTTTTCGACACCTGCCACGTCAAACGCATTGCGGTCGAGGCTTTTGGGCGGCGGCTGATCAAAGAAAGACTGCCCGAGCCAGCGCGCCAGAAGTGCCTCATCGGGTGTGCCGGATGCCGCCAGAGCCCCATCCGCATCAAACGGCGCCCCTGTCCTTGCCAGCACAAAATCATCGAGCAGCGCATTGGCCGGCCCCGTATCGCAGGCAATCGGGTCTCCATCACCACAGAGAATGGTGGCATTGGCCACCCCGCCAAGGTTTAGAAAGGCGACATCCTCGGGCAGATCGGCGCCAGCGGCCAAAGCCCGATGGAAGACGGGGACCAAAGGCGCACCCTGCCCGCCAGCCGCCACATCGGCGGAGCGGAAATCAAAGACCACCGGACGGCCTAACGCCTCTGCTAATTCCTGACCATTCCCGATCTGAACCGTCAGCCCCACCTCTGGCCGGTGCAAAACCGTCTGGCCGTGGAAGCCGATCAGGTCGATGGAGCCGAGATCAAGCTCCTGCTCCCGACAAAAGCTCTGCACAGCCTCCGCATGAGCACGGGTGAGGAAGGCTTCGGCTTGGGGCAAAATGCCGGGACGGCTGGCGGCATCGGTCAGGCTGCGCGCATCGGCCAGCGCCGCCCGGAGCAGCCGCCGCTCCGCCTCTGAATAAGGCCGCGTGGCAAAACCGCCGAGCCGAACCTGCGATTTCCCGTCCGTCTCGACAAAAGCAATGTCGATCCCGTCGAGGGACGTGCCGGACATCAGGCCTATGGCGCGGGAGAGACTCATGGGACGATCATAGTTTGTAGCGAGCGTCTGTCACGTTGCGCCGACGCGCCCTGTCGATTAAACCCGGCGCAATTGAGCCGAGGATGCCATGTCGACCGATTTTCAGCCGAAGTCCGATTTTCTCGCCGTTCTGAAAGAGCGCGGCTACATCCACCAATGCTCCGACTTCGCGGGCGTGGATGACAAGGCGAAGGCGGGAGAACTCATCGCCTATATCGGCTTTGATGCGACCGCCTCCTCGCTGCACATCGGCTCGCTGCTACAAATCATGATGCTGCGCTGGCTGCAAAAGACCGGCGGCAAGCCGATCCCGCTCATGGGTGGAGGCACGACACAGGTCGGTGATCCCTCAGGCCGCGATGAAAGCCGCAAGCTGCTGACGCTCGATCAGATCGACGCCAATAAAAATGGCATCCGCCAAGTCTTTACAAAATTCCTCACCTTCGGTGACGGCAAGACCGATGCGGTGATGACCGACAATGCCGAATGGCTGACCGCGCTCAATTACATTCACTTCCTACGCGATGTCGGACGTCACTTCTCGGTCAATCGCATGTTGTCGATGGACTCGGTCAAGATGCGTCTTGATCGCGAGCAGGAACTCTCCTTCATCGAATTCAACTATATGTGCCTGCAGTCCTATGATTTCGTCGAGCTGAACAAGCGCTACGGAATCACGCTGCAAATGGGCGGCTCCGATCAATGGGGCAATATTGTCATGGGCATTGATCTGGGCCGCCGCATGGGCACAGGTCAGCTCTATGGCCTGACCTCGCCACTGCTCACCACAGCGTCGGGCGCAAAAATGGGCAAGACGGCATCAGGTGCCGTCTGGCTGAACTCCGACATGCTGCCTGTCTATGATTACTGGCAGTACTGGCGCAATACGGAAGATGCCGATGTCGGCCGCTTCCTGCGTCTCTTCACCGAACTGCCGATGGACGAAATCCGTCGCCTCGAAAATCTCGGCGGCGCGGAAATCAACGAAGCGAAAAAGATACTCGCCAATGAAGCGACCGCCATGCTGCATGGTCGGGCAAGCGCAGATGAGGCGGCCGAAACAGCGCGCAAGACGTTTGAAGAGGGTGTGCTCTCGACAGCCCTTCCGACAATTGAAGTGACGCGCAGCGAGTTTGAGGCCGGCATTGGCGTGCTGACCGCTTTCGTCAAAGCAGGCCTCGTCGCATCAACGGGTGAAGCGCGCCGCCAGATCAAAGGCGGCGGTCTGCGCATGAATGATGCTGCGGTGAGCGATGAGCGCGCGACCTTGAGCGCAGCCGACCTCACCGGTGAAGGCGTGGTGAAATTGTCGATGGGCAAAAAGAAGCACGTGCTTCTGAAGCCTGTCTAAAAACTTTTAGCGAAACGGCGAAACGCGGCGCGTCGGTGCAAATTGCATCGGCGCGCCGCCTTGTTTTTCGCCCTCTTCCGGCGGTGCGCCTTGCGGCACAGCGGCGGGTGGCGCAGGCGCCTCGCTCGGCGCACCTTGGCCAGCGCCGAAAATCTTGCGCAAGAAACCGGGCGCGAGAGCTGAAAGCGGATTGATGGTTAGTGCAGGTGCCGTCGAGGAGCCGCTGAGACGGAAATTCACCCCGAACAGACCTTCATTTTCACCGCCCCCCAAAAACACGCCAAAGAGCGGAATCTTCGAGAAGAAATTATTGAGGCCGTAAGCTGGCACAAATGTTCCCGTCATATTCACGCGATCATTGATTGTATCGAGCGTGCCTTCAATCGTCGTGCCCGCTTCGGGGCCATAGATAACGCCATCGCGCAAATCAATGCGACCGGGCGCCCGCGTGAAACTCACCTGCATTTTAGAGAAGGCCGCAGCCGTCGTATCAATCTTGATCTGGCCCGAGCGGTCTCGCTGCGCCACGCCTTCGGAGACGAGACGGCGCAGAGCGGGTTCATTGCGCACAATGAAGTTTTGCACGGTCACTGTGCCGTCAATCTCGGTATCACTGAGCTGCGCAGTAAATTGCAGTTTGCCGCCTTCCATGCGCTTGTAGAGATCGAAGAAGTTCAAAAGCGCACCACCGTCATTGGTGGCCAAACTAATCTGCGGCTCGCCCTGCACGCGCACAACCGAACCCACGACATTATCTTTGCCAAACTTGCCGTTCAGATTGAAGACACGGATCTGGCCCGCGCGTCGACCCATGCGCAAAGTCACATTGGAGGCGGTCTGATTGTTATAACCCGCCACAAGATTGGCTTTGAGATCGACGTCGAAATCTTTGGAGGGGCCCGAGCCTGCACGCGGCGCCGTACCTGTCGTCAACAGACGCAAGAAAGGTTTCGCATCCACTGATTTGCCTGAGATCGACAATTTGAGCAGCTCTTTGGTCTGCTCGGCCATGATCTGCATGTCATCGCCCGGCGAGAGGCGCACTTGTGTGAGCTTCAAACGCTCCATACCGCCAACGGGATCCAATTCAATCGAGCCCTTGGCGAAAGCCGTGCCGCCGTCAAAGACGAAATTCTCGAGATCCGGCCCGGTCAGATCATTGATCAATGTGAAAGAAGCTTTAGCTGGCTTGCCAACGGGCTTCACAAAACCGGGCAGTAAATTGTCGATGTTGGCTTTGGTGAAATCAATCTCGACTTGTGCGCGCGCCTTGTCTTGCTGGCCAAGCGCCGCTGTCATTTTTGCACCAATCTGGCCGGTCAGCGTTTGTCCAAAATTCAGACCAAGCTTGGTGCGCGCCGCATCATCAAGCGTCATGCCGATGATCGCTTCCGTTGGCGCATCGATCTGCTTGCGCAATTCAATGGTCGCCGGCGCACCAAACAAGCGGCCCTGCCCCAAGGCGCGCAACATGCCGCGCTCTGCCGTGAGATTGAGCGTGCCGGCTTCCAGCTTTTCCTGACCGACCATTTTATCGACCGAGAAATTGGTCAGCGCTGCGCTGGCCCGCACGCGCGTATCTTCCGGCTTCACCTCGTCAGCCAGTTTCATATCGATGACAATCTGTCCATCGATCTGGCCTTTCACCGTCGCCGCATCAATCGGCACTTGCGCATAAGGCTTCAGTCGCTCGCGTTCGAACAAATCAGCCACTGCATCGAGCGCACCTGTGAGGCGCATATTGATCGTGGCCGGCGCAGGCTTAACTTGCGTATCAGGCACGCTGAAAGATGCTTCAACAATATTGAGCTTCTGACCCGACACATCCATTTGCGCGCGCGTCGCGACAAAATTGGCGGTGCGGCCAGTCACCACGCCCGTTCCATCCAAAGCCGACAAAGGCGGCAGACCGGGCACAGCTTCTAGCAGCGTTCCAGACAGACGAAAATTCATCCGCAATTTGTCATCAGGCGGCTGCAAATCTTTTTTCAAAAGATCAAACGTCTGCGGATCAAAATCGAGCCACAGCGAACCTTCTTCCAGCCTGCCACCTTGCAGCGCGCGCACGAACCAAGAGCGCACGCGCGGCGCAACCGGCGTCGGCCACAGGCGCACAACTGAGGTCGCCGGCATGGTCGATGCGAGCCCGGTGAAACGCAGATAAGGCCCCCGATCCGTCAGACGTAAATCCGCTTGCCCTGCAAGCGCGACATCTGGCCCAGCCAGTTCGAGCCGATCAATGATCAGGCGGCGCTCGCTGCTAATCAGCTTTGCATCCAAAACGGCGCGATCAATGAATATGGGTTGGCTGCTCGGGCGCTCGACGCCATAGACAGAACGATCCACCACACGACCAGAAATCTGCCAGGCATTGCTGCCGGAGGGCGGCGGTGTCACCGCACCCGCAATGGCGAACCGTGTTTCACCCGCCTTCACCAAAGTGCGATTGAGATCGAAACGGCGCGATGTGGCGTTCCACTCAAACGTGCCTTCAATCTGATCGATATGGGCGGGTTCGTGATCCTTGTCATCAAGCTTGAAAACACCTGAGCCAGCGGCAAAGCGACCTGTTGCGGCTGCCAGCAGATTGTCGCCTCCCAAAGTGACATTGACCTGAACGGACATCGGGCTCGACAATTCAAAGCCGGGGTCGCGCATGCCTGCGACCAATTGCAATTCATCGAGCGTCAGATTGTTGACCGAAATATCCAGCGTGCGAATGTCGCCAGGTCGGCCATTGGCCAAAGCCTCAGCCCGCCAGCGCCCATTGGGGCCGCGCGCAGAAATCAGAAGCGCAGCCGAATCCTCCGCGCGGTCAAAATCCAGATCGAAATCTTCAAAGCGCGTCACACGCTGAGTGATTTGATCTTCAAACACCAAGCGGCCGCTCGAAATGCCCAAACGACGCAATGTGCCAGCCGGAGAATTCTGGCGCATCGCATTGTCGAGCAGAGTCTTCAAAGCCTCGCCCAGAGCAATCATTGCGTCGCCACGGGGCACATCAACAACGGGCTCGGGCGCGATTGGCGCATCGGCCGCGCTGCGCGCGCCCGTCAAAACAATGGGCTCCGAGCCAGCCGACAAAGCCACGGCGCCATTGGGCATGACAGAGAGGCGCAGTTCGACTTCCATCAATTCAAGGCGGCGTGGTGAAATCTGCCCCAAGAGAAGCGACAAAGGATTGATCGACACATCCGCTTTGGGCGACGCGATGATCACACGGCCCTGCGGATCCTTGAGCGAAAAGCCCTGCATGGCGATGCGCGGGCCGTGATCGCTATCTTCCAGCGCCATGGGTCCAATCTCGGCGCTATAGCCATCTCCCATGCGCGAAGAGAGCGCCGCGGCGAAGGGTGCGCGGATCATGTCGAGTTCAATCGGGCCTTCACTCAGGCGATTGAAGACATAAGCGGAAACGAAGACAGGCGAGAGACAAAGCAGCGCGATGATAACGACGGCGTAGCCGATCAGTCGCCCGCGACGATGAGGATGCCGGGTCGGGCGCAAACGCACAGGCGGCTGCTCAGGCAAGACCTCTTGCGGAGAGGTTTGCCTTTGGCCGTCGAGCCCCTGCTCATTCTGCCCCTGTACGCTCAAATGTGAGGTCCCGCGCCTTAGCCGGAAACATATGTTCCGATTCGTCCGGAACTATAGAAGTTCATGGGCTTGGGCGCGATCCGCCTGCCCTGACTTAGCGTAATCAAATGAATGGCTAATGAGACGAAAGGAAGGCGATTCCCATGACTGCCAAGCTCGAACCCGGCAAAAAGGCCCCTGCTTTTGACCTGCCCAGCGATGGGGACGGCCGCATCAAGCTCTCTGCCCTCAAGGGACAGAAGATCGTTCTTTATTTCTACCCCAAGGACGATACGTCCGGCTGCACGCAGGAAGCCATCGATTTCAACGGTCTGCGCAAGCAGTTTGAAAAGGCCAATACGGTAATCATCGGTGTTTCGCCCGATTCCGTGAAGAGCCACGACAAGTTCAAAGCCAAGCACGAGCTCGCTTTTGATCTCGTCTCGGACGAGAGCAAGACCATGCTGGAAGCCTATGGCGTCTGGGTCGAGAAGAGCATGTATGGCCGCAAATATATGGGTGTTGAGCGCACCACGGTCTTGATCGATGAGACCGGCAAAATTGCGCAGGTCTGGAACAAGGTCAAAGTACCGGGCCACGCCAAGGAAGTTTTGGCAGCGGCAAAAGACCTCTGAGCCTTTAACGCTTCGCTAACCATAATTCGCCTAGCGTCACCCTGCCCGGTATTCACATTGCCGCCGGGCGGGGTTTTTTATGACCAAAGCCATTTTCCTGACCCTGCAAAGGGGCGACCAAATTGCCTGTCTGCGCTTGACGCAGCCCGCGCTTGCCTTGCTGACCGCTTCCCTTTTTTGTGCCCTCACCTTTCTTCTGCGACCGGATGCGCCAGCAGATCCACAAACGCTCGATCAGGCCAAGCACCGCATTGCAGCCCTCCAGACCCAATTGGAACATGTCACCAGTCAACAGGCCGTCAGTGCTGGGCTCATCAACGGACGCTTGCAGGAGGCACAAAAAAGCCTCGCCCGCCTAGAGGGGCAATCGCAATTGCTGGCGCAGATCAATCCTCACCGCCCCGCCACATTGCGCCTGCGCGCAATCGAAGAGGCGATGGAGCGAACCGAGCGCAGCCAAATCCGTGAGCTGACTGAACTTGCCGGAACACGCCAGAAGGAGGTTGCGCGGATTGAAGCCGCGCTGAAGGATGCCGGGATCAACCTAGCCCATGACCCGCAAATCGAACCCGCCATGGGCGGACCCTTCATTCCCCTCGATGCCGCGCTCTCTGGACATTTCGCCCAAAAATACGAGGAGACTGCGCCGCTCTTGGAGCGCCATGCGACCTTGCAAGCGCATCTGCCAAGCCTGCCGCTGCGCGCCCCCTTTGCCGGCAAGATCGACGTGTCCTCCGGCTTTGGCGCACGCAACGATCCCTTTCATGGCCGCGCCGCTTGGCATAGCGGGCTGGATCTGCGCAGCGACAGCGGCGCCGCCGTTCTCGCCACCGCCGCCGGAACCGTGACGTCCTCTGGCTGGAATGGCGCCTATGGCCTGTCGCTCGACATCGACCATGGCAATGGCATGGTCACCCGCTATGCGCATCTGTCACGCATTTTCGTGCGTGAGGGCGACCTTGTTGCGGCAGAAGAGCGCATCGGACTGTCGGGTGCGAGTGGGCGTACAAAAGGTGCGCATCTCCATTATGAATTGCGCATCAATGGCGAGGCAACCAATCCGGCGCGCCTGCTCAGGGCCGGAGAAAAGCTCGGCAACCTGCTCAAACCCGCTTCACGCGCCCGTGAGCTTGCACAATAAAGCGGCATAAGGCGACAGCTTCGCCCAAATCGCATCCAATTCATGATCACTCCGCGCGCAGCCACGGGCTCTGCCTAAGAGATGCACAAGCTGATGGGCGGTTGGCACACTCGTTGCTCTCAGACTTTCGTCTTTATCGCAACGAGGCGGAGGCCCCATGTTCAAGAATCCTTTCGATTATCGCAATCGGCTCTCGCGCGGCTGCACCTGCGGCCAGCATACATCGCAGGGCGAACATGATGCGGCCTTGCGCGCGCAATCAGCAGACCTCGCCAAGAACACGGAAGCGACTTACGAAAATCTCGTTGCTGAAACCGTGATGCGCCAGATCTTCCCCGTCGATGCGCATCGTCGTGCTTTCCTGCAAAAGCTTGGTGCCTCGACCGCCGCGGCCGCCCTCTCCTCGTTCTTCCCGCTCGCAACAGCGACAGAAGTTTTTGCGCAAGCCGGTAGCCTTGAAAAGAAGGATCTCAAAGTCGGCTTTATTCCGATCACGTGCGCCACACCCATCATTATGGCGGCACCGCTCGGCTTCTATTCCAAGCACGGCCTCAATGTGGAAGTGAACAAAGCCGCTGGTTGGGCGGTCATTCGCGATAAGACCATTAACAAAGAATATGATGCAGCGCATATGCTCTCGCCGATGCCGCTCGCCATCACCATGGGTGTGGGTGCAACCGCCATTCCCTACACAATGCCGGCCGTTGAAAATATCAATGGCCAAGCCATTACGCTGGCCATGAAGCACAAGGACAAGCGCGATCCGAAGCAATGGAAAGGCTTCAAGCTTGCCGTGCCCTTCGATTATTCGATGCACAATTATCTCTTGCGCTATTATCTGGCTGAAAACGGCATCGACCCTGATACGGATGTGCAAATCCGCGCAGTGCCGCCACCGGAAATGGTCGCCAATCTGCGCGCCGATAATATCGATGGCTTCTTGGCACCCGATCCGGTGAACCAGCGTGCGGTCTATGATGGCGTCGGCTTCATCCACATGCTGTCGAAGCAGATCTGGGATCGTCATCCCTGCTGCGGCTTTGCTGCTAGCCAAGAATTCGTCAAAACAAATCCGAATTCCTATGCAGCTTTGCTGAAGGCGATCATTGATGCGACCGCTTATGCAACCAAGGCTGAAAACCGCAAGGAAATTGCAGAAGCCATTGCGCCTGCCAATTATCTCAACCAGCCAGTGACCGTCGTCGAGCAAGTGTTGACGGGGACTTTTGCGGATGGTCTTGGCAATGTCGTGAAGGCGGCCGATCGTATCGATTTCGATCCCTTCCCCTATGAAAGCTTCGCTGTCTGGATTCTCTCGCAGATGAAGCGTTGGGGTCAGATCAAGGGCGATGTCGATTATCAGAAAATCGCCAAGCAGGTGTATCTGGCAACCGACACGACCAAGTTCATGAAGGAAGTCGGCCTCACACCGCCTGCCTCGACGACCAAAACGTTCTCGATCATGGGCAAGACATTCGATCCGACAAAGCCGGACGATTACATCGCCTCCTTCGCGATCAAGCGGACCTAATCCTCGTCATTGCGAGCAAAGCGAAGCAATCCAGACAAGCCTCATGTGAGGCCTCTGGATTGCCTCGTCGGCCTCCGGCCTCCTCGCAACGACGGTGAAAAATAAAAACAGGGCTTCCAACATGTCATCGAATCTGACGCTGCGCGCCAGCGTCCTCTCTTTTGTCATCTTCGCTTTGTTCATTGCGGCCTGGCACATTGCGACCCGCCAAACGGCTTCTGTCGCTGCCATGGATCCGGAATATGCCAAGCTGATGGGCCTCACCGCGACGACGGGCAAATCGGCAATGCCCGGCCCCTTCGATGTGGCGGCGAAAATCTGGGAACATCTGAAAAACCCCTTTTATGATCGCGGCCCCAATGACAAGGGGCTGGGCATTCAGCTCGCTTTCTCCATTGGCCGCGTGATGCTGGGCTATTGCATCGCTGTTTGCGTGGCGATCCCCACGGGCTTTGTCATCGGCATGTCGCCTCTGATGAGCAAGGCGCTCAATCCTTTCATTCAAGTGATGAAGCCGATCTCACCGCTCGCTTGGATGCCGCTCGCGCTCTACACGATCAAAGATTCCTCCATCTCGGCAATCTTCGTGATCTTCATCTGCTCGCTCTGGCCGATGATGATCAACACGGCCTTTGGTGTCGCAGCAGTGCGCAAAGAATGGCTCAATGTCGCACGCACGTTGGAAGTGCGCCCCTTACGCAAAGCTTTCACCGTCATTCTGCCGGCTGCAGCGCCAACCATTCTGACCGGCATGCGCATTTCGATTGGCATTGCTTGGCTTGTCATCGTGGCAGCTGAAATGCTCGTGGGCGGCACAGGCATTGGCTATTTCGTCTGGAACGAATGGAACAATCTCTCCATCGTCAATGTCATTATTTCCATTCTCGTCATCGGACTTGTGGGCATGTTGCTCGACCAAGCCCTCGCGCGTGTTGCGCGTCTTGTCACCTATCCGGATTGATCGCCATGACGCTCTACAACAATCAAGACCGTTTCATCTCCATTGAAGGCATTGCCAGGCGCTATCCGAAGGCTGGCGGTGGTGAGACCACCATTTTCGACGACCTTTGGTTTTCGATGAACCGCGGCGAATTTTCCTGCATCATCGGCCATTCCGGCTGCGGCAAGACAACAGTGCTCAACATTCTGGCCGGCCTCGAATTGCCGGACGAAGGTGTTGCCGTTGTTGATGGCAAAGCCATTGAGGGCCCCTCACTAGATCGCGCGGTGATTTTCCAAAGCCACGCGCTTCTTCCCTGGCGAACCGTGCTCGGCAATGTGTCTTTCGCGATTTCATCCAAATGGCCCGAATGGAGTGCGGACCAAGTGCGCGAACAAGCGATGCGCTTTATTGACAAAGTGGGCTTGAAAGGGTCCGAACTCAAAAAGCCAGCAGAACTCTCAGGTGGCATGAAACAGCGTGTGGGCATTGCGCGCGCGCTCTCCATCGAGCCCAAGATTCTCTTGATGGATGAGCCCTTCTCGGCGCTCGATGCGCTGACACGCGGCACATTGCAGGATGAAGTGCGCCGCATTTGTCTGGAGACCGGACAAACCGCTTTCATGATCACCCATGATGTCGATGAAGCCATTTATCTCGCCGACCGCATCGTGCTCATGACCAATGGTCCGGGCGCCATGGTGGCGGAAGTGGTCGAAAATCCCCTGCCCCGCAATCGCGGCCGCATCGATCTGCACAAGCAGCCCGATTATTACGCTTTGCGAAATCATCTGATCGATTTTCTGGTCTCGCGGTCCAAATCGTTTAAAGACGAAATCCCGGCTGATTATTCCAAACGCCATCCGCCGATTGTGCGTCCCACAGCGGCCCTCGCCCCCAAAGCCGATTTATCGGCTGCGTAACACTCAAGAAGGAGAAGAATATGAAGCGCGAACAACTCACCGAAAAGCTGCTCGACATTAAGCGCGAGAAGGGCTGGAGCTGGTCTTATATTTGCGGCGAAATCGGTGGTGTCTCCCCCGTCCTGATCGTCGGCGCCATTCTGGGCAACCACAAGCTCGTCAAGCCGCTCGCTGCCAAGGCCGCAAAACTGTTTGGGCTGTCGCAAGCCGAGGAGCGCATGCTCAATGAAGTGCCGATGCGCGGCGCGGGCACGACCATGCCCCCGACCGACCCCCTCATCTATCGTTTCTACGAGCTGGTGCTGGTCAACGGCCCCGCTTGGAAGCAGCTCATTGAGGAGGAATATGGCGATGGCATTATGTCGGCCATCGACTTCAATATGGATTTCGAGCGCGAAGCCAACCCCAAGGGCGACCGCGTCAAAATCACCATGTCGGGCAAATTCCTGCCGTTCAAATATTACGGCAATGAACAGGGCATACCGGATTACGGCTTCAAGGAAGACTAAGCCCGGGCCTCCGGCTGAAAAGGACCAGAATGGCGGGCTTTGGCCCGCCATTTCTTTTGGGGTGCGTCCCCTTGCCCTGCGACAATAGTTAGCAATGCGTAAATTGCAGGCTCGATCCGCCATGAATCGCGCTATTTGGGATCAATCGTGACAAAATTGTGATCAATTATGGCGGAACCCAACTGGATCACCTATTTGATATGCTAATTTTGCATATCTGGGGTGCAGCTAAGCCCCTGCCTCAGCCGCCCGACTCTCTCTATGTTGCATTGCATCAGAGGGGCGTTCCTCCCCGCCCCCGCAAAAGAGCCATGTGATGACCCAGACGATCAAGTTCATTTCTGCCAAGCTGAATGCTTGGCGCCGTTACCGCACTTCGCTGCGGGAACTCTACAGCCTCAACGACCGCGAACTCGCCGACCTCGGCATCGCTCGTTGGGAAATCGACGAGATCGCCCGCCGCTCGGCTGGCCTCTAAGTCCCGATTTAGGGGTCAGCTCTCCCCCCTCCCTGCTGACCCTGTTTCAGAAACGCCCGCCGGTTCCTCCCCCGGCGGGCGTTTTCTTTTGAGCGCTGTTGCCTGCGCCAAGCCTCATCCCTATGGTCGCGCGCATGTCACAGTCCAAAACCATTCACGTGATCGGCGGGGGCCTCGCCGGATCAGAAGCCGCTTGGCAGATCGCCTCATCAGGCGTGCCGGTCATCCTCCACGAAATGCGCCCCGTGCGCGGCACAGATGCACACCAGACCGATCATCTGGCAGAACTCGTCTGTTCCAATTCTTTCCGCTCGGATGAAGCCACCACCAATGCGGTCGGCCTCATCCATCGCGAAATGCGCCAGATGAATTCGATCATCATGTCTTGCGCCGATGCCCATCAAGTGCCCGCTGGCGGCGCACTGGCGGTTGATCGCGATGGCTTTGCGCAAGCAGTCACGCAGCGCATTCATGAGCATCCGCTCATCACACTGTCGCGCGAAGAAATGACCGGCCTGCCACCGAGCGATTGGGACAATGTGATCATCGCCACGGGCCCGCTGACCTCAGCGCCACTCGCACAAGCCATTCTCGAAAAGACCGGCGAAGATGCGCTGGCCTTTTTCGATGCGATTGCCCCCATCGTGCATCGCGACTCCATCGACATGGACAAGGCGTGGTTTCAATCGCGCTATGACAAGCAAGGCCCCGGCGGCACGGGTGCGGACTACATCAATTGCCCGCTCGATAAGGATCAATATTACGCTTTCATCGATGCGCTCATCAAAGGCGACAAGACGAGCTTCAAAGAATGGGAAGGCACGCCCTATTTCGATGGCTGTCTGCCGATTGAAGTCATGGCGGAGCGCGGACCAGAAACGTTGCGCCACGGACCGATGAAGCCGATGGGCCTGACCAATGCACATAACCCGAGCGTCAAAGCCTATGCGGTTGTGCAGCTGCGCCAAGATAATGCGCTTGGCACGCTCTATAATATGGTCGGCTTCCAGACGAAGCTGAAATATGGCGCGCAGCAAGAGATTTTCCGCACCATTCCCGGACTTGAGAAGGCCGAGTTTGCACGTCTCGGTGGTCTGCATCGCAACACTTATCTCAATTCACCACGGGTATTGGATGAGCGTCTGCGTCTCAAAGCCGAACCGCGTTTGCGCTTTGCCGGACAAATCACCGGTTGCGAAGGCTATGTGGAAAGTGCCGCAGTCGGCTTGATGGCGGGGCGCATGGCGGCCGCTGAACGTTTGGAGCGCAATTTTACGGCACCGCCCGTGACGACAGCCATGGGTGCTTTGCTCAATCACATCACCGGCGGTCATTTGGAAGTGATTGATGGTGGCCCGCGTTCATTCCAGCCGATGAATGTGAATTTCGGTCTCTTCCCGCCGCTCACCGAACCGGTGCGCGCTGAGGATGGCAAGCGCCTCAAGGGGCCGGAAAAGTCGGTTGCCAAAAAGAAAATGATGACATCGCGCGCCATGCGCGATCACGCGGATTGGCTAGCAAACCTCTAGAGGCGTCATTGCGGGCGAAGCGAAGCAAACCAGTGCCTCAAGTAAGGCCCCTTGGTTGCTTCGGAACTCTCGCTCCTCGCAATGACGGCGGAGGGGCGGTGGCTCTTCGCTTGATCATTGCAAATGGCGAACGCGATCATGCGCCGCTTAGGCACCACTCTTCATCCCGTCTTTGCGAGGAGGCCGTAGGCCGACGTGGCAATCCATAGCACCAATCTCAGAGCATGAATGCTATGGATTGCCGCGTCGCTTCGCTCCTCGCAATGACGGACTAGAGTTTTCGCGAGAAAATCCACATGGCGAGCAAACGCCGCCACAGCGGTGCGCTGATCAGCGTGCGGAAAGGTTCATATCCGCCCGCCTCCATGCGCTTCAGATAAAGCGGCACGACAGCAAGCGGCATGAGTGCGGCGCGCGCACTTTCGTCCATCTCCCCAGCGCCCGCCATGGCGCGTTCAAAATGATGGCGTGCGAGAACGCGCAACTCGGTAAGCACCGCCACCACGCCGGGCGTCACCTGCCCCGACAGGATCTGCTCGCGCGTCACCTGATGCTGCGCCAAAACATCTGCCGGCAGATATAATTGTCCGCGCGCCGCATGCCATGGCAAAGCGCGCAACAAACCTATCAGCGCAAAAGCCACACCCGCATGGCCGCAAGCCTCTGCCCCACCCGGATCACGCCCGTCAGCCAGCACAAGAGACGCCAAGCGGATCAGCGACGAACAGGTTTCGCCGCAATAACCTTCAAGATCGACGCGCGTCAGCATGGGATCATCATAGAGATCAAAAGTGCGGCCTTCGATCAGAGCGCGCAGAGCTTGGATAGGCAAATTGTATTTTTGCACCGTCTCAAGCAAAGCCGCCGCCACAGGATTGGCACTCACCTCGCCATGCCCCGCGCCTGCCAGCGCATCACGCCACCACTGAAGTCGAATTTCGCCGAGCATGGGCTCTGAAACGATTTCACGAATCCGCGCCAATTCGAGACTGAAAGCATAAAGCGCGAATAAAGCGCCGCGCTTGTCTTCGGGTGCAAACAGACAGGCGTAATAGCGATCGGGATCGTCGCGCTGCAAAAGTTCAGCGCAGGCTTGTTGATCAGCAGTCAGCGCAGTCATGACACAGCCAGAAGGGCTGCCGCGACACGGCGCTTCTCGGTCACGAGAATATTGTAAGTGGCAATGGCATGAGCGGTGGCCATCGGATCAACGCCAATGCCGGCCTCTTTCAAAGCTGCGCGCACATCTTGCCGGATGGGCAAGAGAAACTCACCCGTTCCAATAAGCAGCAATTCAATCGTGCCTCTGGGCTCATCCAGAACAGGCTGCAAAGATTGCGGCGTGATCTGCGTAGGCGTGGTGACATCCCAAGCGGAAATGCCAGACGGCAAGACGAGGATAGAGCCACGATGCGACATATCCGCAAAGCGAAAGCCACCCGCGCCAAAGCCTTCTATCTCATGGCTACCGGGAACAAAGGCATCGTATTTTTGCGGCATGGTGCGCACTCTCACCGTCATTGCGAGCCGAAGGCGAAGCAAACCAGAGGCATCACATGTGGCTTGTCTGAATTGCTACGCTTACGCTCGCAACGACGTCAGACAATCACCCCTTATCCGTCGCATCACGCACGCCCAGATAAATCAGGATCGGCGAGCAGATGAAGATCGAGGAATAAGTCGCGACAATCACGCCAAACATCATGGCGAGAGAGAAGGACTGGATGACATGGCCGCCAAACGCCACCAGCGCGAGCAAAGCCAGCGTCGTCGTCGTGGATGTCATGATCGTGCGCGACAAAACCGCATTGATCGACAGATCGATCATCTCCGGGATCGGCAGCTTCTTATATTTTTTCATCATCTCGCGAATACGGTCGAGCACAACGACCGTTTCATTCAGCGACAGGCCGACAATGGTCAGAATCGCGGCAATCGAGGTGATGTTGAATTCCAGCCGCGTCACAGCAAAGAAGCCGACAGTCAGCAAAAGGTCATGCATGGTCGCGATAACTGCGGCGACAGCCAGCTGCCATTCATAGCGGAACCAGAGATAGATCAGCACGGAGACAATCGACAACACGACGCCAAGCGTGCCTGATTGGACGAGTTCACCCGACACGCGCGGGCCGACCACTTCAATGCGGCGGAATTCATAATCGGTATTGATGGCCTCGCGCACGCGCTCGACCGCGGCCTGCTGGGCCGCATCGCCGCCCGGCTGCAAACGAATGCGCACGGTGGCATCGGCATTGCCGCCAAAAGCCTGCACTTCGACTTCGCCCAGAGCAAAGCGATCACCCAGACCGCGCAATTGAGTGAGGTCAGCAGTGCCAGACTTGGCACGCACTTCAAGCAAAGTGCCACCGGCAAAGTCGATGCCGAAATTAAGGCCCCATGCGAGGAACATCAGCACGGAGATGATCGACATGAGCGCCGAGAATGGATAGCTCACGCGGCGCAACCGCATGAAGCCGAAGGTCATATTGTCAGGGGCGAGACGGAACGTTCTCATGATTGTGCGTGCCCCATCAAATCGGCAGTTTCTGCGGACGGCCGAAGCGATACCAGAGCGCAATCATCATGCGCGTCATGGTCACAGCAGTCACGACAGTGGTGAGAATGCCAAGACCCAGCGACACGGCAAAGCCACGCACCGGGCCTGAGCCCAAGAAGTAGAGAATGACCGCAGCGACAAACATGGTCGATTGCGAGTCAATGATCGTGGCGAAAGCTCGGTTGAAGCCTGCATCCAGCGCCGTCACCACGGAGCGTCCCGCACGCGCTTCTTCACGAATACGCTCATAGATGAGCACGTTGGAATCCACCGCCATGCCGATGGTGAGCACAATGCCCGCAATGCCCGGCAGCGTCAGCGTCGCTTGCAACAGCACAAGGCCGGCAAAGATCATGATGATATGGATGGCGAGCGCCAGATCGGCGAAAATACCGAAGACGCCGTAAGTGATCAGCATGTAGCAGAAGACGAGAATACCCGCGACGTAGGCCGCGCGTTTGCCTGCTTCAATCGAGTCCTGACCCAAGCCCGGCCCAACCGTGCGCTCTTCCACGATGGAAAGTTTCGCCGGCAAGGCGCCCGCGCGCAACAGGATCGACAGATTATTCGCCTGCTCGACCGTGAAGCGGCCCGAGATCTGGCCCGAACCACCGGTGATCGGGCTCAAAATACGCGGCGCCGAGATGACTTTATTGTCGAGCACAATGGCGAAGGGGCGACCGACATTGGCGCTGGTGGCTTCACCGAAACGCTGGCCGCCGCGAATGTTGAAACGAAAATTGACGACCGGCTCGCCCGAACGCTGGTCAAAGCTCGGCTGTGCATCGGTGAGGTCTTCGCCTTCCACCATCACGCGCTTTTCGACCGGAATTTTTCCCGGCTGATCGGTCTGATCCAGCTGATCGACATCGCCCGGGTTGGCGCCCGCATCGGCCACCATGCGGAATTCGAGCTTGGCCGTTGTGCCCAAAATTTCTTTCAAGCGGTTGGTGTCTTGCAGACCCGGCACTTGCACGAGCACGCGGTCAGCGCCCTGGCGCTGGATATTCGGCTCGGTCGTGCCCAGCGCATCAACGCGGCGGCGCAAAACTTCAATGGTCTGATCGACGGCGCGACGCACGCGCTCGTTCACGCCCGCATCGGTGACGACGATCTGGACGAGACCATCAGGCTGCTCGTTGATTTCATAAGGCGGCGCGGAGACCACTCCGAGCGCCGAGCCCGACGGATTGGCGAGCGCACGCAATTTCGGCAAAGCACGGTTGCGGTCAGCCTGCTCCGGCACGCGGAACTGGACCGTACGGCCCTGAATACCGATACCGCCCGAAAGGCGCGCATTTTCCTCGCGCAAAATGCGACGCACATCGTCGCGCAGATTGTTCACCTGCGAGCGCAACACGTCGGACGAATCCACTTCTAGCAGCAGATGCGCCCCGCCCTGCAAATCGAGACCCAGCACGATGGCCTGTGTCGGCACCCATTTCGGCAGAGCTTTTTGCATGGCGCTGCGCAGATCGGCCGGCAGCAAGCTCGGCACGATCAGAAAAATACTGACCAAAGTCATGGCCAGAATGGATGCGACCTTCCAGCGGGCGAAACGGAGCATGTCAAACCATGTGTCGAGCGGGCCGCAGACAGCGGCCCGGCTGGGTTACGGGGAAGAGCCGATTATTCGGTAACCGGCTGGCCCTTGGTGCGGACATCCGAGATCATGGCGCGCAGAATGCGCACGCGCACATTCGGCGCGATCTCGACTTCGATTTCCGGCTCATCCGTGACCTTGGTCACTTTGCCGACAATGCCGCCCGAAGTGACAATCGTGTCGCCGCGACGGACATTGGTGATCATGTCCTGATGCGCCTTGGCGCGCTTCTGCTGCGGGCGCAGGATCAGGAAATACATAATGACGAGGATGATGGCGAAAGGCGCCATCTGCATCAGAAATTCCGAACCCGAGGGGGCTGCACCGGCGGCCTGAGCATAAGCAGGAGAGATGAAATTCATGGGGCTGTAGGCTCCGCAGAGGAAAAAAGGGGGGCAGAATCCGCCCCCAACTTGGTGCCGGACTATAGCGGCGCAGCCCATGAAAGCAATGGCTGGACCGCCCTTTGACGACCCCGTGATCGGGCCGGAGAGGCTTTATGAACCCCGCCCAATCGGCTAAAGCGGAAGCTGCTCTCTCAGCCCCCGGCCAAACCATGTCCAAGCCCGAAATGCCCCTCGACCCTGCCCTGCTGACCCGCATCGCGGAAGCGTTAGAACGGCTCGCCCCACCGGCCCTCTCGCAAGCCGATTTTGAGGCTGCGGATGCTTTCGTCTGGCAGGCCGAACGTGCCCGCCTCTCGCCCGTGCCGAAAGTGAACCGGGTTGATCTGGGCTTGCTACGCGGCATCGACCGGGTGCGCGATCTGCTGGCTGAAAACACCCTGCGCTTTGCCAAGGGCCTGCCCGCCAATAATGCGCTGCTGTGGGGCGCGCGCGGCATGGGCAAATCCTCGCTCGTCAAGGCGGTCCACGCTGAAACCAACCGATTGACCGACAAGACCACGCTCAAGCTCGTCGAAATCCATCGCGAGGATATCGACAGCCTGCCCGTCCTGCTTGCGCTGCTGCGCGATGCGCCCTTCCACTTCATCGTCTTCTGCGATGACCTGTCCTTCGACAGTGATGACACAAGTTACAAATCGCTCAAGGCGGCGCTTGAAGGCGGCATTGAAGGGCGACCCGATAATGTCATTTTCTATGCGACATCGAACCGCCGCCATCTGATGCCGCGCGACATGATCGAGAATGAACGCTCGACCGCAATCAATCCGGGTGAAGCGATTGAAGAAAAGGTCTCGCTGTCCGATCGCTTCGGTTTGTGGCTCGGTTTCCACAAATGCTCGCAGGACGAATATCTAGAAATGGTATTTGGTTATGCGAAGCATTTTAAACTTAAAGCTTCAGATGAAGCGATCCGCGCGGAAGCCATTGAATGGGCCGCCACACGCGGCGCACGCTCCGGCCGCACGGCCTTTCAATACATCCAAGATCTGGCAGGCCGCCTAGGCCAACGCCTCTCTTAAGCCAGCCGTTGCGATGAGGCCGAAGGCCGACGTGGCAACCTAGGAACCTCACGCGTTGCCTCTGGTTTGCTTCGCTCCGCTCGCAATGACGGCTGAAAAAAGAAATGGCGGGCCCAAAGGCCCGCCATTGACTGCACCGGTTTTCGTGTCTCGCGGAAACCGGCGAGCTTTCCTTGTCGCGTGTCAGAGACCCGCGAGATAATTTGTCGGGTCAACTGGCGTCGAGCCCTTGCGCAACTGGAACTGCAGCTGCGGCGAAGAGACATTTCCTGACTGACCGGATTTCGCAATTGTCTGGCCGCGCTTGACCACTTCACCGCGCTTCACCATCAGCTCGCCATTATGCGCATAAGCCGAGACGAAACCATTCGGGTGCTTGATCAGCACGAGATTGCCATAGCCCTTCAGCTCGCTGCCGGAATAGGCCACTGTGCCACCTTCAGCCGCCTTTACAGCAGTGCCTTCCGGCACGGCGATGGAAATGCCTTCTGACTGACCGGGCTTGAACCCCTGAATAACCTTGCCGCGAGCGGGCCAACGAAATTCGGGGGTTGCCTCTTCGGTCGCAGCCACAGTGGGGGCAACATCAGCGCGCGCAGCAACCGGCGCTTCCTTCGGCGCGGCGGCGGCAACGGGAGCAGCATCAGATTTGGCAGACGGCTGCTGGAGAGAAGCAGTGCGCACGGGCTGTTCAGCCGGAGCTGCCTTTTGCGCAGGCTCGGTGCGGGCAACTTTGGTTTCAGCCTTGGCAGCAACAGGCGCAGCGGGTGCAACGGGCGCAACCTTCTGTGCTGGGGCCGGAGCCGCTTTAGCCGCAGGTGCGGGCTGAGCCAAAGCAACGCGTGCTGGCTGTTGGATCGGCGCAGGAGCCGGAGCGGCGGCGCTGCGTGCAGCTGGCGGCGTGTAGCTTTGCGCAGGCGCAAGCGGTGCGGATTGCACAGGCGCGGCCAGAGGCGCGGATTGAACGGAGGAGACGGGAGCAGCTGCGACCTGCTGTGGAGCAGACGAGGCAAAACCCGAAGACGCGGACGAGCCATCAAAGCGCTGCGACGTGCGGAAAGGACCCGCATCGGGCTCGCCATTGAAACGACTCATATCAGAGGAGCAACCCACCAGAAGCGCCGCAGCGGAGGCCACCAGCACGAGGCGAGAAACAGTCTGGGCAAGCTCAGAACGAATGAAACGACTCATCACGCAACCCACACTCATGCGTTGTCAGTAACTATGAATATGAGCCGTCGGAGTTAAAACTGCGTTTACGATGAACGCTGTTTGAAAGGTTTACGCGCAATTTTGACATTATTCGATGAAGCTCGCGCGAAACTTGCGTAGGCCTCAGGCCAAAACACCCGTTATCAAGGGCTGCAAACGGCAGGCGCCGATCTTCTCGGTCCGGAAACCACTCGCTTCGTGCGCAAGGCGCATGAGGCTTGTGCCATCATCCCCCTGACGCGCATAGATAATGACCCCGCCCGCAGAAAGACGCGACAAAAGCGCTGGCGGTAATTCCTTGACCGAACCTTGCAAAACGATCCGGTCAAACAAGCCGATCTCTTCGCTCAGGTTCAGCCCATCCCCGTGCAGCACTTGCGCATTGGCAAGGCCCAAGCCTGCCAGACGTGTGGCGGCGGCGACGGCCAGACTGTGAAAGCGCTCGACGCTGACGACCTCTTTGGCGATGCGCGCCAGAATGGCGGTCGAATAGCCATTGCCTGTGCCGACTTCCAAGACGCGGTGCGCGCCCAAGAGATTGAGGCTCTCCACCATGCGTGCGACGAGAAAAGGCTCTGGCATGGTCTGGCCGCAGGCAATCGGCAGGGCAATGTCACGCCAGGCGAGATCAGCATGGCGGTGGGGGACGAATTGTTCACGCGGCAAAGTTTCCATGGCGCGCAGCACGGCAATATTGGCAATGCCGCGCTCACGCAGCGACAGCAGGAATTGCATGGTTGCCTGCGCCGGATCAGACACGGGCGCAGGTTCAGGCGCCGCGTGGCGCGCCGCAAATTCGAACAAATCCTCCGTCACTTTCAGCCCCCCAGCCGATTTGTCAGGAGAAACGAGCGGCCAATCTGGTCAAGGAATTTTCATCCGTCAGATCGAGCCGCAAGGGTGTGATGGAAATGCGGCTATCTGCAATAGCCGCCAGATCGGTACCGCGCGGCGGCGTCGAGCGCTGGCGCGAAAAGCCGATCCAATAATAAGGATTGTGGCGCCCATCAAAGCGCTCATCGAGCTCCAGATAAGTCGCATCGCGCCGCCCCTGAACCGTGACAGACGTGCCCTGCACATCTTCCGGGCGGCAGCTCGGGAAATTGATATTGACCAGAATGCCCGGATCCAGAGCCTCGTCCAACAGGTGACGAATGATCCCTGCCCCATGCGCTTCTGCGCAATCAAAAGGCGCCTTATCGCGTTGGCCCGGCGGATAGCCTTGTGACAGTGCGAAAGAGCGCACGCCGAGCAACGTGCCTTCCATGGCAGCTGCAATCGTGCCGGAATAAGTCACGTCTTCTGCAAGATTATGTCCGCAATTGACGCCCGACAAAACAATGTCGGGCGGCGCATCGCGCATGATGCGGCGCACGCCCATGATGACGCAATCGGTCGGCGTGCCCTTCACCGCATAGCGATTGGGCGCAACATGGCGCAGGCGCAAAGGATCATTCAATGAGAGCGAATGGGCCACGCCCGATTGATCGGTCTCGGGCGCAACGACCACAACCTCATCACTCAATTGCCGCGCGATGCGCTCCAGCACATCGAGCCCTTCGGCATGAATACCGTCGTCATTGGTGATGAGAATGCGCATGAATGATCAGGCCTTCGTGATTTTTTCCAGACCACCCATATAGGGACGCAGGGCGTCAGGGACTGTCACGGAGCCATCGGGGTT
>CANGFE010000019.1 GCA_947453155.1 Beijerinckiaceae bacterium | reverse complement strand
TTTGCGAGCGAAAGCGAAGCAATCCAGAAAGCCTCACGTGCGGCCTCTGGATTGCCGCGTCGGGCTAAAGCCCTCCTCGCAATGACGAGGGTGGGAACGGAGTGAGCCTTGACCAACCTGCCTGCATCCATTGACGAGACGCTCACACTTCTCACGCGCGGCGGCTATGTCGCTGATCGTTCTTTGGCGACTGTTATCTTCCTCTCGCTGAAAATGGGCCGCCCTCTTTTCCTCGAGGGCGAGGCTGGCGTCGGCAAGACAGAGATTGCCAAAGTCCTTTCATCCACTTTGGGTCGCAAGCTCATTCGCCTGCAATGCTATGAGGGGCTTGATGTCTCCTCTGCGGTTTACGAATGGGATTATGCGCGCCAGATGATGGCGATCCGTCTGGCGGAAGCCAGCGGCGAGCAAGATCGTGCGCGCATCGAACATGATGTGTTTTCGGAACGCTATCTGATCAAGCGCCCGCTCTTGCAGGCGCTTGAAATTTGTTCGGAAGGCCCGCCCGTTCTGCTGGTTGATGAGCTGGATCGCACAGACGAAGCTTTTGAGGCTTTTCTGCTGGAAATCCTGTCAGACTTTCAGGTGAGCGTGCCTGAGCTTGGAACCATTCGTGCCGAGCATCCCCCGATTGTCATCATCACGTCCAACCGCACGCGCGAAGTGCATGACGCTTTGAAACGCCGTTGCCTTTATCATTGGGGTGACTATCCAGATGCCGCGCGTGAGTTGGAAATTTTGCGTGTGAAAGCGCCCGGTGTTGCAGAAACTTTGTCGCGTGAGATTGTCGGCTTCGTGCAGGCTTTGCGCAAAGTGGATTTGTTCAAACAGCCGGGCATTGCCGAGACGCTGGATTGGGCATCGGCACTGACAGAGCTTGATGCTGTGTCGCTCGATCCCGCAACCATTGCGGATACGCTGGGCGTCCTTTTAAAATATCAGGATGACATTCAAAAGCTGCAAGGCAGTGAATTGCAGAAGACGCTGGATGCGGCCAAGGCCGTTGCCCCCTGAGCATGGGCAAGCTCGCAGATAATATCGCGCATTTCGGTCGCCTCTTGCGGGAAGCGGGCCTGCCTGTGGGGCCCGGCCATATGCTTGACGCTGTGCGTGCGGTCGAGGTGGCGGGGATTTCCTCGCGCGAAGATTTTCGCAGCGTGCTGCATGCGGTTTTTGTCAGCAAGCATGAGCAGAGCCTCATTTTTCATGCCGCTTTCGATCTCTTTTGGAAAAAGCGAGGCTTTGTTGAAAAGCTGATTGCCATGATGTCGCCGATGGCCGAGCCACAAAAACAGGCGGCCAAGCCGAAACCCGGTGCGACGCGCCTCTCCGAAGCGCTGGCCGGAAAACGCCCGAAGCGTGAGGCTGCGCCCGAGATTGAACAAGACATGCGTCTCACCATGTCGGCGGATGAAATCTTGCAGCGCAAAGATTTTGCGCAAATGAGCGTGGAGGAATTGCGCCGCGCCGAAGAGGCGATTGCGCGCATGCGTCTGCCCGACGATCACATGCGCTTGCGTCGATTTCGCCCTGACGCGCGGGGCGCGCGGCTTGATCCGCGTGGGACCTTGCGGCTGGCCATGTCGCGCGGTGGTGATCTATTCCAGATTGCGCGGCGTGAACCAGCTTTGCGCGCGCCGCCTATTGTCGCCTTATGCGATATATCGGGTTCGATGAGCGAATATACGCGCGTGTTTTTGCACTTTCTGCATCGGCTCACGCAAGAGCGGCGCGTCGAGACCTTTCTCTTTGGCACGCGCCTCACCAATGTGTCGCGCGCTTTGCGCCATCGCGATATTGATGCGGCTTTGGCGCAAGTCTCATCCACTGTTCCGGATTGGTCGGGCGGCACGCGCATCGGCTCTTCGCTCCAAGCGTTCAATCGCCAATGGTCGCGCCGCGTTCTAGGGCAGGGCGCGACCGTGTTGCTTTTCACCGACGGTCTGGAGCGCGAGGGCGTCGAGCAATTGTCATTTGAAGCTGACCGGCTGCATCGTTCCTGCCGAAAACTCATCTGGCTCAATCCGCTCTTACGCTATGATCGTTTTGAGCCCAAAGCCTCCGGCATTCGTGCGATGCTGCCGCATGTCGATGAATTTCGTCCCGTGCATCAGCTGGCATCTCTTGCTGATCTCGCGGCGGCCTTGTCGCGTCCCGTAACGCAACGCGTGACCGATCCGCGTGGCTGGATGAAAAGGGCTTCTGCCTGATGCGCGCCAAACAATTTGCATGGACGCTTCTCGCCCTCGCCTTTCTCGGTGTCTCTTGGCTCTGGGAAACATTTGCGCCGCTTGTGCAGGCGATCATTGATGTCCTGCCTTTGCGCCGTCTTAAAGCATGGGCGCATGCGCAGCTCGAACGTTTGGCGCCTTATCCGACCCTGTTTGTTTTTCTCATCCCCGTGGCGCTGAGCGAGGTGATAAAGGTGATCTCTTTCGTCGCTTTTGCGCGGGGCCAAATTTTTGCGGGCGTGCTGATTTATCTCTTTGCAGAAGTTGTGCGTTTTGGCTTGGCGGCCTATGTCTGGGCCGTCTGCCGCGACAAGCTGTTGTCAATCGAATGGGTGGCCAAGCTACATGCCTGGCTCTTGCGGGTGAATGCTTGGGCGCAAAAACAGATCACGCCTGTGCGGGCGTGGATCCGGCAGGCTTGGCAAGAAGCCGGCCTCGCGGATGACCGCGCCGGGCTTTGGGCGCGGGTGCGGGCGCTGTGGCGCTATGCCCGGCGTCGTTCGTAGATCGATGGATCGTCGAAGATTGCGCGACCCCCACCCCTAACCCCACCCCTCAAGGGAGAGGGGGATCCGACTGCGCGCGCTACCAAAACTCCCTCCCCCTTGAGGGGAGGGCTGGGGTGGGCGTCGCACTATGGTGCCGGAAGAGCCCGTCGCCTCGCAATGAGGGTCATGGTGCGCTATATTCCGTCTCAAGAACGGAGAGCAAAATGCTGGCGAGCGACGAGGACATTCTGGGTCAGGCCGAGACATGGGTGAAAGCCGGAAAAGGCGTTGCCCTGGCCACTGTGATCGAGACATGGGGCTCGGCACCCCGTCCCGTGGGCTCACATCTGGCGATCACCGAAGACGGACATTTTCTGGGCTCGGTGTCGGGCGGCTGCGTCGAAGGCGATGTGGTGACGGAAGCGCTCGACTGCATCTCTGACGGCAAATCGCGCATGCTCGAATTCGGTGTGGCCGATGAAACAGCATGGCGCGCGGGACTTTCCTGCGGCGGGCGCATCCGCGTCTATGTCGAGAAGGTGGCCTGATGCGTCGCGATCTCCTCACACAATTGAATGATGCGCGCCGTGAGCGCCGTGCCGCTGTATTGGTGACAGCGCTTGAGGGCGGCGAGCAGCGTTTTGTGACGCCGGAGACTCTGGCCAGCGATCCGCTTGGCGAAGAGCTGGACGCCGCGTTGCGCGCTGGCAAAAGCCGTCTGATCGAGCAGGATGGAAAGAGCTATTTCCTCACCGTGCAAGTGCCGCCTGTGCGTCTTGTGGTGATTGGCGCTGTGCATATTTCGCAAGCTTTGGCACCTATGGCGAAACTTGCAGGCTTCGACATGGTGATCGTCGATCCGCGCACCGCTTTTGCCACGCCCGAGCGTTTTCCCGATGTCGAGGTGATTGCCGATTGGCCCGAGACCGTTTTACCGCCGATGAAGATCGACCGCTATACCGGCATTTGCTGCTTCACCCATGACCCAAAAATTGATGATCCGGCTCTGGACGAAGCTTTGCGCGCGCAATGTTTTTACATTGGCGCATTGGGCTCGCGTAAAACCCATGGCAAGCGCGTCGAGCGTTTGCTCGCCAAGGGATTTTCTGAAAGCGACATTGCTCGTATTCGCGCGCCCATCGGTCTTGATATTGGCGCCGTGACGCCCACTGAAATTGCCGTCTCGGTTTTGGGTGAGATCATTCTGTCCTTGCGCAAAAAACCTCTGCGCACAGAGGTGCGTCCGTGAAATTTGGTCCCGTTGCGATTGGTGCGGCTGAAGGGGGTATTCTTGCCCATTCATTGCGGACAGACAGTCTGGCCTTGAAGAAAGGCGAGCGGTTATCGCGCGCCCATATCGAGACCCTTCAGGCAGCTGGCTTCAAAGACGTGGTCGTCGCGCAATTGGAAGCTGGCGATATTACGGAAGATGAAGCCGCCGCACGTGTGGCCGCTGCCATTGCTGGCAAGAATGTGCGCGTCGATGGAGCTTTCACGGGTCGCGCCAATCTTTTCGCGCAATGCAATGGCGTGCTGGTTGCCGATCCCGCTCTGGTTGATGCGCTCAACGAAGTTGATGAACAAGTGACGCTGGCGACCCTGCCACACCATCGCGCTGTTGTTGATGGTGAGATGATCGGCACAGTGAAAGTCATTCCCTTTGCTGTGGCGGAAAAAACCGTGGCGCGGGTGATGGCAGTTTTCCCCGCACAGGCCATGAGCGTTGCGCCTTTTCTGCGCAAGCGCATTGCTGTCATCTCGACGCTGCTGCCGGGCTTGAAGGTTTCCACGGTCGAGAAAACTTTGCGTGTCATGGCCGAGCGCATTGCGCCTGCTCATGCGCGCATTGTGGCTGATGAGCGCGTGGCGCATGAGCAGGGCGCTCTTACTGCCGCCATCACGCGCCACCTGGATGATTGCGATCTAATGATCGTCTTCGGCGCTTCCGCTATTACCGATCGCCGCGACGTGATCCCTGCCGCTTTGCAAGAAGCGGGCGGCACGATTGAGCAATTCGGCATGCCTGTTGATCCGGGCAATCTTTTGCTCATCGGGCACATTGCCGGAAAAGCTTTTCTTGGCGCACCCGGTTGTGCGCGCAGCCCGAAAGAAAACGGGTTTGACTGGGTCCTGCAACGCATGTTGGCAGACATTCCCGTTACTGCAGCTGATATTCGCCGCATGGGCTCGGGTGGTCTGTTGATGGAAATTGTCACGCGGCCACAGCCGCGCTCCGGCGAGGCTTCGCATGGCGAGGAGTGAGATCGGTGCCATCATTCTCGCCGCAGGCGAGGGCGCGCGTTTTCGTGCGGCCGGTGGTGCGGGCTCGAAATTGCTGGCGCTCTATCACGGCAAATCATTGGTGCGCCATGTCGCAGAGGCAACCCTCTCCGCAGGGCTTGCAGGCGTGATCGTCGTGACAGGCCATGAAGACATGGCCCTTCGTGCAGAACTGGCGGGCTTGCCGCTGACTTTTGTTGTCAATGAAGATTATGCGAGTGGCATGGGCTCATCTTTGCGGGTTGGTTTTGCCGTGCGCCCGACTGCCTGGAAAGCGGCCGTCATTCTTCTGGGTGATATGCCCTTGGTGGATGCCGCACTCATCGCTCAGGTGGCGGATGCTTACACAGATGAAGCAGCTGCCGTTGTGCCAACTTATGAAGGCGTGCGCGGAAATCCGGTTTTGTTGTCAGCGCGGCTGGCGCCCGAGATCGCCCATCTGTCTGGTGATACGGGCGCACGCCAGATTTTGCGCGGGCGTGATGATGTGTGCGATTTGCCTGTCACCAGTGCTGCCGCTCGGCTGGATATTGATACGCCAGAGGCGCTCAAAAAGCTTTGATCAATCCGGCCGGCGCTTTCTCCCGTAAAGAGAGGAGAGCTTTGGAGGATTTTATGTCGGGCAAGATTGTCATTTTCGGTGCCACCGGTGGTGTGGGTGCGGCGTCTGCACGCCGTCTTCATGCGCAGGGTTTTGGCCTGCATCTCGTCGCGCGCAAGGCGGAAGAATTGGCGGCACTGAGCGCCGAGCTGCAGGCGACATCGACCTGCGCTGATCTTGCGGAAGATGGCGTCTTCGCCCGCGTGGTGGAGGAAGCTGCACAGGGTGGCGCGCTTGCCGGTCTCATCTATGCTGTGGGCACGATCAATCTGAAGCCAGCCGCACGCTTGACGCGCGCCGATTTCGAACAAGATTTTCGCGTCAATGCTTTGTGGGCCGCTGAATCTGTGCAAGCGGCCATGCCTGCGCTCGCCAAACAGGAAGGGGGCTCGTCTGTTGTGTTCTTCTCTTCTGTGGCTGCCGGACAAGGCTTCCCAAATCATGCGTCTATCGGCATGGCAAAGGCGGCCGTTGAGGGCCTGACACGCGCGCTGGCTGCAGAACTTGCCCCGAAAATCCGCGTCAATTGCATTGCGCCTTCGCTGACACGCACGCCGCTGGCTTCTAAATTGACATCCAACGCACAAATGGCCGAGGCCATTGCAGCCATGCATCCGCTGCCGCGTTTGGGCGAGCCGGAAGATCTCGCAGGCCTTGCCGCCTTCCTAATGTCGCCTGATGCGTCATGGATGACGGGGCAAGTAATCCCGGTGGATGGTGGTCGCTCCACCCTAAGAACAAAAGGGTAGGCTTGTTCTAAGGCTCAAAATGCCAAACTGATGAGTGTTGCGCGCAAGGTGAGCTTTAGCGTTGCGTGTTGACGTCTGCTCGCGCTTGATTGATTAGATTAATAAACCTTTCAAACAGGCCAGTGGGAATGTATCGGGGTGTCGAAAGAGGAGCTAGCTGCCAAGATATCAGAGGACCCCAGAATCGGCCGTCTTTGAACTGGAGAACATTTGTCTCGTTGATCCAGCTTCCAGCGACGCGTTAAGAAGCGCAGCTATGAGAGGGGACATGGTTCAATTTGATGATGATGCAGAGGCTGTCCTGAGAAGGCTGGGTATTAATCCGGATGTTGTCTCGGGCGAGGACATGGCGAAGCTCCGGGCGTTGGCGGCGGAGGTCGCGGGCCAAATCCAGCGCGGTGAGGTCAGTGATGAGGCTATTGACCCCAAGCTGCGCCGGTTGATCAAATTGCTCTCGGCTGCCTCCAAGTCCATTCACTGAGACCTCAATGCATCGTTTGGAGCGAGTGGCTGTTCTCTGTGATGAGCCTGTATTCTATTCATCGCTTGTTTAATTGTTTAGCTGGGTGCCGAAAGCGCCCGCAGTTTTCTCTCAAGGCGGCTGAACCAGCGGCGAAATCCTATTTGGTTGCGGGTCTCCGCAACCATACGAGCCTGAACATTTAGCTCCTTGGGCTCGGAAAACTTTCCTTCCATAGATCTTCCGCAACGGAAAGCGGCTCGATTTGTTTTTCGGCCCACCAGTCTTTCTCGTTGCCACGCATGTGGAGTTCATGGTGGTGAGTGGCGCAAAGCGGCACGGTAAATTCATCTGATACTTTTCTGCCAAGCGCCCGCGGTTGTGCAAAGCGCACGTGATGTGCTTGCGATGGCATGCGTGCGCAAACGAGGCAGGGTTGGGAGGCCACGAAACGCAGATGCTCACGATTGCGAATGCGTTTGGGCTCGCCCAGGACAAGGGCCGACTTTTCGATCCGCTGCGGCAGATCGGTCGTCGTTGTTTGAATTGCATGCGTTCCTGCAGGCAGCCATGCGGTAAGCGAGGCTTCGACCATCGGTTGCGAGCCGGCAGGTGGTTGCAAAGCGTTTTCTTGCGTGACGTTGTCTAGGTGCGCTTGATCGAACGTTACGGTCCTCTCGTCAGCTTTTTCCGGATCGATGACGTCAGGCTCAATGGTTGATTTTTTGGAGGGTGGTTTGCGTGCTGCCTTGGCCTGAGGTGCTTCGGTCTTGTCCCGATAAAGCGATAGGCCGAAGGAATTGCCAAAGGTCGAGAGGGCCCGCTTTGTGGCGTCAGTCTCAGCAGCCTTGCTTGCGCGCTCATGGGCTTGGCCTGCCGTTGCAGCTACTGCCTCACCAGAGCCCAAGCCCTCTCGTTGAATGATCCGCTCTCCGGCCCGGACGGTAATTCTGACGCGGGTGAGATATGCAGCTCCAAAGCGGTAATCGATCTGCTTTTGCCAAACGCATTGGCTCTGGATGGTTTCACGATCCCATCCGTCAAAGCCGAAGATACGATTGGCTTCCGAGATGACATGCCAGCCTTCGAGGTAGTGAAGGACTTTGTCCTCTATCTGTCGTTCTTTCACGAATTGCGGACGCACTGGCGCGCGCAGCAAGCGCAATTGGTTGTCGGTGAAGCTCATCTTACTGGCTCCGGACCGATAGGGAGATCTTTGGCTGTGAGAGAACGGCGCCCGGGACAAAAGTGCCGCCAGTTAGCGCGTCTAATATGGCGCGCTTATCGGGCTTTGGCGGCTGGGGCAGGAGATAGTCGATGGGCAGTTCGTCCTCGGCCACGATGTTGACCGATGGTGGTCCCAATCGGACCGAGGCAGTGAAGTCGGGTTCTTGGAGCTTTCTCAGATCCGCCAACTCCATATTCTCGACTGCGACCTGGCGCTTACTCGAAGCTCTGGCCTCCAAGCGGTTCAATCTGCCCCTCATCTGATCGAGGCGTTCTTTGAGCGCCTTGGCCAGACATTCATCTTCCAGTGCAGAACGGATCAAAGCGGCCAACGCCTCTTGGAAAGAACTTGCGCCTTCCAACGTGTCGGCTAGGGTCTGGTCATCCAAATCCGGATGCAGCTCAAGCAGCCGGCGGCGGAGTTCTACAAAGCGGGTGCGTTCTATCGCAATTACAGCAGTCATTGGATCGTATCCTGCCATTTAAGGGATGATATTTTTAATATCATTAATACAATGAGTCTGTCAACAAAAAATGATATTAAAAATATCACAACCCAGCAGATTAAGGCCGCCCGCATGCTTCTAGAGTGGGATCAGCCAGAGCTTGCTAAGCGCGCAGGTGTGGGGGTGGCAACTCTTAGGCGTCTAGAGGCTGTCTCCGGATCCGTCCCAGAAAACTCATTGTCGGGTTTAAAAATAATCGCAGCTCTGATTGCGGCGGGCATTGAGTTTTTGAATACGTCAAGAGGACTAGGCGTTCGCCTTAGAATTTACTGAAGGTCACGGCCAGGGCGTTCGATTGCATGGCGCCTCCTAGGAGTTGATCTAAATTCACTGTGAGGACTCTATAACCTTGTTGTCTGGATAATTTCGGCGTTGACTTTCAAGATCTGTTCATTGTTTATTCTTCATTGAGAGCGGCGATCCCCGGTGTGATCAGCCTTCAATTGGCAGCTTCTTTCCAGCTAGCCGTCTCCCTCGGGGGAGATTGGGCAGCGTTGATGAACCAGTCGTTTTTCGGCTGGGCTTGACCTGTTCGAGGATTAGTTGGTGGGAAAAGCTGCAACTGCAAACTTAGCCAGAAAAATCACTAACGCTTTCTTTGTGCGTCTATCTGGCGTTGGCTTCCTTCCGCTTACGATAATCCTTGCACGGTCACCCAGCCCTCATGCCGGAGGAGTATAAGGTGATGACAATGCAATCAGCCGCCCGCAAGCGTGGACGCCCAACAAAGAACCCTAAGGTGCAATCCTCAGCCGAAGAGAGCCAAACTCTCGAACGCTTTCTGGGCCCGACCCCGTTACTCTATGGCGAGGACGAGGAAGGCTACAAGTCATTCCATGACAACTTCCGCAAGCAAATTGGCCCCCACGATCTCGTCGATGAAATTTATATTCGCGATGTGGTAGATCAGACCTGGGAGATACACCGTCTACGGCAGATCCGTATTGGTACGATGCGCAAAGGACAGATACAGGCTGTCAGACAATATCTAGATTTTGATCAGTCGATATCTCTTAACTCGTCGCAGCGTGATCTTGTTCGGAACAAGATGAAATTAAACTTAGAAAGCACTTTGGAATGTCTTCAAAAGTTTGGCGTACCACTCGCCGATATTAACGCTCGCGCATTTAAGAACGAGAGTGAAATGCTCTTTCAGATCGATCAAAATATGACTCGTCTTGAAGTTCGCAGAAATTTTACTTTCCGCGAGCTCGAGCGCCGCAAATCGTTTTTTGCTAAAAAAATAATACAGGTTGTGAATGCGATCGAAGAAAATGAGAACTCAAGGACAATTTCTAGTCCGACGCCTCTTGCCAAGGAGGGCTGAGCAATGGGGCGTCGCAGAATGTCTCCACGTCTTCGTGCTAATAGATCAAATTCGAGAAAAAGTACCGGACCGCGGACCCAGTCTGGAAAAAATAAATCAGCAATGAATGCAATTATTCATGGTTTGGCAGCAAAAAATTTTTCTGTGCCGCAATGTGATCCAGATGTAGAGAAATTCGCGCGCCAATTATGCGGTTCCGATACAACCGAGACGTCATTGTGCCTTGCGTATAAACTTGTTGAGGCGCAGTTTGCGCTCAATGCGGTCCGCGCATATAAAATGATTCTGCACCGTCTACATGCCGCTGGGAAAAATAGCCCTTTGCCGGCTTCGGATTTGTTGACCGACCCATATATCGAAGAATTTTATCAATATATGCTGACCGACGAGTTAGATTTCTGGCTCGGGCCCAAAAGTAAGAAAGATTGGAGGCATTTTTTTAGAATCCAAAAAGCACTCTATAGGTTTGCAAAAACTTCTAGGCACCCCGAATTAGAAATTCCAAAACTCCATCGCTATGAACAGCTGGCCATCCAGAAACGTCAAATTGCAATTCTCCAATGGGACGCTTATCAATCCTCCAAACAAGCTGGCCACGCAATGCAATTTGAGAGGTGTTTGACAGAACGAAGCCAAAATAGATTATGTTTTTGATTTTAAAGGTACTATTTAAAAATAAAACTTTAGGTTTTGGTTCGGCTGTCTAAAGAGGCTGCACTAAAAAGCGCTCGCGGGAGATAACAACCATAATGAATGTTTATGGGAGTTTTGGAGTTTCGCAGGAGGCAAAATCATTCTTGTTTTTTAAGTTCAGCTTACGCTTTTTCTTTGATTTACTTCACTCCGCGAAAAAAATTTGTCTCTGCAAAGAAATATTTATGTTTAGATTGTGAAGGGGGCTGCACATCAGAATGAGATGGACAGCGAGATGGAGCATATCTGTTTCACGCATGAAATTTCCTCACACCATCTGTCGCCTGTTCCGTTCGAGCCTCGTCCTGATCTGCTCCAGACGCTGATTCGGCATGCTGCGCAGAGGCCTCTCGCAACAGCGCTCATCTCGCGCCAGAGCGAGATGACTTATGCCGATCTTGTGCGGTTTCTTGTTGATGCTGGCGAGGCTTTCGCGAAGAGCGGGGTCACGCCGCAGCATCGCGTGGCGCTTCTTGTTCCGCCCGCCCTCGAAGGCGCACTTCTTATTCTCGCCATTGCCTGTCACGCGCAATTGGTCCCGCTCAACCCATCTCTGACGGATTCCGAGCTTGCGCGTGAGGTCACGCGCATTGGCTGTGATTTGCTGCTGGCTAAAGGCTCAAGGGTCGCGCTGGCTGACGTGGTGACGCTGGGTCACTGCGCCGTTCTAGATCAAAGGCTGAAGCTCACTTTAGAGCCTGATACATCACTGCCTCGTCTTGGCAATGACGTGACGCCTTTCAAGATCGCCTTTTTGCTGCGTTCATCAGGCACCACGGGAGAGCCAAAGCAGATTGCCGTGACGCATGAGAATTTGCGCGCCATGGCTGAGAAAGTGTCCCGTTGGTTTGACTTAACCGAACATGATCGCATCCCCTGTCTGCTCCCGCTTTATTATGCTGCGGGTCTCAAAACCTCTCTTTTTGTGCCCTTGCTGATAGGTGCCAATGTGGGCCTGCCCGATGGGGAAGAGGCTTATCATCTGCAGGCCTGGTTTGATGCCATTCGCCCCACCATTCTCTCGCTTGCGCCAACATCGATCCGCGCTTTGGTTGATCGACTTCCCGATGCAGAGCCACACCATTTTCCTGGGCTTCGTTTTGCTATTTCGGGCGCCGCTTATTTGCCAGATGCTTTACGCCGTGCAGCTGAAGCGCGTCTTGGTGTTCCGGTTCTTGAATATTACGGGTTGAGTGAGGCCGGTGCGATGGCCGCAAATCCCGCGCCACCGCACTTGCGTAAACCCGGCACTGTGGGGCTTCTTCTTCCCGAAGAGGTCGAGCTACGCGATGAGGATGGCGCGCGGGTTCATCAAGGTGATGTCGGGGAAATTTGGCTGCGTGGGCCTAGCCTCACGCCCGGCTATGTCAGCGCAACGCAGCGCACGCCTTTCGGCTTGGAGAGTGGTTGGCTGCCAACGGGTGATCTTGGCTGCTTGGATGAGCAGGGCTATTTGACGATTGTCGGACGCAAGAAAGAACTGATCAATCGTGGTGGCGAGAAAGTCTCGCCTTATGAAGTCGAAAAAGCACTCTTGCAGCACCCAGCTGTAGCCGAGGCAGCAGTCTTTGCCATACCCCATCTGCGCCTTGGCGAAAATGTGGCGGCTTCTGTGGTGCTCAAGCCTGAGTGCGCCGTCGATGAAGATGATTTGCGGCAATTTCTGTGTGGGTCTCTCGCGCCTTTTAAGATTCCGCGTCACATTCAAATGATGGAGCGCATTCCTCGTGGCCCAACAGGAAAAATTCTAAGGGCAGATTTGGCGCGCGAATATTTGGAGCAACCGCAAGCCATCAAACGTCGGCCTGATCGCATGTTGGAGCATCAAATCGCGGCTGTGTGGGAGCAATTTTTGAACCGGTCTGATCTTGGCATTGATGATGATTTTTTCGATCTTGGGGGCGATTCTCTTTTAGCGGTTGATATGTTGGCAGCTGTTGAGAAGCTCGCGCATAAGCCTCTCAAGCAATCGCAATTGACCGCACGCTTGACCATTCGTCGGCTCACAGATGCTATTTGCGCAGATCAAGATGGAACGCGCGAATTGATCACTTGCATGCGGCAAGGCAAGGGAACGCCAGTTTTCTTTTGCCATGGGGATTACACGACGCGTGGGCTATTTTCTCTTCGTCTCTTCGAACTGGCTGAGACAGATCAGCCTGTTTATTTGCTCCATTTTTATCAAGACCTACATCGCCCTGATCTCACCATTGAGCAAATCGTCGCCTCTTATTTGCCAGAGATTCGCAAAGTCCATCCCCAAGGACCCCTGACCGTGGGCGGCTATTGCAATGGCGGTTTGGTGGCTTGGGAGCTGACGCGCCAATTGGAGAAAGCGCGCTACCATGTGAAAGGTCTCTTGCTCGTCGAAACCCCTTCGCTGAATGCGCGGCCATCCTTTCGCTTTTTGCATGCAATGACGCAAATTTTAGGGTCACTTCTGCCGGGCCGGATTGGGCGCGTAATTTCGCAAGAAAGTATGCGCGCGCTTTGGCATCGTATGCGGGGGCACGATACATTCCGAAGCCTGCTTCATCATGCCTGGCAACGACTACTCAGGAAGCTACATGCTTCAGCGAGTGGCAGTGGAGGAGCAGACGAGACTTCGCCGCATTGGCTCTATCAGCGCACGCTGGCGCGTTATAAGCCCGGGCGTATCCAAACGCAGGTGTTCTGCTTTATCGCACGCGAGGGCCGTCTCATGGATACGGATGCGCAATATTGGAAAAAATGGGCAAAAAAAGTCTTTTGTTTTGAAATGGACGGGACGCACCATTCCATCGTAACAGCAGAGGTTGCGAGCCTCGCCCGTGACATCCAGTGCGTTTTGGTCTTGCTCAAATGAGGGTTAGAGATTGAATTTTCTTTGTTGGGGTACCGCTGGCTCTGCGTCCATATGGTCCAGAAACGCGCGCCCTTCTTGTGTGATTTCGGCGCGGCGTTCGACAGACATTTTGCTCAGCGTTCGATAGGGCATAGCCATGCGCGGATTTTTGGACAGCTGCGCTTCATTCTCGATCATGAAATGCCAATAGAGGCGATTAAAGGGGCATGATTTTGCGCCCGTCTTCGCTTTCACGTCATAGGCGCAGTTTTTGCAATAGTCAGACATGCGGTCGATATAGGCACCGGAAGCCGCATAGGGTTTCGAAGCCAGTAACCCCCCGTCAGCAAACAAAACCATGCCATGCACATTGGGTAGCTCAACCCAATCATAAGCGTCCGCATAGACGGCCAGATACCAAGCCTCGATCTCGGCGGGCGCTATGCCAGCCAGAAGAGAAAAATTGCCCGTCACCATGAGCCGCTGGATATGATGCGCATAGGCGTTGGCTTTGGTTTCTTCGACCACTTGCGCGATGCAATTCATCGCTGTTTGGCCTGTCCAGAAAAAGTCTGGAAGTTTGCGCGTGGCGTTCAGCGCATTGCTCTGCGCATAGCCCGGCATCTGGTTCCAATAAATGCCGCGCACATATTCGCGCCAGCCTAAAATCTGGCGGATAAAGCCCTCCACCGCATTGAGCGGCGCTTTGCCTTTTTTCCAGGCGCGTTCGGCTGCTGTGCAGGCTTCTCGCGCGGTCAGGAGGCCGCAATTGAGATAAGGCGAAATGATGGAGTGAAACAGAAAGGGCTCACCCTGTTTCATCGCATCTTGAAAGTCACCGAAATTGGGCAAGCAATCTGCGATGAAGTGATTGAGGGCTGACAGAGCATCTTCACGCGTGACGGCCCAGCCAAAGTTCTCAAGCGTACCGATATGATTCTCAAAGCGCGCGTTGACGAGTGCAACAACTTCTTGCGTGATCGCGTCATGCGTAAAACGGCGGCGTTTTGGTGCCTTTACGCTAGTGGGCAAGCTCTTGCGATTGTCGTGGTCAAAATTCCACTGGCCTCCGGCAGGCTCATCTCCATCCATGAGAAGCCCGCTTTCGCGGCGCATTTCGCGATAGAAAAATTCCATCCGGAATGACTTGCGCCCCTCAGCCCAGCGTGCAAAACGGCCGCGCGTGCAAAAGAAACGATCGTCATCGCGAACCTCGACTGGCAGGCCAAAACACGTCGACCAATCGCGCATCATCTCCAGCACGCGCCATTCACCAGGTTCGGTGACGATGATCTGCGTGATCTTGTGTTTTTCAATGGCGCGCGCGATCTCGCCGGTAAAGGAACCGGAATTGCCGCCGTCATCAAGCTTTACATAATCGACCCTCACGCCCTCTTCGCTCAGGGATTGGGCGAAATGGCGCATAGCGGAGAGGATGAGAGCAATCTTCTGCTTGTGATGGGGGACGTAAGTCGTCTCTTCCATCACCTCGGCCATGAGGATGATGTCGCGTTTGGCGTCTAGCCCATCAAGGCTCGAGATTTCGCGCGTCAATTGGTCGCCGAGAATGAGACGAAGCGTGGTCATCGGGCCAATCCAGAAGCAAAGGGGAATGCGTAAATCATGTGATAGATACGCAAACCGCCTCGCTGCGGTTCAGGAGAAGCTGTTTTGGCGAAGATGCAGAAAAAGGGCGATCTGCCGCAAAAGGACTGTTTGGTCTGCGGGCGGCCTTTCACTTGGCGCAAGAAATGGGAAAAGGTGTGGGACGAGGTGAAATATTGCTCGGACCGCTGCCGGAGTGACCGCGTCAAACCCGCGCGCGGCTGAGCGCCACCCATTCGCGTGTGCGTGCTTCCGGGTCGGTGTGCCCGAGAACATCGGTCGAGACAGCCGCGCTATCGGCACCAGCATCGAGAACAGCACGCGCACGCTCGACGGTGAGGCCGCCAATGGCCACCAGCGGCACGTCGCCCACCAAAGCTTTCCACTCACTCACACGCGCAACACCTTGTGGCGCCCAATCCAATTGTTTCAGCGTGGTCGGATAGACCGGGCCAAGCGCCACATAATCGGGCTTGAGAGAAAGAGCAGTCGCCAGCTCATTCGGGTCATGCGTGCTGATGCCCAGCCGGCATTTGGCGTGGCGAATGGCAAGGATATCAGCCTCGGCTAGATCTTCCTGACCCAGATGGATGAAGTTGCAGTCTTCTTCCAGAGCGAGGCGCCAATAATCATTGATGACCAAAGTCGCGCCTGCCGCTTCACACAACGCTCGCGCGTGCTTGATTTCGGCGCGCACAAACTCTTCCGGCTTGTTCTTGATGCGCAATTGCACAAGGCGCAGGCCGTGCGGCAGAAGCCGCTCGAGCCAATGCGTGCTGTCGACGATCAGATAAAAGGGGTCGAGTTTCATTTCTGCCTTTTGGCCAGCCATGCGCGGAACATGGCGATTTCTTTTTCCTGAGCGGCAATGATCTCTTGCGCCATTTTCTTGATCTCAGGGTCGGCGCCATATTGCAAGACGATCTTGGCCATATCCACGGCGCCCTGATGATGCGGGATCATGCCTTGGACGAAATCAACATCAGCATTGCCCGTCATGGGGATATTCATGTCGCGGTGCATCTTGTCATTGGCATCTTGAAAAGCTTTTGATGATGCTGAAGTAGGCATAGCGGCCGCACCATGTTGCGCGTGGCCTGAGTGATGCTGTTGCGCCAAGGCTGGCAAGGCCAGTGCGAGAGTGGTGGCAGCTACAAGCAGAAGACGCATGGTTTTCTCCCTTCAGTCGATCGATGAAAAGCGCAGACGCAGAGCATTGCTGATCACGCTAACAGAGGACAGCGCCATTGCGGCAGCAGCCATGACAGGCGAGAGCAGAATGCCGAAGAACGGATAAAGAATACCAGCCGCAATCGGCACGCCCAGCGAATTATAGATAAAGGCCAGGAAAAGATTTTGACGGATATTGCCCATGACATGGCGTGAGAGATGCCGCGCGCGCACAATGCCTTGGATGTCGCCCTTCAGCAAAGTGATGCCCGCGCTTTCAATCGCCACATCTGTGCCCGTGCCCATGGCAATCCCCACATCAGCAGCAGCGAGTGCTGGCGCATCATTCACGCCATCGCCCGCCATCGCGACAATGCGTCCTTGCGCGCGCAGTTTTTCAATCACGGCGCGTTTTTGATCGGGCAGAACCTCGGCTTCGACGTCTGTGATGCCGAGTTGCTGCGCAACAGCTTGCGCTGTGGTGCGATTGTCGCCCGTCAACATCACAATGCGCAATCCGTCCCGTTTGAGGGCTTGCAAAGCGGCAGGCGTGGTTGCTTTCACCGGATCGGCAATGGCAAGCACGCCTGCCAGCTTGCCATCGATGGCAAGAAAGACGGCTGTTGTCCCCGAGCGGCGCAGATCATCGGCTTTCGCTGCAAGCGCCGCTGTTGCAATGCCTTGCGAAGCGAGGAAAGCCGCGTGCCCAATGGCGAGTTTGCGGCCGTCGACAAAGCCGACAGCGCCTTGCCCCACCGGTTGATTGAATTGCTCAACATTGCTGAGGGAGAGCCCTTTTTCGCGCGCCGCCTGTACAATGGCTGCCGCTAAAGGATGTTCGCTTGGGGCTTCGAGGCTGGCGGCAAGGCGCAGCACGTCGTTGCTGTCGATGCCGTCTGCTGTGACGATCGCGGTGACGCGTGGTTTGCCTTCGGTCAACGTGCCTGTCTTGTCGATGACGAGCGTATCGATCTTTTCCATGCGCTCCAGCGCTTCGGCATTGCGGATCAAAACGCCAGCCTGAGCGCCGCGTCCCACGCCGACCATAATGGACATGGGCGTGGCAAGACCTAGGGCGCAGGGACAGGCGATGATCAGGACAGAGACGGCGGCCACAAGACCAAAGGTCATGCGTGGTTCTGGCCCGAAGAGCGACCATGCAACAAAGGCCAGCACAGCGACGGAGAGAACAAGCGGCACGAACCAGCCCGCCACCTGATCTGCAAGCCGCTGGATTGGTGCCCGTGAGCGCTGCGCATTGGCGACCATTTGCACGATTTGCGAGAGCATTGTGTCGCGGCCAATTTTTTCCGCACGCATGATGAAAGCGCCCGTGCCGTTGATCGTCCCGCCAATGACTTTGGCGCCAACATCTTTGGTGACAGGCATGCTTTCGCCTGTGACGAAAGATTCATCCACCGCGCTGCGGCCCTCGATCACTACGCCATCGAGCGGCACTTTATCACCGGGGCGCACACGCAAGCGGTCGCCGACGCTTGCTAGATCAAGTGCAATCTCTTCGTCAGAGCCATCGTCTTTCATGCGACGTGCTGTCATGGGCGCGAGATTGAGCAGCGCGCGAATGGCGCTGCCTGTTTGCTCGCGGGCGCGCAGTTCTAGCACTTGTCCGACAAGAACCAGAACGATGATGACAGAGGCCGCTTCAAAATAGATCGGCACAGAGCCATCATGATGATGGAATGCATGCGGAAACAGGCCGGGCGCAAAAAGCGCGACAAGACTGTAGGCAAAAGCCACGCCTGTGCCCATTGCAATGAGCGTAAACATATTGAGGTTGCGCGTTTTCAGCGACAGCCAACCACGCTCGAAGAAAGGTCGTCCCGCCCATAAGATGATGGGTAGCGAGAAAGCCAATTGAATAAGGCCTGAAATGAAAGGCGGCATCCAGTCGAAGGCGCCGACATGTCCGCCCATTTCTAGAATGACAACGGGCAGCACAAGCGGGCCTGCCAGAATGAGGCGGCGCAGAAAATCGATATATTCCGGATTGGGGCCTGTATCGGCGCTCGGCATATCGGGCTCCAGCGCCATGCCGCAAATCGGGCAAGTGCCGGGGCCAATCTGGCGAATTTCCGGATCCATCGGGCAAGTATAGATCGTGCCTTCGGGTACAGGGGCAGTGGGTGCTGCGGGCGTTTCGCCCGTGTAGCGTTCCGGTTCTTTCTCGAATTTGGTTTCGCAACCTGCGGAGCAGAAATAATAGCTCTTCTTGTTATGGCGCAGCGTATATTTGGCATTGGCGATGTTTACATCCATGCCGCAGACAAGATCTTTTGCCGTGCGCGTCAGATAGAAAGATGTGTCGGCATCAAACTTGGTTTTGCAGCCATTGCCGCAGAAAAAGAAATCGCGATCTTCCACGCGGCTTGTGGGCTTTGAGCCATCGGTCTTGGCCATCATGCCGCAGACAGGATCGCGCGATTCAGCGGGCAGGGGGGCGGTGGCGGTATGGTCCGCGCAGCAGGAGCCAGTCGGTGAATGCTGATGGTCGCTCATGGGGCCGCCCTTTTGGAAGTCTTGTGTCCATGGATACACCTTCTCAGTGTGAGAAGGTCAAGCCATGCGAGCTTGAGCGAGGCTATCAGAGCCGGAAGGTTGGCCCGCAATCCTGTATCGTGCCATCATCCAGACCAAGCGCGCGGGCGCGTGGGCCTTCAAAACCGAAGAGTTCGAGATAAAGCGCAGACCATGGTGTCAGCGGATCAAAGGCCTTCGGATCGCCCGGTGAGAGCCAAGCCACGCGCTCGGCTTCCTGCGGGTTCACGCGCGGCATATCTTCGACAAGGCCGACAAAAACATCGACACATTCATGCTCGGTGAGATGGCCCACACGTGAGCGATAGCGTACGCGCGCCAGCGGCTTCAGCTCTGTCTTGACGCGTAATTCTTGAAACAGGCGGCGCTTTGCAGCAGCAGCAGAACTCTCTCCCCACATTTGGTGCGAGCAGCAGGCATTGGTCCACAGGCCACCGCAATGATATTTAGTGAAGGCGCGTTGCTGCAGCAATTGGCGCCCTGCGCGATCCACCAGAATGATGGAAATAGCGGCGTGATAAAGCCCGCGCATATGCGCGGCATGTTTGCCCAAAGTGCCGATGGGCTTGTCATGCGCATCCAACAGCACAACGCCACGCGGATCGGGTCGCAGTTGGGGCTCCATCGGGCAGGCTTTCAATAATGGGGCGGCGGTGGTTCCGCCGGTCCGGCTTGGCGCGCGCTGGTTTCAGCTTCCTGCACGCGGTCGCTCAATTGCTCATAGGCGCGCTTCAAGCGGTCGATCATGGTCCATTGATCGGTGATGATGCGGTTGAGATCTTCAATCGCCTGCGCTTGATGGGCGACCGTTGTCTCCAGCGTCTCCAACCGACCCAAAACCTCTGACATAAGCTTAATTCTCCTCAGGCACGCGCTGGAAGCGCGGGGCCAGCAAATTGAGGGATAGTCCTGCCATGACCAATCCTGCGGCGGCAAGCTTCCACATGGGGAGGCTTTCGCCAAGCCAGAAAGAAGAAGCAGCGAAGCCGAAAATGGGGACAAGCAACGCCATGGGCGTCACAAGGGCGGCCGGATGGCGCGCCAGAAGCCAGCCCCATGCTACATAGCCGAACAGCGAATTACCCACCGCCTGCCAAATGACGGCGCCCCATGTGCCAAGCGTTGCCTCTTGCAGGCCTTGCATCATGGCCTGCGGGCCTTCCACCAGCCACGACAGTGCAAAGAGTGAGGGCGCGGCAAAGAAACTCGACCAGGCGACATAGGCCAGCATGTTAATGCGCCCCGCCTTGCGGCTCGCCACATTGCCTAGCGACCAGCAAAAGGCGGCTCCGAGCACCAGCGACAGGCCCATCATACTGGTTTGCGCATCCGTATGCAGCGCGATGACGGCCAGCCCGGAGGCCGCGAGAAGCAAGGCGCCCCATTGCAAGGGTTTGACGCGCTCACCATCCAGCATCAGCGCCAAGACAATGGTGAAGAAAACTTGCGTCTGGGCCACAAGCGAAGCGAGGGCGGGCGAAATATGTCCGTTAAGCGCCGTAAAAATTAGGCCGAATTGTCCCAGACCAATGAAGAGTCCGTAAGCTGCCAGATTGCGCCAAGGCACATTGGGGCGCGGCAGAAAGAAGACGACAGGAAAGATCACCAAGGTGAATCGCAGCGCGGCAAAGAAGAGCGGCGGCAGATGCGCGAGCCCTTCTTTCATCACCACAAAATTGCTGCCCCACACGGCCATGACGGCCACGGCCAAAAGCGTATGCGAGAGAGGCAGGGTTGATCGTTCGGTCACGTCGCCGAACTCTTGCGCGCCTTGGCGCCCTCAAGCCCCCACATCATGAGCGGCACAGCGGCGACCAGTGCGGCAAAGACGCCAGACGCTGGCAGGCCAAGCGCCGAAATCAGCGGGCCTGTGATGAGCGATAGAACAAGGCTCGTGCCACCGGCCCAGGAATCATTCGTGCCAATGGCGCGTCCGCGCATTGAGGTTTCGACTTCATCAGCGAGCAGCGCAGTTGAGGCGACATTGGTCATGGCCCAGCCGATACCAACCAGAAATGTACCGAAAGTGATTGGGACATAACCTGTCGTGAGGCCAACAAGAGCTGCGCCCGCAATGGTCAGCACAAGTCCGGGATACATGATTTTCGAGCGACCAATACGGTCCGACAATTTTCCGATCGGAATCGAAAAAGCAAACATGCCAGCGGAATGAAACAAATGCGCCCAAGCAATGGCGGTGAGCGAATGGCCGTGATGCTGCAACACAAGCGAGGTGAGCACCATGACAATCGACATATTGCCTTGCGCGGCCGCATTGGCGGCAATGGCCAAGCGTGTCGGCGCATATTTCATCAAGGAGCCGCCAGAAAATTTTTCGCCTTTGCTCACGGCGTGCTGGGGTTCCACATAGCCCGGATAATAGGCGGCAAGATTTTGTCCGATCTCTTTCGGATCAGGCCGCACGAAATAAACAAGGCCTGCGCCAATCACGATGAGCACCGGCAGCATAAGCCAAGGCAGAGCGAGCGCTTGTCCGACACCCGTTGCAGCCATGCGCTCACCGAGATTGACAACAGCAGGCGAGAGAATGAGTCCGGCAAATGTGCCCAGCGCAATATAGCCGAGGGCTTGTCCGCGCAGCACGGAAGGGAACATATCTGTCGCACCAACGCGCATCTGCTGTGCGGCATTCATGCCCATGCCGAAAATCAGAATGCCGACAATGACGCCCGCAAGATTAGCGAAATCCTGTCCGGCAGCGATGATGAATGTGCCGACCATGGCAAGCGCGAGCCCCAACAAAATGCCGGGCTTGCGTCCATAGGAATCGGTGATCTTGCCAATCGGATAAGAGACGAGAAAACGCGACAGGCCGATCAGCGCGACGGAGAGGCCCGCCAGATCATTCGATCCGCTAATGCCCACAATCATCAAAGGCCCGAGCCCGTAGATGAATTGCATGCCTGCGCCCGTAAAACTTTGCGACAAAGCAAACAGCGCCATATTGCGCTTGATCAGGGCGGGGACGACAATTTTCACGGGGTGAGCCTTTTTCTTATTTTCTCTGGGTCACAAAAAAGGCGGCGTTTTCACGCCGCCTTGCTTGTCTTAGTCGCCGGGGATTTGGCGAACCGCGCCTTTGGCAGCACTTGTTGCCAGCATGGCATAAGCGCGCAAGGCGGTGGTGACTTTGCGCTGACGCGGCTTGGCCGGCTTCCACGCATCCTTGCCTTTAGCCTCCATCGCCGCACGGCGCTTGGCGAGTTCTTCATCGCTGATGGCCACGCGCAGAATGCGCTTGGGGATATTGATCTCGATCAGATCGCCTTCTTCGACGAGACCAATCGCGCCACCTTCTGCAGCTTCCGGCGAGCAATGGCCAATCGACAGACCCGATGTGCCGCCCGAGAAGCGACCATCCGTGATCAGCGCGCAAGCTTTGCCGAGACCTTTCGATTTCAGATAGCTCGTCGGATAAAGCATTTCCTGCATGCCGGGGCCGCCACGCGGGCCTTCATAGCGGATGACTACAACATCGCCCGCCTTGATCTTGCCACGCAGAATGGCATCGACCGTATCGTCTTGGCTTTCAAAGACGCGAGCAGGGCCTGAGAAGACATGAATGCTCTCGTCCACGCCGGCTGTTTTCACAATGCAGCCATCGAGCGCAATATTGCCGGTGAGAACCGCCAAGCCACCATCTTTCAAGAAAGCATGGTCCGCATCGCGGATGACGCCCTTTTGGCGATCTTCATCGAGATCATCCCAGCGGCGTGATTGCGAGAAGGCGGTTTGCGTCGGCACGCCACCGGGAGCCGCGCGGAAGAATTCGCGCACAGTTTCCTCCTTGGTGCGCGAAATATCCCAGCGATCCAAAGCATCGCCCATGGTTGGCGCATGCACGGTCGGTGTGTCTGTGTGAAGCAGCCCGGCACGATCAAGCTGGCCGAGAATGGACATGATGCCACCGGCACGATGCACATCTTCAATATGCACATCGGCAATCGCAGGCGCGACTTTGCAAAGCACAGGCACGCGGCGCGACAGGCGATCAATATCTTCCATGGTGAAGTTGATGTCGCCTTCATAGGCGGCAGCAAGAATGTGCAAGACCGTATTGGTCGAGCCACCCATGGAAATGTCCAGCGTCATCGCATTTTCAAAAGCTTTGAAATTAGCGACATTGCGCGGCAGCACGCTTTCATCATTCTGCTCGTAATAGCGGCGCGCCAGGTCAACGATCAGATGGCCTGCTTCCACGAATAGGCGCTTGCGATCTGCGTGGGTCGCGAGTGTCGTGCCATTGCCTGGCAGCGACAGGCCCAAAGCTTCGGTCAAGCAATTCATCGAATTGGCGGTGAACATGCCCGAGCAGGAGCCGCAGGTCGGGCAAGCCGAGCGCTCGATCACATTGACTTCTTCGTCGGAATATTTGTCGTCGGCAGCTGCCACCATAGCGTCGATCAGATCGACCTTATGCGACTTGCCATCGTGAATATATTTGCCAGCCTCCATCGGGCCACCGGAGACGAAGACGACCGGAATGTTGAGGCGCATGGCAGCCATGAGCATGCCGGGCGTGATCTTGTCGCAATTGGAAATGCAGACGATGGCATCGGCGCAATGCGCGTTGCACATATATTCGACTGCGTCCGCGATGACTTCACGCGAGGGCAGCGAATAGAGCATGCCGTCATGGCCCATGGCGATGCCGTCATCAACCGCAATCGTGTTGAATTCCTTGGCAACGCCGCCGGCCTTTTCGACTTCGCGCGCAACGAGCTGGCCCATATCTTTCAGATGAACATGGCCCGGCACGAATTGGGTAAAGCTATTGGCAATAGCGATGATCGGCTTGCCGAAATCCTCATCCTTCATGCCCGTGGCGCGCCAAAGGCCGCGCGCGCCTGCCATATTGCGGCCGTGGGTCGTGGTGCGGGAACGATATGCAGGCATGGGATCACCGAAAATGTCGAGAAACGCCGCACAGGGCAGGCTGCTGCCCCGGGCGCAGAACCAATAATGGGTGTTCCGGGCGAGGTCAAAAAGCCCCCTGCGACCTCAGATCACGCAATCTTGGCTGCCCGGCCATGCGGCAGCTCAGCACGGGCCTGCCCAAAGGCTTAGCCCCGACTGCCCCATTTGCAGGCGCCCGCCCCTGAGGCCCCACCTTTCGCGCCTATGGCGCGGCTTTTGCTGGTGGGTTCGCGCCCCATTCAGGCTTTGTTGGAAGCTCGCTTGGATGGGGCAACGCTCTTCTTGGGCGTTCCCTCCCTGACTTGTGCCCGCTCCCAATTTGGGGGCGGGCTTTTTTTTGGTCTGCGCCGCCCTGATTAAATTTGTCGCGCCACTGAAGGCGCCACCATCGCGCCCTTTATGAATTGATAATTGCGTGGCGCACCACCGCGGCATGGTTGAACGGAAACCTCGGCGTAAGTGCCGCGTTTACCAAGCGGGGCCGTTCTTGCTTTGGATTTTGGTCAGCGCGCGCCCCGCTCAATGAGGATGGGAAATGACTTTTGCGCAGGATCTTCTGACCCGTTACTCCGAAACGTTCCAGAACCGGCGCGAGGCAGAAATGTCCGTGTCAGATTATCTTGATCTGTGCCGTACCGATCCAATTGCCTATGCGAGCGCGCCTGAGCGTCTTTTGGCTGCGATTGGCGAGCCAAATCTCATCGACACATCTAAGGATGCGCGGCTGGGCCGTATCTTTTCCAATCGCACCATCCGTACCTATCCCGCTTTTGCCGAATTTTACGGCATGGAAGATACGGTTGAGCGCATCGTCGCATTCTTCCGCCATGCAGCGCAGGGGCTCGAGGAGCGCAAGCAAATTCTCTATTTGCTGGGGCCTGTGGGTGGCGGCAAATCATCTTTGGCGGAGCGGCTCAAAGCCCTCATGGAGGCTAAGCCTATTTATGTTTTGAAAGCGGGTGATGAGATCAGCCCCGTTTTTGAATCGCCGCTCGGGCTTTTTGATCTCGAGACAATGGGCGCTGAACTTGAAGAGCGTTTCAAAATTCCACGCCGCCGCTTAAGCGGGCTTATGTCGCCGTGGTGTTTGAAGCGGCTTGACGAATTTGGTGGCGATATCACCAAATTTAAGGTGGTCAAGCTCTTGCCTTCGCGGCTTCGCCAGATTGCCGTGGCAAAGACTGAGCCGGGAGATGAAAACAATCAGGATATTTCCTCGCTTGTTGGTAAAGTGGATATTCGCAAGCTTGAAATGCTCGCGCAAAATGATCCTGACGCTTATTCTTATTCCGGCGGCCTGAATCGCGCCAATCAGGGCATTCTCGAATTTGTCGAAATGTTCAAAGCGCCGATTAAAATGCTGCATCCCCTGCTGACTGCGACGCAGGAGGGTAATTATATCGGTACTGAAAATATTGGCGCCATTCCGTTTGCGGGCATTATTCTTGCGCATTCCAATGAAAGCGAATGGCAGAGTTTCCGCGCGAATAAGAACAATGAGGCCTTTCTTGATCGCATCTATCTGATCAAAGTGCCATATTGCCTGCGCGTAACGGAAGAGCAGCGCATTTATGAAAAGCTGATCCGTGGCTCAGAATTGGCCAATGCGCCCTGTGCGCCCGCCACGCTTGAAATGCTGGCGCGCTTTTCGGTTTTGACGCGGCTGCGCACCCATGAGAACTCCTCTGCATTCTCAAAGCTGCGCGTCTATGATGGCGAAAGCATTCGCGAGACGGATCCGCGGGCACGCTCCTTGCAGGAATATAAGGATGCAGCTGGTCCCGACGAGGGTATGGATGGCGCCTCCACGCGCTTTGCTTTTAAAGTTCTGGCCGCAGCCTTCAACCATGACTCAGTTGAGATTGGCGCTGATCCCGTTCATCTCATGTTTGTTTTGGAGCAAGCGATCCGGCGAGATCAGCTGCCGCCCGATATTGAAAAGCGCTATCTCGAATTCATCAAAGCCGAGCTCGCGCCGCGCTACGCTGAATTTATCGGGCATGAAATTCAAAAAGCCTATCTCGAAAGCTATCATGATTACGGCCAGAATCTCTTCGATCGCTACGTCGATTATGCTGATGCCTGGATCGAGGATCTCGACTTTAAAGATCCCGATACGGGGCAATTGCTGGATCGTGAATTGCTCAATCAAGAGCTGACCAAGATTGAAAAGCCAGCAGGCATCGCCAATCCCAAAGACTTCCGCAATGAAGTGGTGAAATTCGCGCTGCGGTCGCGCGCAGCCAATGGCGGCAAAAATCCGTCTTGGACGAGCTATGAGAAAATCCGCGAAGTGATTGAGCGGCGCATGTTCAGCCAGGTGGAAGATTTGCTGCCCGTCATTTCCTTTGGCTCAAAGAAAGACGGCGAGACGGAAAAGAAGCATTCAGACTTTGTCATCCGCATGGCAGCGCGCGGCTATACCGAGCGGCAAGTCCGCCGCTTGGTTGAATGGTACATGCGCGCCAAGCAATCCGCATGATCGGAGCGGTGTGAGAATGTATGTTATTGACCGCCGCTTAAATCCGTCCGGCAAAAGTCTGCCGAACCGGCAGCGCTTCTTGCGCCGCGCCGGACATGTTTTGCGTGAGGCTGTGCGCAATGTCTCAGTGGAGAGGCCTATTCGCGACGTGAATGAGGGCGGTGTTGTCATCATACCAGCCCATGGCATTGGCGAGCCGAGCTTTCATGTCGGGCAAGATGGAACACATTCACGCGTCTTGCCGGGCAATCAGGAATTTCTGGAGGGTGACCGCCTGGCGCGCCCGCCTATGGGGGGTGGTCGGGGGCGTGGCGCGGGCAAGGGGTCTTATAAGGGCGGCGGCGAAGATGAATTCCGCGTCGCACTTTCAGCCGAAGAATTTTTGACTCTTTTTTTGGAAGATCTCGAACTGCCTGATCTGGAGCGACGAAAACTATCGCAGACAGAAGCGGTCGGCTTGCGGCGTGCAGGTTTTCAAAAGACGGGCTCGCCCGCCAATCTCGCCATTTCGCGCACCATGCGCAATGCGCTCTCAAGGCGCATGGCCCTGCATCGTCCACGGCCAGATGACCTAGAGCGCCTCATCGAAGCGCTTGCCGAAGCTGAGCGTGAGGGCAAGTATAAAGATATTCGACTGCTACGCGGGTTGATTGCCACACATTCCGCACGCACGCGCGCCATTCCCTATATTGATCCGATTGATATTCGTTATAGGCGCTATGAGCCCACCCCGCGCCCAATCGCGCAGGCTGTCATGTTTTGCATCATGGATGTGTCGGGCTCTATGACAGAGCATATGAAAGATATGGCGAAGCGGTTTTTCATGCTGCTCTATGTCTTTTTGCAAAAGCGCTACAAACAGGTTGAGGTTGTTTTCATCCGCCATACCGACCATGCCAAAGAGGTCGATGAGGACAATTTTTTCCAAAGTCGAGAGACGGGGGGCACGCGCGTTTCCTCTGCGCTGGAGGAGGCTCTGCGCATCATTGGAGAGCGCTATCCGGTCTCAGAATGGAATATTTACATCGCGCAAGCCTCGGATGGCGACAATGAGACGGGCGATCATGAACGTGCCATGAAACTCATGCGCGATGGTTTGATGCCTATTTCGCAATATGTCGCTTATCTCGAAGTAGATGAGCCCCACAGCGACATGCCTTTGTCGAGCCTATGGAAGACGTATCAAAATCTCGACCCGGCTCCGAGCATGCGCCGCGTGACCATGCGGCAAGAAATCTATCCCGTTTTTCGCGATCTCTTTCGGCGCCGTGATGGGCTAAATGTGGAGTAGTCATGAGCGCGCGTCTTTTTGAAGGGGCAGACTGGAGCTTTGAGACGATCCAGCGCATTTATGAGCGCGTTGAAGACATTGCCCTGCGTGACTTAAAACTCGACGTCTATCCTAACCAGATCGAAGTGATCACCGCTGAGCAAATGCTGGATGCTTATGCGGCCTCTGGCATGCCGATTTATTATGGGCATTGGTCTTTCGGGAAACATTTTGTTCAGCATGAGGGGCAGTATCGCAAGGGCCATAGTGATCTTGCTTATGAATTGGTGATCAATTCAAGCCCGTGCATTTCCTATATTATGGAGGGCAATTCTGCGCTGATGCAGACTTTGGTCATTGCCCATGCCGCTTTTGGCCATAATCATTTCTTCAAAAACAACCGCCTGTTTCGGGACGGTACGGATGCCGCCGGTATTCTCGATTATCTGCAATTTGCCCGCAGCTATATCACTCAATGCGAAGAGACTTATGGTGAGCGCGAAGTGGAGCGCCTTCTGGATGCTGCCCATGCTTTGATGAGCCATGGTGTGCACCGCTCGCCGCGCCGCCGCCGCATTGATTTCAAGCAAGAGCAGACGCGCGCTCAAGAGCGGCGTGCGCATGATGAGTTAATGTATAATGAGCTTTGGCAGACTTTGCCGGGCGGTAATCCACGTGCCCCGCAATCCAGCGCGCAGGAACGGCTGGCGCAAATGCTCGAGTTGCCGCAGGAAAACCTGCTTTATTTTTTAGAAAAAACCGCCCCACGGCTCGCCCCTTGGCAGCGGGAATTGCTGCGCATTGTGCGCTTGCTGGCGCAATATTTCTATCCGCAGCGGCAGACAAAAGTCATGAATGAGGGCACTGCCACCTTTGTTCATTACAAGATCATGAGCGAATTGCACCGCTCAGGCGATATTGGTGATGGAGCATTTTTGGAATTTCTCACGTCCCACACCAATGTGACCTTCCAGCCCGCCTTTGATGATCGCCGCTATTCATCGATCAATCCCTATGCATTGGGCTTTGCCATGATGCAGGATTTGGAGCGCATTTGCATTGCGCCCACACAGGAAGATCGCGATTGGTTTCCGCAATTGGCAGGCTGTCTTGATCCGATGGAGGCGTTGAAGGATATTTGGGCTCATTATCGAGATGAGAGTTTCATCTCGCAATTTTTGTCACCGCGCGTCATCCGCGATTGGCGCATGTTTCATCTCATCGATGATCCCTCAGATGCGCATTTGCGCGTTGAATCCATCCATGATGAGCGGGGCTATCGCCGGATTAGGCGCGCTCTGACGCGTGAATATGACCTGTCTTATGTCGACCCGCAGATCGAGGTCATTGCGGTTGATCTCGAAGGCGACCGCCATTTGATTCTGCAGCATGCCGTGCGCGAAGGGCGTCTTTTGGCCTCGCGGGAGGCCAGCGAGGTTTTGGGTCTTCTTGCCGATCTTTGGGGCTATCCGGTGGTTCTGCGCGAAGTAGATGAGCACGGCAATGGCCTGCGCGAACATATCTGCGAGCCCCGTCACGCTCAGGGCTTCCAAAGCGGCCTCCCTTAAGTCAGAATGTCGCGCAAGCGCGAATAACGCGCGGCAACATTGGGAGGAGACTTATGGCCTTTTCGGCTTGGCGCGGCATTGCCGGCATTATTCATCCAACTTTGCGCCCCGGCGCGACAGAAGAATTCATCCGGCTTTTGCCCGAAGGCATTGGCGTGATTCCGCTGTTCATCAACATCACGCGCGGTACGCGCGAAGAATTCAAAACGGTGATGGGCGCCTATGAACAGCAGATCGCGCTTTGCGCCGAGCAGAATTGCGATGCCATCCACCCCAATGGCGCGCCGCCTTTTATGGTGATGGGCCGCGAAGCGGAAACGCGTCTCGTAGGCGAATGGGAAGCCAAATATAAGACGCCGATCTTTACAGCGGGCCAAAACCATATTGCTGCTTTGCGCGCGCTGGGTGCCAAAAGCATCATTGGCGCCTCTTATTTCCAGGGCGAAATCAACGATACGTTCGGGGCCTATTTCAAAGATGCAGGCTTTGATGTGCGCTGCATGGAAGGCGTTGAGGTGCCTTTCAACAAAGTGCAAGAGCTGTCAGGTGAGCAGGTCTATAGTCATATCAAAAAAAGCTTCCTCAAGCATAAGGGCGCGGATGCGATTTATATGCTGGGCTCCGGCTGGCGCACGTTGCATATTGTCGACATGCTGGAGCGTGATCTCGGCGTGCCGGTTGTTCATCCCGTGCCTGCGCGCGTCTGGGAATTCCAGAAGCGTCTGCATGTGAATGAAAAGCGCTCGGGCTTCGGTCATTTGCTCGAAGCGCTTCCGTCTATGGCTTAAGCCGCTTTTCGCGTGCGTGGCGTTTGTGATTGCAGCCAGCCTGCAATCATGCGCCACTCGCGTGACAAGGTTTGGCGGCCCACGAACAAAGCCAAATGTCCTGCTTCGACTGTGACAGCCCGCTTGCGGGCCTTGGCCGTTCCCACAAGATCCAGCACGCGCAAAGCCTGGCGACGCGGCGCAATTTCGTCACGCGTTCCCGCCAGCACATAGAGCGGCGCGCGCATCTCTTTCAAATTAATGCGTCGTCCCAGAACTTTGAGTTCGCCCTTGGCAATTTCATTACCCTTGATGATGCGCATGAGCAGATCGCGCAGATAGGGCGCAGACAGATCGCCCTTGCGCTGGGCCCAAGCACCAAATGCGGCGAGCGCATCCAGATCATGGCGCGAGAATGAGCCGGGGTCGCGCTGCATCGCGTCCAAGCCAGAAAGCTCACTTGTCTTGCTGATCGCCAATGGCGCGAGCCAATCTTCTGCTGGCGCCAGATCGTGCGGCAGACTTTGCAGTTTTCCAGTGTGATAGGTCAGCAAGGATAATTGCGCTTCCATATCAACGGGCGTTCCGGCCAGGACAAGTTTTTCAACTTTGCCGGGGAAGCGTGCTGCCAGCAGCAGTGCGAAAAGGCCGCCCAAACACAGGCCGACCAGATTGACGCGCCCACCCAGATCATCGACAGCAATGACGAGATCAGAGATGCAAGCATCAATCGATTGCTCGGCGCTGTCGGGCGTGAGCTTGCGCCAATCAGCCAGATGAATCGCTTCGTGGCCCGATTGCAGCAACGTCTCGATCAGCGAATTACCGGAGAAGAGATCCGTGAAGGCCGCATCATGAACGGCCAAAGGCGGGATGATCAGTGTCGGGATGTCCCCAGATTTGCGCATGCTCCCGAAGCGGCGCATCCGCAAGGTGCGATAACGACCCACAGAAGTGTTTCTAAGCCTGAAACATTCAGCTTGAGCTGAGCCATTTAAATGGTGTCTGAACTGCGCAACCCAATCCTGCGCTTTTTCCGAAATATCGCTGTTAGAGAAGGACTTCTGCATTTTCGCCATGATGAAAATGACCCTAAGAAAGTGAGAATCGAAAAATCAAAAAAGAAAAACCCTCGGCATCGGTAGCGAAGCCGAGGGTTTCTTGCAAACGGAGCTGTAGATTTTTTAAGCGACCTTGGTCTTAGCTGTTTCCAGCAAGTGCCAGATGCGCGCGGGCGTGGCGGGCATGGGCACGTCGCGAATGCCATAGACGCTGAGCGCATCGGCCAGTGCATTGGCAACAGCGGGCAGGGCGCCAACGCAGCCAGCCTCGCCCGCACCTTTCACGCCGAGCGGATTGCTCTTGGTGGGTACCGGATTGCTGACCACATCAATCGGACAGAAATGATCGGCCTTGGGCATAGCGTAATCCATGAAGGAGCCTGCCAGCAATTCGCCGCTCTCAGGATCATAGGTCAGATCTTCCATGAGCATCTGGCCGACGCCTTGTGAAATGCCGCCGTGAATCTGTCCCTTGAGCAGCAGCGGATTGAGCACGGTGCCGACATCATCCACCACATTGTAGCGCAGGATTTCGACAACACCTGTCTCTTGGTCAATTTCCAATTCGCAGACATGGCTGCCGCTGGGGTAGTTCATCAGATCATTGGCATAGACCGCATTGGCAATGAGGCCGACTTCCATGCCTTCGGGCAGATTTTTGGGATTGGTCGAGCCGCGCGCCACTTCGCTGATCGTCAGGCTCTGGTTTGTCTTGCGGCCTGTGAAAATGCCGTCTTTGAAATCGACATCTTCGTCGCCCAGCATTTTCTTGGCGATCTTGGTCGCCTTGTCGACAATCTTTTCCGCGGCCAGATAAAGCGCTGAGCCACCAACTGTCGCGGTGCGTGAACCACCTGTGCCTTCACCAAAGAAGACAGCATCCGTATCGCCCTGCACATAATGTACTTCACTCGGCTTCACACCGAGGCGATCACAGACGAGCTGTTTGAAAACAGTCTCGTGGCCTTGCCCTTGCGTGACAGCGCCCGAGAGAATGGTCACTGTGCCCGAACGGTCGAAGCGGATTTCTGCGCCTTCAAAACCGGGAGACGCAGCCTTTTCAATTGAATTGGAGAGACCGATGCCACGCAGCTTGCCGCGTTGGCGGGCTTCCTTGCGGCGCTCTTCAAAGCCTTTCCAATCGGCCATTTCGAGCACCATATCCATGCCCTTTTCAAACTCGCCTGAGTCATAAAGGAACTTGAGTGGCGTCTGATAGGGCAGGGCTTCGACCGGAATGATGTTCTTGCGGCGGATTGCCGCTTTGTCCATTTTCAGTTCATTGGCAGCAAGATCGATGATGCGCTCAATCACATAAGCAGCTTCAGGGCGGCCATTGCCGCGATAAGGGCGCATCGGATTGGTGTTGGTGAAAACCGCTGTGACATCAACGTGGATGGCAGGCGTCGTATAGACTCCTGCAAGCGTGCCGAGATTTGACGTCGCGCCGCCATCACCGCCGGGCTGCAAATAAGCACCGACATTGGCGATTGTTTTCACTTGCAGGCCAAGGAACTTTCCATCCTTCGTCAAAGCAAGCGCAGCTTCCGTCACATTGTCGCGCGCCTGCGCATCGGACAGAAAACCTTCCGAGCGGGTCGAGGTCCATTTGACCGGACGCCCGATCACCTTTGACGCGAAGAGCGTGAGCGCGACTTCATTGTAGACGCCGGACTTCATGCCAAACGAGCCGCCAATGTCGCCGGCAATCACATGCACTTTGCTTTCAGGCACGCGCAGAGTGCGCGCGAGCTGGCCGCGATAATGAATGGCGCGCTGAAGCGTCGTGTAAATCGTGTAGCGATCTGCGGCCTGATCATAATAGCCAACGCAAGCGCGCGGCTCCATGGTGGCGGCAGTCACGCGATTGATGACGAATTTATGCCGCACGACCACATCGGCTTTTTTGAAAGCTTCTTCGGTCGCTTCCTTGTTGCCTTCCTGATGCACGAAAGAAATATTATTGGCACAATCGTCCCAGACGAGCGGCGTGCCTTCATCCGGAGCTTTGCCGGTGACGATATTGGCCGGCAGCGGCTGATAATCGACGACCACGGCTTCAGCCGCATCCAGCGCCTGCAAACGTGTTTCAGCGACAACGAAAGCGACATAGTCGCCAACCCAGCGCACTTTGTCAGAGGTCATCGCGGGGAATTTGCCTGTATGCATGGGCGAGCCATCACGGCGCTTGCGGCCCTTGGGCATGGGCAGATCGGCGTAGCCTGATTTTTTCCAGTCTTCGCCAGTGAGCACGCAGAGCACGCCGGGCATGGTCTCGGCTGCGCTGGTGTCGATTTTCAGAATTTTGGCATGGGCATGTTTGGAGCGAACAACCACGCCGAAGGTCTGGCCCGGCATGCTGATATCGTCGGCATAGCGGCCGCCGCCGCGGATGAGGCGCGGATCCTCGAAGCGAGGCACCGGCTGGCCGAGCGCATATTCACCCATCGTATCCATCCCTATTTTTGTTTGATGTCAGCTTGAGGCCGCGGGGGCCCGTTCTTGAACCCCTTTATCCCGCGAGCGCGGGCAAAGCTCAAGCGGTCGCACGGGGCTGTTCAGCCGAGGCTTGCGGAGATTTCGATTTCAATGCGCTTTTCGGGGGCCGAATAGCCGCCTACCTGCGTCAAAACCGGCGTCACCGGGCAATCAGCAAAGTGACGGTCAAGCAGCGCCAGCGCTTCGCGAGGGTCCTGCTCGCGGTCCACAAAGACGGACATGATTTTGGCGCGCGACACATGGCTGCCAGCCATGTTGAGCGACAGATCAATGGCCTGTCGAATAGCCGGAACCTGCGCACTGAGGCCTTCCGTCGTATCGGTAATGCCCGACAGAAAGACGAGCCCGTCGAGTGTCACATAGCGGGGCGGAGCAATGACGGGGTCATAATCCACCACGCTTTTCACCGCACGTGGATCGCGCGGCACAAGCACGGTGAGATCAAGCCGCACGCGCCCGTCTTCGGGCAGGCGGCGCGCATCGAAAAAGCTGGAGCTTGATCCACGCAAAGGCCCCACCAATGTTGCGCGGCGCACATCGCTCGCCAATTGGCGATTGGTGCGGCTGTCGGTGAAGAGACGCGAGCGCACGATATGACGACGATCGAGACCTTCCTCGCGGATAATCTCGAGCCCTTGATCAATGAGCTGTGCGGTTTCTTCCTCCACGCTGCCATCGGCTGCGCCGATGAGTGACAGCGTGAAGAGATCGCGCCCGTCGATGCGGGTCCATTCGGTCGAAAACATCAGGACTTTTTCAGCAGATGCCGCGCGATGACCATTTTCATCACTTCGGTCGCGCCTTCCGTGATGCGGAACGAGCGCTGCTGACGCCAGAATTTTTCAATCGGCAGATCGGTGGTCAGGCCCATGCCCCCAAAAATCTGCATGCAGCGGTCCACGACACGGAAAGCCATTTCATCGGCATTTGATTTGCAGATATAGGCGTCCACACGCGTGTCTTCGCCAGCATCCATTTTGCAGGCGGCTTCATAAACCAGAAGGCGCGCTTGCTTCAGCTCGACATAGCTGTCGACGAGCATGAATTGAATGGCTTGGCGTTCCGACAGCGGCTTGCCGAAAGTGACGCGCTGCTTGGAATAATCAATCGCCATATCGAGGCAGCGTTCCGCCACGCCCAGCGCACGAGCGCCATGCTTGATGCGGCCGACACCCAGCCATTTCTGACCGAATTTGAAACCTTCGCCTTCTTCGCCGACGCGGTTCTTGGCTGGCACGCGCACATTGTCGAAAACGATTTCGCAAGGCGAGTCGCCCATCATGGTTTGATATTTGGTCGAGATGCGCACACCCGGCAGATTCATATCGACGAGGAAGCAGGAAATGCCGCCGCGCGATCCCTTCGAGCGATCTGTCGCCGCCATGACTTGCGCAAAGTCAGCCTTGTCAGCATGGCTGATGTAACGCTTCACGCCATTGATGACATAATCATCGCCATCGCGCACAGCGACCGTGCGCATGGAGCCTGGATCAGAGCCAGCATCCGGCTCGGTCTGTGCAAAGCAAGCACGCTTTTCGCCGCGCAAAACCGGCATCAGATATTTTTCACGCAATTCGCCTTCGAGCGCGAAAAGAATGGCGCGCACAGATGGGCCGATCATGCTTTCGCCACGCGTCGGCAAAGCAATGCTGCGGGCGAGTTCTTCCCACACGATCACGCGCGGCATAATGCCAAGGCCCGGACCGCCGAATTCTTCCGGCACTTCCATTTGCCAAATGCCGAGGTCTTTCGCGCCTTTTTGGAATTTCTCACGCCACTCGGGCTTCAGTTCCTCGCCAATCAGCGTCTCACGCTCATAGGGGATCATTTCCTTGTCGACGTAGCGGCGCAGATTGTCTTTCAGCAGACGCAGTTCTTCTGGCAGCGAGAAATCCATGTTCATCCTCCCTGCGGGGTCCCTCTTTTGTCGGGGCTCCCGCTTCTTTCTTATCTAGAGCCAGCATCGGGGATCAGGGGGCGCAAATCAAGCCCCGTCTGGGGTCGTGAGCCAGTGCCACAAGCCTCTGTCCGAGGCGCGTTTCACATCATCCCCCATGAGGTTCGTTTTGCGTCAAATTTAGTCCTGATGCGTCCAAGGAGTGCTTGGCGGGCTGGCCCATGCGCCCTATGTCTAAAAGTGGCCTTCAGCGGGCCGATTCTCCCTTCATTGATGAAAGGCTCACAGTGACAAGCGGCGCCGGAACAGACCCTGTATCGACCGAGCGCCCGATGAGCACCAGACAGCTCTTCTTCACGGTCTTTCCCTCGATCATGCTGCCCATGTTCATGAGCATGAGCGATCAGACGATTGTCGCCAGCGCTCTGCCCTCTATTGCGGCAGCGCTGGGCGATGTCGAGCGCATCTCATGGGTGGTGATTTCCTATCTGATTGCCGTCACCATTGCCGCACCCGTCTATGGCTATCTCGGCGATATGTATGGCCGCCGGCGCTTCATGTTCATCGCACTTGCCCTCTATTTGGGTGCAGCTGTGGCCAGCGCCTTTGCGCCCTCCATCACCATTCTCGCTTGCACCCGCTTTCTGCAGGGGCTTGGCGGGGGCGGTCTGATGTCGTTGTCGCAGGCTTTGATCGGCGAGGCCGTGCCGCCGCGCCAGCGCGGACAGTTCCAAGGCTATCTCGCAGGCATTGCCGTCACCGCCTCGTCATTCGGTCCTGTGGCTGGCGCTTTTGTCACCGACCTCTTCGGCTGGCGCGCGGTCTTTTTGATGCATGTGCCGACAGGCATAATCGCCGTCCTTTTGACCATGCGTTTGACGGCGCGCCCCGGCAATGGACAGGGCGGTTTCCGGTTTGATTTTCCGGGACTGATTTATTTTGTCGGCTTCATTGTGCCTTTGTTGCTGGCGCTGGATCAGGTGCGTTCGTTGAGCGCCGAAAAGCAATCCTTGGCGCTTGGTCTCCTCGGCCTCGCTGTGGTCTCCTTCGTGTTTCTGGTGCGCCGCGAATTCAGCATCGACTCGCCTCTGCTGCCGGTGCGCCTGTTGCGACAAGCGGCCATTTGGCGGGCAGATTTAATGGCGGCCTGCCATGGCGCGACACTCGTCTCACTGGTGTCCTTCATGCCGATTTATCTGCGCGCCGTGCATCAAGCCTCGGCCGGCGATATTTCGACCGTGCTTTTGTCGATCACGGCGGGCGTGGGTTCCGGCTCGATCATTACGGGCCGCATTGTGTCGCGCACCGGGCGCACGATGATCTTGCCGTCTTTGACCTTGATGGTCGCAACCATGACGCTGATCATCTTTGGTTTTTATGGGTCGTCGCTGACCACAGTGCAGCTCTCGGCGCTGTTGTTTTTCAATTGCATCACCATGGGCTCCGTGATGGGCGTCGCGCAGGTGACGGTGCAAACGGCGGCAGGCCCGCGTCAATTGGGGCAGGCAGCGAGCTCAGTGCAATTGTCGCGTTCGGTAGGGGCGTCGCTTGGAACGGCGGCCATCAGCACGATTCTTTTCACAACGCTTGCTGCGCGTGATCCGGAAGCCGCCAAATTATTCGGCGCGATTTTGCAAGATCCGCAAGCGGCATTGGCGGGCCTTTCATCGGCGCGCCGTCTGGCTGTGACGGAAGAAGTCACGGCTGCTTTCCGCGTGGCCTTTTTGACTCTGGCAGGGTTCACAACGCTCGGATCAATCCTGGCTTGGACCAATCCGATGCGTCGCGTCTGAGCTTTTAGCTCGTCATCAAAACCGGAATTTCAGCAAAGTTCATAATGTGGCTGGTCGCGCCACCAAAGAACATTTGCCGCAAACGGCTTTGTGTATAGGCGCCTTTGATCAAGAGATCGCCGCCCAAAGCTTCAACACCGCGCAAGACGGCTTCACCGCTGTTGCGATGGCGGGCGCTGCGCAAGATGAATTCTGCATTGACGCCATGTCCGCGCAGCATGTCGGCATAGAGATCACCGGCCGGCCCGTCAGAGCGGAATTCTTCAACCGTCATGACAATGACTTTTTGCGCCTTCAGCAGAAGAGGCATAGCCATGGCGCTGGCGCGTGCGGTTTCGACACTATTGTTCCAAGCGATAACAATCGTTTCGCCCAGTTTCTCTGGTGCTTTCGGTGGCGCCAGGATGATCGGCTTGCCGCTTTCAAACAGAACTGTTTCGGCCGTTGCCATGCGCGGATCACCGCGCTCGGGGCCGGGGCGGCCCAGAATCGTGCAGTCGAAAATACGCGCATAAGAGCCGATCTGGCTTTCGCCAAAAGCGCTTTCGCCCGTCCAGCCGAAACAAGACGTCGTGCGCTCCTTGCCGGCGGTCTCGAGGCCTGCTTGCCGCATCGCGTTTTCAAAGCGCTGGTGGGCTTCATCGGCCATGTCTTTCCACGTGTTCTGGTCTGCAACACTCCAGCTCACTGGCATGTCAAAGGCCACAAGGTCAGGCAGATCGGGCCCGAGCGGTGTGCCTTCCACATAAGAGCCAAAGCGCTGTGCGGCGAGCGTGGCCGTCTGCAGGACGGAGTCGATCGCCGAATGGGCTTCAACGGGCACAAGAATATTTCTCATCGGGGCGAACCTTCAGACGACATGATGGGCCCTAGAATGGCACGAAGCGAGGCTGTCGAACAGATGGGAGGTTCTGACGTTTTCGTAAAGCTCAGGCTTAGGACTAGGTTCAGCTGTCCATCTTCAAAGCGGCGATGAAGGCTTCCTGCGGAATCTCCACCTTGCCGAATTGGCGCATGCGCTTTTTGCCCTCTTTTTGCTTGTCGAGGAGCTTGCGCTTGCGGGAGGCGTCGCCGCCATAGCACTTGGCCGTCACATCCTTGCGCAAAGCACGCACGGTTTCACGCGCGATGATTTTTCCGCCAATCGCCGCCTGGATCGGAATCTGGAACATGTGCGGTGGGATGAGGTCTTTCAGCTTTTCGACCATAGCGCGGCCGCGGTTTTCAGCGCGTGTGCGATGGACGAGCATGGACAGCGCATCGACCGCTTCGGCATTGACGAGGATCGACATTTTGACCAGATCGCCCTCGCGATAGTCGCTGATGTTGTAATCGAAGCTCGCATAGCCCTTCGAGATCGACTTCAGCCGATCATAGAAATCGAAGACGACTTCGTTCAGCGGCAGATCGTAAGTGACCATGGCGCGCTTGCCGACATAGTTTAGATCAATCTGCGCACCGCGGCGGTCCTGACAGAGTTTCAGCACAGACCCCAGATATTCATCGGGCGTCAGAATGGTCGCGCGAATCCAAGGTTCGTTGATCGCAGCAATCTTCATCACGTCAGGCATATCGGCCGGATTGTGTAGCTCGATATCCGTGCCATCGCTGAGCGCGATTTTGTAGATGACGGACGGCGCAGTGGCGATCAGGTCGAGATTGAACTCGCGCTGCAAACGCTCTTGAATGATTTCCAGATGCAAAAGCCCCAAGAAGCCGCAACGGAAACCAAAGCCCAGTGCCGCAGAGCTTTCCATTTCATAAGAGAAGCTCGCATCATTCAGACGCAACTTGCCCATGGCTGCGCGCAAATCGTCAAAATCTGCCGCATCAACCGGGAAGAGACCGCAGAAGACGACAGGCTGTGCCGGCTTGAAGCCCGGCAGGGCTTCCGCGCAGGACTTCTTTTCATCCGTAATCGTATCGCCCACGCGAGTATCAGCGACTTGCTTGATCTGCGCGGTGATGAAACCAACTTCGCCGGGGCCAAGCTCCGTGACATCTTGCATCTTCGGACGGAAGACGCCGATTTTGTCGACCGAATAATGCGCGTCCGCCGCCATCATCTTGATCTTCTGGCCCTTGCGCAAAGTGCCATCGATGATGCGCACAATGACGACGACGCCCAGATATGCGTCGTAATAAGAGTCGACCAGAAGCGCCTTCAAGGGCGCGGTCTCATCACCCTTGGGCGGGGGCAGACGTTTCACGATGGCTTCGAGCACGAGGTCAATGCCAATGCCAGTCTTGGCCGAGATCGGCACGGCGTCAGACGCATCAATGCCGATGACTTCTTCGATCTGTTCTTTGACGCGATCGGGTTCTGCAGCGGGCAGATCGATCTTGTTGAGCACAGGCACGATCTCATGTCCCGCGTCGAGCGCGTGATAGACATTGGCGAGCGTCTGGGCTTCGACCCCTTGCGAGGCATCGACCACGAGCAGCGATCCTTCACAGGCTGCCAGCGAGCGCGAGACTTCGTAAGCAAAGTCAACGTGACCGGGCGTGTCCATGAGGTTCAGAATATAGGTCTTGCCGTCCAGCGCCTTATATTCGAGGCGCACGGTCTGGGCTTTGATCGTGATGCCGCGCTCACGCTCAATATCCATGGAATCGAGCACTTGCTCGACCATGTCGCGCTCAGCCAGCGTGCCGGTCGTCTGGATCAGACGGTCGGCCAGCGTCGACTTGCCGTGGTCGATGTGCGCGACGATGGAGAAATTGCGGATG
>CANGFE010000018.1 GCA_947453155.1 Beijerinckiaceae bacterium | reverse complement strand
ATCAAACGGATGCTGCACGCGCAGACCTGTATCGACGCCCTTCTTTTCAGCCGTTTCCAGCGTCGCGACGGATGTCCCCATGCGGCGACATTCTTCGATGAAGGCCTGGATTTTCGGGTCGGTCTTTCCGGCTTCAATGGCGAGCGGATGGTCGGCAGAAAGCGCCAGAAATTTTGCGCCGAACAAAGTGTCAGGACGCGTTGTATAAACTTCGACCGCGGTGTCGTTCGTGATCGTATTTTTCTCGAGCGCAAAGCGAACGCGCAGACCTTCAGATCGCCCGATCCAATTCTTCTGCATCAGCCGGACTTTTTCCGGCCAGCGTTGCAGATCATCGAGTGAGTCTGTGAGGTCTTGTGCAAAATCGGTGATTTTCAAAAACCACTGTGTCAGCTCGCGCTGTTCGATGAGCGCGCCTGAACGCCAACCACGCCCGTCAATCACCTGCTCATTCGCGAGCACTGTTTGGTCAACGGGGTCCCAATTGACCTTAGATTTTTTGCGCGTGACGAGGCCCGCTTTCAGAAAATCCAAGAACAAACGTTGCTGGTGTTTGTAATAAGTTGGATCGCAAGTGGCGATTTCGCGCGACCAATCCAGTGACAGACCCATCGACTTTAGCTGACCACGCATGGTGGCAATATTGTCGTAGGTCCATTTGGCCGGATGGCTCTTGTTCTGCATGGCGGCATTTTCAGCCGGCATGCCGAAAGCGTCCCAGCCCATAGGATGCAAAACATTGAAGCCGCGGGCGCGCTTATAGCGGGCGACCACATCGCCCATGGCGTAATTGCGGACGTGACCCATGTGGATGCGCCCCGACGGATAGGGGAACATTTCCAACACATAATATTTGGGGCGCGGGTCGGCATTATCGGTTTGGAACGTGTTCCGCTCCGCCCATTTTTTCTGCCATTTTCCTTCCGCTTCGCGCGGGTTGTAGCGTTCGGACGTCATGAAAAGATCAATGCTCTTGGGTGGCGAGCCAGTAGGGCTCTGCGGCTTTCGCGAATGCTCGGCAAAGAGCATGATTTCCAAGCGGGGGTCAATCTTTGCCGCGCTGTGTAGGCATTTCGCCTTGTCCCTGTTAAATGCTGCGCCGAAAGGAATTTCGGGATGAACGAGCCGCCAAAAGACGTTGCTGGCGCCCTGCAAGAGGTGAGGGCCCGTATGGATCGCTCCGCGCATGATGCGGACCGTGATCCTGCCGCCGTCCAGCTTGTCTGCGTCAGCAAGGGTAAGCAGGCTTCAGACATCCTGCCCGCGCTGGAGGCGGGGGAGCGGATTTTTGGTGAAAACCGCGTCCAGGAATCCCAGAAAAAATGGCCCGAGCTGCGCGAGCGCTTCCCCGATCTGGAATTGCATCTGATCGGGCCCCTTCAAACCAATAAGGTCCGGGAGGCCTTGGCCCTGTTCGATGTGATCGAAACCCTGGATCGGCCCAAGCTGGCAGAGGCTTTGGCGAAAGAAATCCAGTCAGGGGGTCGTAGTCCGGAGCTCTTCATCGAGGTCAATACGGGTCGCGAGCCGCAAAAAGCGGGAATTTTGTCGGAAGAGGCGGATGGTTTCATCGCGTTTTGCCGCGATCAGCTTGGCCTCAAAGTGACGGGCTTGATGTGCATTCCCCCTGCCGACGAGCAGGCCTCGCCCCATTTCGCCCTTCTGTCCTTGATCGCGAAGCGCAACGGACTTGCCAAATTATCCATGGGCATGAGCGCCGATTATGAATTGGGCATTCAGCTCGGGGCGACGCATGTCCGTGTCGGATCAGCTATATTTGGCGCACGCCATTATCCAGACCCCACCCCTAGCGCGTGACGACCAGTTTGACGTGTTTTCCCAACCGGGGGAGCAGGCGGCGCATATCGGCGGCTGAAATAGCAATGCACCCCTCAGTTCCCGAATAATTGGGGCGCGTGAGGTGAAAGAAGATGGCGCTGCCCGCACCCTGAACCCGCGGATTCTCATTGTGACTAGTGGGGAAAACCAGGTCATAGACATGGTCCTCTCGCCAAAGGCGTTCATGGGAGAGGCGGTGCCCAGCCGCCACAGGACGATTGTAAAGCCCGCTTCCTGGGTGGTCGCACCAGCCCATTTTGCTGCGCAGCAAAGATAGGCCGGGGGTGCAGCAAATCCGCAGCATTCGGTCGCCACGGAAGAATCCGGCCTTGAGCTTAAAGGTCCCGACTGGCGTTTTGCCGTCCCCTTCGCGTTTGCGATGGCTGAGGCCCGTTTTGCCAATCGACGCCCGCAACACTAGAGAACCGACATGCAGCCGTGCTGCGGCTGGGGAGCCGTTAGCGTAACTTTGGCGGAGAACAAGCCGATTCAGTTTTTTGGTCGAACACATAGTGTTGAGCTTATCCGGCCCGTCTTGATCTGGAAGGTCCCTTCTTCTCGTAATACATCATTGGACATGTGTGGGGTGGAAATAGCATGAGCCAAGTCCGGAAGATTTTGATTGCCGATGATGACAATGACCTGCGTTCGGCGCTCGCCGAACAATTGGCATTTCATCCCGAATTCTTTGTGATTCAGGCTGATTGTGCACAGGCTGCGATGGCGGCCACCAAAGAACATGCGCCCGATCTTGTTCTGATGGATGTCGGATTGCCGGACCTTGATGGTCGCGAGGCGGTCAAAAAGATGCGCGAAGGCGGCTTCAAAAACCCCGTCATCATGCTCACCGGCCACGATACAGACGAGGACACTGTCGTCGGCCTCGAATCGGGGGCCAATGACTATGTGACGAAGCCTTTCCGCTTTGCCGTGCTTTTGGCACGTATTCGCGCTCATTTGCGCCAGCATGAAGCCAGCGATGATGCTGTCTTCCGTATCGGCCATTACACATTCAAGCCGGGCTCGAAGCTGCTCACGACCGAAAAAGGCGGAAAACTCCGTCTGACTGAAAAGGAAACCGCGATCTTGCGCTTCCTCTACCGTGCTGGTCAGCAAGTGGTGACGCGTGATGTGCTGCTGCGCGAGGTGTGGGGCTATAATGCGGCGGTCACCACGCATACGCTGGAAACGCATATCTATCGCCTGCGCCAGAAAATCGAAGTGAATCCGTCGAACGCTCAGCTCTTGGTGACGGATGCGGGAGGCTATAAGCTCGTCCCGTAACAAATCAGCGGGATGACATGGCGCTTGATGATGATGTCCGCGATCTTGCGCGGCTGCCGCTCTTTCAGGAAATCGAACCAGAAGCCCTAAGGCTTCTGGCCTTTTCGGCTGAAACAAAAATTCTGCGACTAGGCGATGTGCTTTTCCGCAAAGGAGAGCCATCGGACGCCGGTTATTTCATTCTCTCAGGCTCTTTCCAATTGGAAGATCCAGCTCGTCCCGGCTCACAAAAAGTCATCCCAGCTTTTGCGCTGATCGGCGAAATGGCGCTTTTTACCAATACGGAACGTCCCGCAACTGTGATTGCGCGCGAACCTTCAACCGTGATGAAAATTGGTCGTCACGTTTTTCATCGCGTCTTGAAGGAATATCCCAAAACAGCTGTGCGGATTCGTGCTGCGCTCGAAGCGCGCCTCGTCGGACTCTCAGATAATCTCGCAAAGCGCGTGATTTAATTCAGTCTTTCAGAGAGATCATGACGGGCACGTGGTCGGAGGGGCGATCCCACCCACGTGCTTCTTTGAGAATATCGAGATCTTGCAGTGCTGGTTTTAGATCAGGACTGATCCACATGTGGTCAAGCCGGCGACCTTTATTCGCTGTTTCCCAATTGGGCGAACGATAGCTCCACCACGTATACAGCTTTTGGTCTGCCGGTATTTTCGTGCGCAAAGCATCCACCCATGGGCCCGCATCAAATACTTTCTGCAAGCGCTCGACCTCAATCGGCGTGTGGCTCACCACTTTCACAAGCGCTTTGTGGCTCCAAACGTCGTGTTCGAGCGGAGCAATATTGAGATCACCGACCAGAATTGCATTTGTTTCCGCTAGTTTCGCCTGCGCGATCCAATCCGCCATTTCGCCCAAGAAATCGAGCTTGTGGCCGAATTTCGGATTGAGGTCGCGATCAGCGATATCGCCGCCAGCCGGCACATAAAAATTATGGACCGTGATATCGCGCTTGCCAGCCGAGAAAGTCGCCGAAATATGGCGCGCATCGCCCATCTGGCAGAATTCACGCTTGTCGATTTTTGTCAGAGGAATGCGCGAGGCAATGGCAACGCCGTGATAGCCTTTTTGCCCATTGATCGCGAGATGCTCATAGCCGGCCGCGCGAAGGTCGCTCGACGGAAACTCGCTGTCCCGGCATTTTGTCTCTTGCAGGCAGAGAACATCAGGTCCGTGCGATTTGAGATAGCGCAGCACGATGGGCATGCGCAGACGGACAGAATTGATGTTCCAAGTGGCGATTTTAAAGGACAAAGGTCACCTCGCTTTTCTTGGAGGTGACACAAAGCATGCCCGCGGATCAACCCTGCTTGGCACTTATCCCAAATGGACCCTCAGTCGAATTTCTCATAATTGATTTTAAACAGCGACGGATCGGGTCTTTGCGCCAATTCAAGATTGGAAAGAGAGACCAGCGTCTCAAAACCCTGCGGATCGGTCACGGTCCATTGGCGCAGGCTGAAATTGGCGGTGTCGAAAACAAGACGGATCCGCGATGTGCCGCCAAATGTGGCTTTATCTTCAATCAGGATCATGACCGAGCGCTCATCGGCCTTCACATCCAGGATTTGCGTGTCCTTGGCGATATCGATCTTTTCTTTCAGCAAGAATTTGAGCGGGGTCTGGCTGATGAAATAGACATCTTGCGTGGCAAGCTTGCGGTCGCGCACAGCGACTGATGTGCCATCGGCAATGATTTCCAGAGTGGCCGGTCGCGCATATTCAAAGCGCAGGCGGCCGGGGCGCTGGACATAGAGCTTTCCGTCCGTGCGCTTTCCGTCGGCACCAAGCTGGACGAAGTCCGCCACCATGGTGAGATTGGCGTTGAACCATTGGTTCGCCTTGGCAATCGCTGTTTGAGCCTCCATGGCCGGTTTTCCCGCAGCCGGAGCCTGTTTGGAAATGGCTTGGCTGGCAGGCGCCTGCGGCACAAGATTGAGCGGAGCGCTACCCTGCGCCAGTACAGGCCCAGCCAGAACAAGGCTGAACAGGCAGGCCGTCGAAGCAGGCAGAAGGCGTCGAATCATCGAAAAAATCCGCGGGTTGAGTCGAATCGCTTGATTAAAGGTCAGGCGTGGCAAATCTGAGACGGCTTAATCGGGATCGAACGCGCCACGATCAACTCCGCCGCCGACCAAGATCTCGCGCTTGCCGGCGTGATTGGCTCGTCCGACAACCCCTTCTTCTTCCATCCGTTCGACCAGCGAGGCGGCTTTGTTATAGCCGACCGAGAGGCGGCGCTGGATGTAGCTCGTCGAACATTTGCGATCACGCAGCACGATATTGACCGCCCGATCATAGAGGTCGCCTGCTTCATCTGATGCCATGCTGCCAGGCTCAGCATCGTCGCCCACCAGATCATCTTCGGCCGTGATGGCATCGAGATATTCCGGCACGCCCTGCATTTTGAGATGCGAGACAATCTTCTCCACTTCGCCATCCGAGACGAAAGGACCATGTACGCGCGAGATACGCCCGCCGCCCGCCATGTAGAGCATGTCGCCTTGGCCGAGCAATTGTTCAGCGCCTTGTTCGCCAAGGATGGTGCGGCTATCGATCTTCGACGTCACCTGGAAGGAAATGCGGGTTGGGAAATTGGCTTTGATCGTGCCGGTGATCACGTCAACGGATGGGCGTTGCGTGGCCATGATCAGATGAATGCCGGCCGCGCGTGCCATTTGTGCGAGGCGCTGGATGGCGCCTTCAATGTCTTTGCCGGCGACCATCATCAGGTCAGCCATTTCGTCGACAATTACCACGATAAAGGGAAGTGGTGAGAGATCCATTTCCTCTTTTTCGTAGATGGCCTCGCCGGTCTCGCGGTCATATCCGGTCTGGACTGTGCGCGTAATCGTTTGTCCCTTGGCTGCAGCCTCGGCCACACGTGCATTGAAGCCGTCGATGTTGCGCACACCGACTTTGGACATTTTCTTGTAGCGGTCCTCCATTTCGCGGACCGCCCATTTCAGAGCAACAACAGCTTTCTTCGGATCGGTGACAACCGGTGTCAGCAAATGCGGAATGCCATCGTAAATCGACAATTCCAGCATTTTCGGATCAATCATGATCAAGCGGCATTCATCCGGACGCAGCCGGTAGAGCAGCGACAAGATCATTGTATTGATGGCAACCGATTTGCCAGAGCCCGTCGTACCCGCAACCAGCAAATGCGGCATGCGCGCGAGATCAACAATGACGGGCTCGCCACCAATCGTCTTGCCCAATGCAATAGCGAGGCGATGCTTGTTTTTTTCGAAATCTTCGGACGAGAGCAGTTCGCGCAGATAGACGGTTTCACGCCGCTGGTTTGGCAATTCAATGCCAATTGCATTGCGGCCTTGCACAACAGCGACACGCGCTGAAATTGCCGACATGGAACGCGAAATATCGTCTGCCAAGCCGATTACGCGGGAAGATTTGATACCGGGTGCGGGTTCAAGTTCGTAAAGTGTGACCACGGGCCCCGGGCGGACATTGATGATTTCGCCCTTCACACCGAAGTCGTCGAGCACACCTTCGAGCAGGCGTGCATTTTGCTCAAGTGCATCTTCGGAAATTTTGGTGACGGCCTGCTTCTTGGCTTCAGCGAGCAGGAGAAGGGGTGGCAATTCATAGTCGCTATTGCCGAGTAGCGAAGGTTGCGCTTCGCGCAACGCGCGCTTTCCGGTTTTGATTGCCGGGGCGGGCGCGGTAATGCGCGTATTGATTGGGCGCTCGTCAAATTCGACTTCGTCGAGATCCACAGGTTCACGACGCAATGTGCGGGCACTTATCGCGGGCTCAAGCGTCGGTTCCATGCGCTGCAGAGAGCCACGCTGTAACACAGGCTCATCATCATTGTGCCTATGCATAGAAGGTTCGGATTTGCGACCAAAACGTCGTGCAAAAGCTGCCTTAACGCTCATGAGGGCGTGGATAAAAGCGCCGATGGACACAAGGCCAAAGCCTGGTTCATCTGCACCATCTTCTTCATCATCAATGATGCGACGGTCAGATGTGTGTTCGGGTTCAGCATCGCTCGGTTCGGGATAGGATTGTGAAAGACCAAAGCCCGCAGAAATGCTGAGCGACAGAAAAGCAATCGCGCCAGATGAAATGGAAGCGACCAATTGCGCGGTGGCGCCATCAAGTCCGAATTTTTTAGGCAGTGAGAGAATGGCATCTCCCAACACGCCGCCCAGTCCAGTTGGCAAAGGCCATTTTTCAGTGACCGGGAATAGCGCAACGATTGCTGTAATGGCGATGCTTCCGATGACCCAAAAAAGGATACGCAGGAAAGGTCGCTCCAAGCGACGTAGAGATGTGAGCCGCCATCCCCAACAGGCCATGGGCACAAGCAGAGCAGATGCGGCAAGCCCAAACAATTGCATGATAATGTCGGCAATGATGGCGCCGGGCGGTCCAAGCAGATTGCGTGTTGGGGCTGATGTCGCGTGATTGAGACTGGGGTCCTGAACAGACCATGTCATCAAAGCGACTGCCAGAAGAGCGCAAAAGCCGATCAGCAAAAGGCCAGCAAATTCGGCTACGCGGCGCGATAGAAAATCGCGCGCGGATTCCGAAAGAAGCTGATGATTTGAATAGGTGGTCGTTCGCATGAACGGCGTTTCGGGCCCGAGAAAGAGATCAGATCCGAAGCTAGGCCGACGAGGTTAATGTCTGTTTAACCCTGCGGCTGACTTTATGACTTCTCAAAAGAAAACGGCGGCGCTGGGGAGCGCCGCCGCAGGTCTTTCTAATCCGGATCAGATTAGAGGTTGTAGGCGCGTTCGCCGTGTTCGGCGAGATCGAGACCTTCGCGTTCAGCGTCGACTGGAACACGCAGGCCGATGACCAGATCAACGATCTTGTAGAGGATCGCCGAACCGATACCCGACCAGGCCAGTGTCAGGCCAACGGCCTTCAGCTGAGCGAGGACGGCCGGAGCGAATTCATAAGCCGCAATGGCCAGTTCGCCGGGCTTGGCTTCATAGTCAGGGATACCGGTGCCGCCCAGACCCTGGTCAACCAGAATGCCTGTGGCGATGGCGCCGATGATGCCGCCGATGCAGTGAATACCGAAGACGTCGAGCGAGTCATCGTAGCCGAACTTGTTCTTCACCACAGCGACGAAGAAGAAGCAGACAACCGCCGCGACACCACCCAGAACGATCGAGCCCATCGGACCGGCAAAGCCGGAAGCTGGGGTGACTGCCACGAGACCAGCAACCGCGCCCGAGACCATGCCGAGCAGCGAAGGCTTGCCCTTTGTGCCCCATTCGACGAACAGCCAAGCCAGTGAGGCAGCGGCGGTGGCGACGAAAGTGTTCACGAAGGCCAGAGCCGTGGTGCCGTTGGCTTCGAGGTTCGAGCCAGCGTTGAAGCCAAACCAGCCAACCCACAGGAGGGAAGCGCCGATCATGGTCATGGTCAGGGAGTGCGGTGTCATGGCTTCGCGGGGATAGCCAACACGCTTGCCGAGCATCAGAGCGCCGACGAGGCCAGCAATACCTGCGTTGATGTGAACGACGGTACCGCCTGCGAAGTCGAGAGCACCCCACTTGAATACGAGGCCAGCATCAGCCTTGATCTCTTCGAGCTTGGCGGTAGCAGCGGTCTTGGCAGCTTCATCAGCCGCTTCAGCCACAGCCTTGGCTGCATCGCCGATGGCATCCGGGCCGCCCCAGTACCAAACCATGTGGGCGATCGGGAAGTAGATCACCGTGACCCAGAGAACGATGAACACCAGCAGAGCTGAGAACTTGATGCGCTCAGCAAAGGCGCCAACGATCAGCGCCGGCGTGATGCAGGCGAAGGTCATCTGGAAGGCCATGTAGATATATTCAGGAATGACAACGCCATTCGAGAATGTTGCGGCCGTGGATTCGGGCGTCACGCCCATCAGGAAGGCCTTTGAGAGGCCGCCGACATAGTCGTTCAGGCTGCCACCGCTGGTGAAAGCAAGCGAATAGCCATAGGTCACCCAGAGGATCGAGACGAGCGACACGATCATGAAGACTTGGCTCAGCACCGAGAGCATGTTCTTCGAACGGACAAGACCGCCGTAGAACAAAGCAAGACCCGGAATGGACATCATCAGAACCAGAAGGGTTGCGACGATCATCCAGGCCGTATCGCCCTTATTGGGAACCGGCGCGGCCGGGGTCTGGGCGAGGGCAACGCTGGCGGATACGGCCAGCGAGGTCAGGCCAGCGCCAAGCGCAAGACCCGCAGACTTAATCATAGAGAGGGATTTCATTTCGTTCTCCTGAGGGGTGGAGGGGACGTCAGAGTGCGTCCGTGTCCTTCTCGCCGGTGCGAATCCGGATGGCTTGTTCAAGCGAGCTAACGAAGATTTTGCCGTCGCCGATCTGGCCGGTGCGAGCAGCTGAAACAATCGCTTCGACCACGCGATCCACGAGGTCGGAGGCAATCGCCACTTCGATCTTCAACTTGGGGAGGAAGCTCACGGCATATTCAGCGCCGCGATAGATTTCCGTGTGACCTTTCTGACGGCCATAGCCTTTCACCTCGGTCACTGTGAGGCCGTGCACGCCGACGGCGGTGAGCGCATCGCGCACCTCGTCAAGCTTGAACGGCTTGATAATAGCCATCACAATTTTCATGTCGGTTTCCTTGCTTGGCCGTCGACCAGCGTCCCGATACGTGACGCCCCCTGCCGGCTTGATCCTGGCCTAGATGCGAGAAGACACACCTATGCTGGCAATCTGCAATTCAAGCCGCGTGCCAAGTGGGATTTTACGATTCTGGACCGGAATCACGGGCAGAATCGGCTCTGCCAGCGGAAGGGCCGCTGAATCCGCAATCTGCTGGCGCATAAATGTGCAATAAGCCTCAGCAATATGCACAAAATAGCAGCAATTGAGTCAGGATGCCTTCGGTCTGATCAGGCCTTCTTGCATCGTGGTCGCGATTAATGCGCCCGACGCCGAAAAAAGCCGCCCGCGGCACAGGCCGCGTGCGCTTTGTGTGCTCTGCGCCTCTTCGTCATAGAGCATCCATTCATCGGCGCGGAATGGCCGGTGAAACCAAATGGCGTGGTCGAGGCTCGCCGCTTGGACCTTTTTGTCGAAAACTGAGCTGTCGTGTGGGACGAGCGCCACGTCGAGAAGGGTCATGTCAGAGAGATAGGCCAGCACCGCGCGATGCATGGCGGGGTCGTCGGGAAGCGAGCCTTTGGCACGCATCCAGATCCGCTGTCCGGTCCGGGGCGGCGTTCCCGCTGGTCTTGGAGCAAAGCGTTTGAGGTCGATGATCCGCAGATCAATCGGCCGTTCGCGTTCGAGATAGCGCCGCACGCCCTCTGGCATTCTGTCGCCTAGAGCGGCGGTCAGTCCGGCCAGATCGGGCAGCGCCTCGGGTTTTGGTACGTCGGGCATGCTGGGTGCGTAATCGAGACCGTCCTCAACCGCGTGGAAGGAGGCGGTCAGGGCGAAAATCGTCCGGCCATCCTGCTTGGCCACACAGCGCCGCGCTGAAAAGCTCCCGCCGTCACGCAGACGCTCGACTTCATACCGGATGGGTTTTGTCGGGTCGCCTGGCAGCAGAAAATAGCTATGCAGTGAATGGGGTGGGCGCTCGAGCACGGTGCGGCTCACGGCCATCAGAGCTTGCGAGACCACAAGGCCGCCAAAAACGCGCACCAAACCAGCCTCCGGGCTGGTGCCAGAAAAAACATCTGGTTCGATCTCTTGGAGATCTAGGCGGGCGAGAAGATCGGCTAAAGCTTGCGACATAAGACTTTCTGAATCCAACCGCAGCCCCACGTCAAGTCAGCGTGAAAGAGGCATGACCCCTTGGCTCCAAAGTGCTATCAAGCCGCACAGGTTTTGGGAGCGGCGCGTGTTCGACATTCTTGTAGCGGGCGGGGGTATTTCCGGGCTTTCAACAGCTCTTGCACTGCGCGCCACATTTGGCGACGCTTTGCGGATTGGCGTGATTGATCCGGTCTTCGGTGCGCGCGATGCGAATGTGCGCACATCAGCGCTCGCCGCGGGCTCCGTGAATCTGTTGGATGCGATTGGTGTCTGGTCGGACATTGCAGATCGTGCCGGGCCGATGCGTAGCCTCAAAATCACAGATTCCCGCCGCAATGATTCCATTCGGCCGCTCTTTCTTCAGTTTGATGAGCCGCTGGATGATGGCGCGCCTTTTTCCTACATGGTCCGCAACGCCGATGTGATTGACGCACTCGAAAAGAAGGCGCTGACGCAGCGCATTGATATTTTGAAAAGCGCCGTCTCGCGTCTCATTCCCTCATCGCGCTTTGTTGAGATTCGTCTGGCTGACGGGAGCGTTTTGAAAACGCGACTGCTGATTGGCGCAGATGGCGTCAATTCACGGGTGCGCCGTTCGGCTGGAATTGAAACTGTCTCCCACGATTATAAGCGCTCAGCTATTGTCGCGACGGTTGCACATGAAGAAGATCATCATGGCGCGGCCGTGCAGCATTTCTTGCCGCCTGGACCATTTGCCATGTTGCCCTTGGCTGGCCGACGCTCATCAATCGTCTGGACGGAATATCAAGAAGATGTCGCGTCCTATCTGAGCTTGCCGCCGGATGAATTTCTGGAACAGGTCGAGCGCCGTTTCGGCTATTCACTTGGCGCTTTCCGCCTTGAAGATGGACCCGCTGCTTTTCCTTTGCGGGTGCATTTAGCGCGCTCTTTCGTTGCGCCGCGTATCGCTTTGGTTGCGGATGCCGCCCATCTCGTTCATCCGCTTGCAGGGCAGGGTCTTAATCTCGGCTTCCGCGATATAGCCGCGCTGGTGGAGGCTCTGGCCGAACAAATTCGGCTCGGCCTTGATCCAGGCGATGCCAATGCGCTGGAGGTCTACCAGCGCGCGCGCTTTTTCGACACGGCCACCATGGTCGCTGCCACGCATGGACTGCATACATTATTTGCCAATGACATTGCGCCATTGCGCCTCATTCGCGATCTCGGAATGGGGTTTGTTGACCGCATGCCGCGTCTCAAGCGTCGCCTGATTCAAGATGCGGCCGGCCTTCAAGGTCGCGTGCCTGCGCTTTTGCTCGGACGTTTACCCTAGCCTTCGAGCGCGCGCGCCTCATCCAGAACCATGATCGGAATTCCGTCACGGATCGGAAACGCAAGATGGGCTGCGCGCGAAATCAATTCCTGATTGGCGCGGTCATATTCGAGCACGGTTTTGCTCAACGGGCAGACAAGCACTTCAAGCAGCCGCGGATCAATGACCGAATGGCCAGAATGGGGTATTTGCTTTTTGTCTGGCTCTTGCATGGCTGACCTATTGCAAATTGCTGCTCGACCCATTGCCGCGGGCGAGTTCAATTTCAGTGATGGCAACAAGCACATCCGCGCGCGCAGCGAGCGTTTTGGCCTCAAGCAGAGCTTGCTTTTCATCCGGCCCGAAGGGGCTCATCATGGCCAGAGCATTGACGAGTGCTTCATTGGGCGTCTGTTCAATGCTCTTCCAATCAATCTTCAGGCGATTGACTTCAGCGAAACTACGCAGGGTTTTGAGGATCGCGGATCTGTCGACAAGATTTTCACCATCACGCTCGACCAGATCACGTGAAAATTCTTCATAAGAGACGAGACACTGGCGATAGGGGGTGAGCGCCGTGATTTCCTCCACGACGCGAAACCGGGCAAGCCCCGTTAAAGTCAGCATCAGGCGGCCATCGCCGGTTTCTGCAAATTGCGTGATTTTACCGATGCAGCCGACAGAATGAATGGCCGTACGCAGGCCATCTTGTCCCTCCTGCGGCTGCGCCATGCCAATAATGCGATCTGCGCGCAGCGCATCTTCAACCATTGCGAGATAGCGCGGTTCGAAAATATTCAACGGTAATTCGCCGCGCGGCAAAAGCAGAACGGATGCCAGCGGGAAAACTGGAATGACCGTCGGCAGCGCATCGAGACGATCCGGAGGATTGTTGATGCCCATGGGTTTGGCTCTCGCGCTTTAAGAGAAAAGGAGCGTTGAAAGTTTGCGGCGTGCGTTGATCGTCTCTGGATCCATCGGACCCCAAGCCTCAAAAAACTGTAACAATTGCTGACGGGCTTTTCCGTCCTGCCAATCCTTCTGCTTCTTGATGATAGAGAGCAGCGCATCCGCAGCTGTTTCGCGTTCGCCGCGCGCATTCAAAGCAACGGCAAGATCGAAGCGTGCGTCATGATCATCAGGATTGGCAGCAAGCTTGCGTTCGAACTCACCAACTTCACCCAGATCAGCGGCTTGCATGGCGAGCTCAACAGAAGCTTGCGCTGCTTGCACTTTTGGATCTTTGGCGCTTTCGGGCGGCAGGGATTCGAGGACGTTTTTGGCGTCGGCCGCGCGGCCTAAATGGATGAGGGCTTGAGCAAGTCCAGCCGCCGCCGCAACATGAGCCGGGTCTTCCTGCAAAACAGCAGAGAAGATTTCTGCCGCGTCTTCATACTGGCCTTCTTCAGCTGCGGCTTCTGCGGACGCCAAAACACTGTCCATTTCCCCTTCAACGGGACCAACGATACGTTCAATGAAATTCTTGATCTGGCTTTCTGGCATTGCCCCGACAAAACCATCGACTGGACGACCATTTTGAAAGGCAATAACGGCGGGAATGGATTTAATGCCGAGTTGGCCCGCGATCTGCGGATGTTCGTCAATATTCATCTTGGCAAGTTTCACCTTGCCGCTCGCCCCTTTGACCGCTTTCTCAATGACCGGTGTCATTTGTTTGCAGGGCTCGCACCAAGGCGCCCAGAAATCGACAAGGACGGGCTGGCGCATGGATTCAGCGAGCACATCTTCGCGGAAACCTTCGGTGGTTGTGTCTTTGATCAGCTCATTGGCGCCCGCCGCTGCTGCCTCATTGGTCTGGCCGAACATCAAAACCTCTTTCACGTCTCGGGCGCGCGCCTTATGCGCTGCGGCCCTCTCCCTTCTCAAATGGGGCAAAGGGTGCCGCTCTGCAACCTGATCGCAATGAGTTCGAGCCCCTTTCGCCTCTTTTTGCTTTTTGGATGAGGATGCGGTTGCAATCCCAATGGGAATGCGGCATATACCCCGCCTACCGGCGATGCCGGACGGATGCGGGTGTAGCTCAGGGGTAGAGCACAACCTTGCCAAGGTTGGGGTCGAGGGTTCGAATCCCTTCGCCCGCTCCAAATTTAGCGCTGACCCCAAGCGCTTCCTACTGAAATATCTGGATATTCGGCCTCTGGCCGGAGCTGCCTGCCTCGCGCAGGGCCTCGCTCTCGCTGTCACCTTGTATAAAGTCTGGGTTGCTCGCAATCCCGGGGGCGCCTATCAGGAGCGCATCTAAGAACCGGAGTTTTCTTTTATGCGTCTGGAAGCTGTCTCCATCGGCAAAAACCCCCCGTCCGAGGTGAATGTCGTCATTGAAGTGCCGATTGGTGGCGAGCCCATCAAATATGAGATGGACAAGGAAGCGGGCGCGCTGGTGGTGGATCGCTTCCTCTACACAGCCATGCGCTATCCGGGCAATTACGGCTTTATCCCGCACACTTTGTCGGATGACGGCGATCCCTGCGATGTGATTGTCGCCAATACGCGCGCGATCATTCCGGGCGCTATCATGAGCTGCCGCATCGTTGGCGTGCTTTTGATGGAAGACGAAGCGGGCGGCGATGAAAAATTGATCGCCGTGCCCTCAGCCAAGCTGACGCGCCGTTATGAGAATGTTCAAAACTATACCGATCTGCCAGCCATCACGCTTGAACAGATTGAGCATTTCTTCACCCATTACAAAGACCTTGAAAAAGGCAAATGGGTGAAAGTGCTCCGCTGGGGTGATGCGAATGAAGCGCACGCCATCATCAACAAGGGCATTGAGCGCGCGAAGGCCGAGAAGAAGGGCTGATTAGGCTCGTCTTTCGAGCACGAAGACGGCCTGCTCGCCAAACAGATTCCACACCCACCAAGGGGCGCTCACTCGCAGGGGCGCCCCTGAACTGTTGAGTGCGACCGCGCGGTCGATCTGCGCATCCACTTCATCCACGAGCGCGACAAAATCGCGGATCGTGCAAAAGTGAATATTGGGCGTTTCATACCAAGCCAGCGGCAGATTTTCCGTTATCGGCATACGTCCAGCAAACATGATTTGCAGACGGATGCGCCAATAGCCGAAATTTGGAAACGAGACGATCGCGCGTTTTCCAATGCGCAGCATTTGTTCCAGCACACGGCGCGGATTGCGCGTCGCTTGGAGCGTCTGCGATAGGATTACATAATCGAAACTGTCATCTGGATAATCAGCGAGATCGAAATCCGCATCGCCCTGAATGACAGAAAGTCCTTTGGCCACGCAATCATTCACGCCGCGCTGGGATAATTCCATGCCGCGTGCATCGACACCGCGCTCTTCCGTAAGCATCCGCAACAGCGTGCCGTCACCGCAGCCAACATCCAGCACGCGTGTGTTAGGCGCGACCATATCCTTGATGAGCAGGAGATCAACGCGTGCTGTGTCAGGCGAAAAGAGTTGCGTCACTTGGGTCATGCGCTTTTCGCCTCTTTTAGGCCAAAGGCACGGGCGGAACTTTCAATAAAGCCTGACGTGGTGGCAAACATTTCTGGCACATCGAGCAAAAAGGCATCATGGCCTTTATCGGTGTCGATCTCAACGAAAGAGACGGAAGCGCTATTGGCATTGAGCGCATGAACAATGGCGCGTGATGCAGATGTTGGGAACAGCCAGTCAGATGTGAAGGACACAAGGCAGAAGCGCGTTTTCGTGCCTTTGAAGGCGCGCGCCAGTGATCCTTCATAATCTTCTGCGAGATCGAAATAATCCATCGCGCGTGTCAGATAGAGATAGGAATTCGCATCGAACCGCTCAACGAATGTCGAGCCTTGGTGGCGCAGATAGCTTTCGATTTGGAAATCTGCATCGAAGGAAAATGTCGGCGCTGTTTTATTCTGCAGTTTACGTCCGAATTTCCGATGGAGAGCCTCGTCCGACAGATAGGTGATATGCGCGGCCATGCGCGCCACTGCGAGCCCTTTGGTCGGGTTTTGACCGAGCTCGAAGTAGCGTCCATTTGCCCAATCAGGATCCGCCATCACGGCTTGCCGCCCGACTTCATTGAAGGCGATGTTTTGCGAAGAATGGCGGGGCGCGGTGGCAATCGGGATGGCACAGAAGACGCGATCTGGATAGCTCGCCACCCATTGCAGCACTTGCATGCCGCCCATCGATCCGCCGATGACGCAGAATAATTTATCAATGCCCAGATGGTCGACGAGCAAGGCTTGCGCGCGGACCATGTCGCGGATCGTCACCATTGGCATGCCGAGCCCAAAGAGCTGGCCTGTCGCCGGATTGGTGGAAGCAGGTCCCGTGGTGCCCAGGCAGCCGCCGAGTACATTCGAGCAGATGATGAAATAGCGGTCGGTGTCGATAGGCTTGCCCGGACCGACCATGATTTCCCACCAGCCGGGTTTTCCCGTCAGTGGATGGGTATTGGCGACATGTTGGTCGCCGGTCAGCGCATGGCAGACCAGAATAGCGTTGGTTTTGTCGGCATTGAGCGTGCCATAGGTCTGATAGGCGATGGTAAGTGGTGCGAGGGCGATGCCTGCATCCATCATCAGGGGCTTGTCGGCTGGCAGGCGCAGCACAAGTGAGTGCGGCGCGTCTGCCTCGCGCCGGGCAGCGTGACCAGCCTTGAGAGGTTCAATCTCCGTCACTGACCCTAACTCCGAACCATCCGTCCGCTATTTCGAACGTCTTGTTCGGTGTTATGATCCGCCCCGAGGCAAGTCAAGCTGTCCGCGGGTCGGCGTTCGAGGGTAGTTTCCTTTGCATTGCAGGGCGCTCGCCAGTAAGACAGGCGCGACTTCTTTAGAGTGCGAGACCTCGTCCGTGGCTGCTAATTCTGACGCCGACAAGGATCCTCAGGCGATCCTGAGCGAACTCCGCGTCGACATCGACCGGATTGATGCGGACGTGCACCGTCTGCTGATGGAACGTGGCGAGATCATTGACCGTCTGATCGCGGTCAAGGCGCGCCAAGGCGGCGGCTCGGCCTTCCGTCCAGGACGCGAGGCGGAAATGATGCGCCGCCTAGCAGAGCGCCATCGCGGCCTGCTCCCGCTCGATACGGTTGAGAGCATCTGGCGCATCATCATTGCGACCTTCACCTATGTGCAGTCGAATTATTCCGTCCATGCCGATATTTCGGGCGGCGATGCAGCGATGCGCGATTCCGAGCGCTTCCACTTCGGATTCACCGTGCCCTACATCACCCATCAAGGCGCCGCGGGCGTGATCGACGCGGTTGCGCGCTCGTCTGGTGATCTGGGCATGTTTCGCATTGATGGCGGCGTGACAGCCGGTCCTTGGTGGACGCGTTTGGCCGACCCTGCTGCACCGAAAATCATCGCGCGCTTACCCTTTGTTGAGCGCCCCGATCATCCAGCGGGCATGCCGGTCTTTGTGATTGCCAAGCCGCTTGCGGAAGCGGCGGCCCGCGAAATCCTGCTCTATTGCCTGCATCTTGAACGTTGGCGTGATGGATTGCCGGCTGCGCTTGCCAAAGTGAGCGGTGAGATGATCGGCAATGCGGCAGATGAAACTGGCCTGTCTGTCTTGGTTGCCATTCCTGCGAAAGCTGGACTTGATGGTGTTCAATCAGCGCTGACAGAGGCCGGAACATCGGCATCGCGTATCAGCGAAGTTGGCAGCCATGCCGCGCGTTTTTCTTTCAAAGGTCATCCGGCTAGCTGAGCCAGCGCCGATCTCAATTTGGATTGATCCATGTCGTCTCCCACCATGAATGACCGCCCAGTTCCACGCCCCAATGTGTTGGCGATTGACCCTTATGTGCCGGGAAAAAGCGGCGCGCCGGGCGCTAGCAAGATTTACAAATTATCGTCCAATGAGACGCCGCTTGGCGCGTCACCGCGGGCCATTGAAGCCTTCAGTACTTTGGCTTCCAAGCTTGAGCTGTATCCCGATGGATCAGTCAAGCGTTTGCGCGCTGCGCTCGGCAAGCGCTTTGGCCTTGATCCAGACCGTATTGTTTGTGGCAACGGCTCTGATGATCTTCTGCATCTTTTGTCGCTGGCCTATGTGGGTCCGGGTGATGAAGGCATTTTCACGACACACGGATTTCTCGTCTACAAGATCGCGATTCTGTCTGCCGGCGGGACGCCTGTTGTGGCGCCTGAAAAAAATCTTACCGCCGATGTAGATGCAATTTTGGCCTGCGTGACACCACGCACGAAAATTGTCTATCTCGCCAATCCGAATAATCCGACGGGGACTTATATTCCGTTCGAAGAAGTGAAGCGCCTGCACGCAGGCCTGCCTAAGAATGTCATTCTCGTTCTGGATGGCGCTTATGCGGAATATGTCCGCCGCAATGATTATGCAGAGGGCATAGAGCTTGTCGCGACCAATGAGAATGTGGTCATGACTCGCACTTTCTCGAAGATCTTTGGCCTCGCCAATTTGCGTCTCGGCTGGATGTATGCGCCAGCCTCAATTTGCGATGCGATCAACCGTATTAGAGGCCCGTTCAATGTGAATGGTGCAGCTCTCGAAGCCGGTATTGCCGCAGTCGAAGACGTTGCCCATGTGGAAGGCGCCATCGATCACAATGAAAAGTGGTTGCCTTGGCTGACGAAAGAGATTTCGGCTCTCGGTCTAGAGGTCACGCCCAGCGTTGCTAATTTCGTGTTGGTCCATTTTAACAAAGCTTCCGGCGTGAGCGCGAATGATGCTGATGCTTTCTTGACCGCGCGCGGCATTATTGTGCGAGCAGTTGGGGCATATGGATTGCCCGATTATTTGCGCATTACGGTTGGAACCGAGGAAGCAAACCGCCTTCTGGTAGAAGGCTTACGTGACTATGTGGCGGAGGCGCACCGTGGCTGATCGTTTTTCCAAGCCACTTGATGCGCCCCTTTTCGAGCGTCTGGTCATTGTAGGCGTGGGCCTGATTGGCTCCTCGCTCTTGCGTGCAGCGCGTCAGCGCAATCTCGTCAAAACGCTGGTTGCTGCCGATCTGTCTGAGTCCGTTTGTACACGCGTGCGCGAGATCGGCATTGCCGATGAAGTTTTTCAAGATGCCAAGGCTGCAGTTGCCGGCGCTGATCTTGTTATTCTCTGCACACCCGTTGGCAGCATTGGTGATGTCGCCGCGCAAATCGCGCCGCATCTGGCGTCCGGTGCCATTCTCTCCGATGTTGGATCGGTGAAGGCTTCGGTTGTTGCAGCTGTGCAGCCGCATCTGTCCGAAAAAGTTCATTTCATTCCCGCTCACCCGGTCGCAGGCACGGAATATTCCGGGCCTGACGCAGGCTTCTCGACACTCTTTGTGGATCGCTGGTGCATTCTGACGCCGCCGGACGGATCAGACGAGAAAGCGACAGCCAAGCTTCAGCAATTCTGGAGCGAAGTTGGTTCGAATGTTGAGGTGATGACGCCAGCCCATCACGATCTGGTTTTGGCCATTACAAGCCATGTGCCGCATCTGATCGCTTATAACATTGTCGGGACGGCGGCTGATCTTGAAGAAGTCACCCAATCGGAAGTCATCAAATTTTCAGCTGGTGGCTTTCGCGATTTCACGCGTATTGCCTCATCCGATCCCACCATGTGGCGCGATATTTTCTTGAACAACAAAGATGCTGTTCTCGAAATGCTTGGTCGCTTCAACGAAGATTTAGCCGCCCTTCAGCGCATGATCCGCTGGGGCGATGGTCAGGGCTTGTTTGATTTGTTCACGCGCACGCGCGCTATTCGGCGTAGCATTGTGGCGCAGGGACAAGATGCAGCGGCCCCTGATTTTGGCCGCCGCACCTCATCCGAAAGCAAGCCTCAGTAAAGCGGCGCGAGAATGGGGCCCGTGCGCAGCGGGCCAAAAGACACGCGACCCTCTTGCATGCGCAAAGGCAGCTGAACGGCCGTGCCATCCTTGCGCTCTAGCAAGGCGCCAGCCAGCTGTGCGGCATTGCCGGAGACAAAGCGCGATACGATAGGGCTGACGCCGCGCGCGCCCACCATCAGCTCGCCTTGAACGCGATGAGCCGGATCAAGACCGAGCGCACCTTTGCCTTCGATCGAAAATGGACCTTTTGCGAGCCGACCGTTTTCCAAAAAGATCTGGCCGTTTTGCGCACGCCAATTTTCCAACGCTGACTGCCAATTGCCGACACGCAATCCCAAGGCCTGCGTGATGGTCCCTGAAAGATTGATTGTCGCCACATCTGGATTGCCAATGACCACATCAAGGCCAGACGCGCGCAAATCACTCATGGTGACCACAACATCCGCCGCCCGATCTTCGCTTGGGCGTGCCGTGTCTGTGCGCAGATGAAACTCCACCATTTTGGCGCTGAGTAACACGCTATCGGTAACCTCTCCGCCTTTGAAGTCAGCAATATTTATGGAGGCGCGCTCTAGTGCTCCATTGAAGCGCAAGGACACGCGCATATTGGTCCACGAGAAGACATTTTGCACACCCACGCTATCGATCTGCAATGGCCCGCTCACGTCAGCCAGAATGAGCTTGGGGCTATAGATCTGTGCTGCGGCATGAAAAGCGCCGAGATCTGCTTTCATCTGCGGACTTGAAAACTTGATTGAGGAGCAGCGCAATTCAATGCGGAACGGATAGCCCCCAATCTCTTTGCCCATGCACTCCCATGTCCTGCCGTGTGTTTTCTCTGCGCTCATCCATATCGATAACGCGTCATCGGCCTTGTTGGCGGCAAAAGACCAGAAGCTGGACCAGCCGATAGCAAGAAGCAACAGAAGGCCTGTCGGCAGATAAAGTCCGAGCCGGCTCACCGCTTGCGGCGCTGTCTCTGGAGTTTCATATTGCGTCATATCTTCAGTCCTGATTCCGGCTCATGATGCGAGACAGTGAAAACGGCGATCTTTGGGTTTTCGGTTACGGGTCCCTGATGTGGCGGCCCGGCTTCGAATTTGAAGAGTGCTGCCCTGCTTTGGTGCATGGTTATCACAGGTCGCTGTGTATTTTCTCCCATGTTCATCGCGGCACACCTGAAAAGCCGGGCCTTGTTCTCGGGCTTGATCGTGGGGGCGCCTGCAGGGGTCTCGCCTTCCGAGTTGCTGCCCCCAATCGACAGGCCACTTTGGAATATCTGCGGGAGCGGGAGCAGGTCACATCAGTTTACGTCGAAACATGGCTGACCGCACGCCTTCAGTCTGATCGCGCGGTGACGGCTGTCGCTTATGTTGTCGATCCTAGACATCCGCAATATGCGGGCCGCCTGCCACACGCCGAACTGGTGCGGCTTGTCCGCCAGGGGCACGGCATGTCGGGAGATAATATCGAATATATCCGCTCGACCTTTGAACATCTGACGGCGTCAGGCGTGGATGATCCCGATCTCGCAGCCATTGTCGCCGAGCTGAGCTGACGCCTTACGGCAATTGCCGATTTCGCTCCACGATTGGGATCAGTGAGGGATCGTGGGCTGTCGCCTCTGCGATGAGGCCGTCAGACGCTTTTTCCATACGCTCTTGCAGGAGCGCAAAAAATGCCTGCTTTTCGATTCCTGGTGCGATGGGTGGAAGAATTTCGACAACAATTGTGCCCGGACGCTTGATCACGCTGCGGCGTGCCCAAAACAGGCCTGAATTGAGGACAATCGGAAGGCAGGGCACTTGGCAGGCATCATAGAGATGAGCCACGCCGAATTTATAGTGCGGCGGCGCACCCGCGGGCCGGCGCGTGCCTTCTGGGAAGATGAACAATTGCCGTCCTTCGGCGAAAATTTTGCGAGCTTTTTCTTCCGCTTGCGCCAAGGCGCTGCTGCCCGTTGCGCGGTTAATCGCGATTTGACCTGACTTCCAGATGTACCAGCCAAACAGGGGGATGAAAGTCAGTTCGCGTTTCAAAATATAGCAGAAGTCATCAAACAGCATGATGAGCGCAAATGTCTCCCATGCAGATTGGTGCTTGGGCGCGACAATGAATGGCCCTGTGGGAATGTTTTCACGTCCACGAAATTCAACCTCCGTTTCGCAAATAACTTTCAGAAGCCAGAGTGAACTACGCGCCCAAATCTTTCCGACTTTGAACACAGCGGAACGTGGCATCACAAGGGTCGGCAAAGCGACAATCAGCAGAATCGTGATGTTGGTAAAAAAGGCAATATTGAAGAGGATGGAGCGGGCGAGAAGCATGGACGGGAATCGTTTCAATCAAAGGCTGCTTTGGTTTGGCTCCAAAGCTTCTTGGCAATGATGCGGCCGGAGACAAGAACATATTTGATATATTCAGAGCTCATCAGACGCATGGCTTGTGGAGATTGCCACCAGCTGCTGTCTCGCATTTTAACGCTCACAACGGGATAGGGAATAAGGGCCAGTCCCGGAAGCGCATCCTGCAATTCAGCTAGTGCGCGTGGCATATGGTAGTTCGAGGTTACAACGATCAAAGATTGCTGGATTGCATTTTGCTGGGCCCAGCGACGGGCCTCGCGCGCATTGCCAGATGTATTCAGGGCTTCATATCCAAGATCAACGCAGCAGTCGATGAGCTCACGATATTTGGGATTAAAGCGACCAATTTCTGCCCGTGTAATCCCTGGATTGACACCGGTAATCAGCATCCGGCTCGCATGACCTTTTGAAAAGAGCTCAATAGCATCTGGAATTCGGTCAGCGCCGCCGGTCAGCACAATCATGCCATCGGCTTTTTGATCGAGTTGGAGTGTTTGTCGCTCCACCTTGAAGGCAAAAGCAACAAATCCAGCGAATACGATGAGAAAGAGACAAATCGCCAAGTAAAAGGCGCGCCGGATGCGGCGCGTCATGTCAGGCCCCGCAAGTGACGGAAGACGACCGAGCGCGAGGTGAGACCCGTCAGAACGGAAACCGAGGCGCCGATCACGACAATAATAGCATAGCCGAACAAGCCGAGTGAGAATGTCCCGAACATGGCTTCGAGTTGATCCCCGCCCATGCCGCTGATCCAGCGATGCGACAAGAGGCCGCCTATCAAGAACGTAGCAATGGCAAGGCCACCGCCAATGAGTCCGCCACGCAAACCGAGCCAAAGGAAATGGCGCTGAAACTGGCGCGCAATATAGGAATCTTCAGCGCCAACAAAATGAAGAACATTGATGACTTCACGACTGCCGGCCATGGCGCCGCGTGTAGCAAAGGCAACCGCCAACGCCATAGCAATGAGAACCAGACCGAAAATCACAATAGCAACCAGTACGGTTGTTCGTGACATCACCGTGAGGCGATCAATCCATTGTCGATGATCATCCAAATTGGCGCCGGGGACATTTTGGGCAAGCGTCGCCCGCAATTTTGCAAGATCAAGCTGTGTATCAGGCGCGAGTTTCAAGACGATCATGCGCGGAACGGGCAGTTCCTTCAGATCAAGCCCTGTTCCCAGCCATGGTTCAAGCAGGCGTTCGGATTCTGATGGAGATAGAGCGCTCACGTCTTTCACGCCGGGTGCTGCACGTGCAATCTCCTCGACCTTTTTGACATCGAGTTCAATATTTCGGCCGGTGATGGGTTTGAGCTGAATGCTCATTTCCCGCGCCACATCCTGTCGCCAGCCGCGTGAGACATCGCTCACCAAAACAGCTGATCCCGCTGTGAGCGAAGCAAGGAAGGTCATAATTGCAATCACGGTCACGAGGGCGCGTGTTGCTATGGCATCGGGCGGGACAAGCGGCACATCACGCCGACCAAAGCCTTCGTTATAGTTGTTTTCTGGATCACGCTGTGCGCTCGACATGCCCCGCCTCAATCGTAAATATGAAGCCGGCCATCGCCGAGCACGAGACGACGCGCACCATCAAATTGATCCATCAGCCCGAGATCATGTGTGGCAATCACAACGGATGTTCCCGAGCGGTGCAACTCCAGAAAAAGCCGCAACAGACGACGCGCCAAGCTTGGGTCCACATTACCCGTAGGCTCATCGGCGAGCAGAAGTTCGGGTCGCACGATCAAGGCGCGCGCAATGGCCGCGCGCTGCTTTTCACCCCCCGATAGAACGGGCGGCAAAACATGCATCCGGTCGCCCAATCCCACCCAGCCCAGCAATTCGACGACTTCGGCACGATAGCTGGCCTCGTCACGCCCCTGCACGCGCAAAGGCAGCGCCACATTTTCATAGGTCGTCAGATGATCAAGCAGGCGAAAGTCCTGAAAGACGACGCCGATGCGGCGACGCAAAGCCGTGATCTGATCCTTATCGAGGGCGGCGGCGTCATGTCCAAAAAGGGAAATAAAGCCACGCGTCGGCTGCAAGGAGAGAAGAATCAGGCGCAGCAATGTGGTCTTGCCTGCGCCCGACGGGCCCGTCAGGAACTGGAAAGACTGCGGCTCAATCGAAAAGGTGAGGTCCCGCAGCACTTCGGGCCCCATGCCATATCGTAAGCCGACATTGTTGAACCGGACCAATCCTGCGTCTTCTTGCATGCCCTTCCTTGCGACCGCTATGGGCTTTGGCACTTGCGCCAATGTGAGTGATAGGCCGAAGCGAATCGCGAGGCCAGACTAGCAGTTTGGTGGCTTTTCCTCGACAGTGGCTGAGCCTTGGGCTAGGGCTGCGGCACATTTCGGCGAGAAATATAGGTTTACGATGAGCAATAAACATGAGGTCCGCGTCCTCTACAGTGAGGCAGAGATTGCGCAGCGGGTGGAAGCTATGGCTGAAGCGCTCAGCAAAGCTGAATTTCGCAATCTGCTTGTCGTGGCGGTCCTCAAGGGCTCCTTCATGTTCGCGGCAGATCTTTTGCGCGCCATGCATCGGCGCGGCATGAAGCCGCAAGTCGAGTTCGTTCACCTGTCCAGCTATCTGGAGGGTACGGTCTCGCAGGGGCATGTCACCATTTTGAAGGATATTGAGTCAGACGTTGCGGACCGCGATGTGCTGCTCGTCGACGATATTCTTGAATCTGGCCGTACGCTGGCTTTTGCCAAAGACCTTCTGTCCGCGCGTGGCGCCCGCAAAGTTCTGCTCGGCGTGATGCTGGAAAAGCCGCATAAACGCGTCGTGCAAATTGAAGCTGATTATGTTGGTTTCAAATGCCCCGATGAATTCGTCGTCGGCTATGGCATGGATGTCGCGCATAATTACCGTGAATTGCCATTCATTGGTGTCGTGAGTTGATGTTCACGGGTTCAACAGCCAGATGCCGAGATTAAGCGCAATGGCGAAAGAGACCCAAGCAAGGTAGGGAACGAAGACGCTCCCCGCGAAGCGGTCGTAGGACCAGAAGTTGATCATGGTCCAGACGATTGACGCCCAAAGCGGGACGATGATGACGAGCCCGATCACGGGGCTGTTCAGCCCGAAGAATGCGACAGACCAAGCGCCGTTGAAAAAGGCTTGGGTGAGATAGGCCGCAATCGGCCAGCGATGGCCCGTTGGGCTTTCTCGGCGCAGCACGCGGTAGCATGCGATAGCCATGAGAATATAGAGAAGCGTCCAAACAGGCCCGAAAATCCAATTTGGTGGCGTGAAGCTTGGTTTGATCAGGCTCATGTACCAAGTTGGAATATTCGGCAAAGTGGCGGCGCTGCCAATCAGGCTGGCTGCTAATGCTGGAAGGATGGACAGCGCCAATGCGACGGGAAGTGAAATCGCCGGTTTCATGCTGGCTTCCATCCCATGCCTTTCCAAATTGGCAAAGTTAATCTTCTGCCATTATACGCTCAGCGTGTCGCACCGGTTTTTGTCAGGTCTGATCTGAGCAAGAACAAAATCTCTTTCTCACGCGAAAGCTTGGCAGTACAGGCCATGGGCAATGTTGATCCGGCAACGGGCGCAATCATTTCCGCTCTACATGTGAGCAACAGCAGCTATCAAAACTACCGCCCATGTTCAGCTTTGGAAGCGGGCCACATCACTCGGCGGTGTCGAGAGTTTGATTGAGCACCGGGCCTCTATTGAAGGCCCAGGCTCTTCCTGCCCACCAGATCTTTTGCGCCCTTCATGCGGAATTGAAACTGCGGCAGATCTTTTTGCAGATCTGAATACAGCCCTGACAGCCGCTCAAACCTCATAAGTGTGAAGAAGCTTTTCGATGTCAGGTAATGTGTGTTTGGTAAGGTCTTTATCGATCTCAGCGATAATCTTCGCTTTGGTCTCATCTGAAAACGCGTGTCGTAATTCTCCCAGCATATGAGGCGGAGCCACGACAACCAGACGAGAAAATTCATGCACTGATCGATTGATGTCTTTTGCTATTTCGTCGGCAAAGCGCGTTTCATCTAAATTATGCAAATCTGTTTGTGAATAGGCACTATGACCAGACGAGGAACTGGAGAAAGTTCGACCAGGGCGATCTGATCCTTGCTCATGTGTTGGCGCGCTGGTCTGTTCACGGACAGATCGACGACGAAGATTGAGCAAACTGGCATCGCCTTCATTGACGAGAAGCAAAGCTTTTTTGCCATCACCAATGAGGACCCAGTCACCATTTCCGACTTGCAGATGTGCCATGTGTTCCCCGCTCCTAAAGAATGAGGAACGTCAGGCGCTGCAGCTCAGTTCCCATCCTCCAGCAGGCGGCGGGCAATCACTTGGGCTTGAATTTCGGCCGCGCCTTCAAAAATATTGAGAATGCGCGCATCGCACAATACGCGCGAAATGGCATATTCAAGTGCGAAACCATTCCCACCATGAATTTGAAGCGCATTATCCGCTGCAGCCCAAGCCACACGCGCACCGAGTAATTTCGCCATACCGGCTTCAACATCGCAGCGCTTGTCGGCATCTTTTGCCCGGCCTGAGAAATAGGTGAGCTGACGCGCAATATGGATTTCAACCGCCATAATCGCGATTTTGTCTGCGACGCGCGGGAATTTGAGGAGCGGCTTGCCAAATTGAATACGCTCATGCGCATAGCGCAGTCCAAGTTCCAGTGCATTTTGCGCCACACCCACAGCACGTGCAGCCGTCTGGATGCGCGCTGATTCAAAGGTCTGCATCAGCTGCTTAAAGCCTTGCCCTTCGATGCCACCTAGAAGATTGGCAGCGGGCACTTCAAAGCCATCGAAGGCAATTTCATATTCTTTCATGCCGCGATAGCCGAGCACTTCAATCTCGCCACCAGACATGCCTTGCGCTGGGAATGGATTTTCATCCGTCCCGCGCGGTTTGCGCGCCAAAAACATCGAGAGGCCTTTATAGCCAGCCTCGTTGGGATTGGTGCGCGCCAGAACGGTCATCAAGTCGGCGCGCACGGGATGCGTGATCCACGTCTTATTGCCGCTGATCTTATAGGCATCGCCATCTTTAATTGCGCGTGTGCGCAGCGAGGCGAGATCCGAGCCCGTATTTGGCTCGGTGAACACCGCGGTGGGCAGAATTTCGCCTGATGCAATTTTCGGCAGGAACTCCTGCTTTTGCTCTTCCGTTCCGCCACAGAGAATCAATTCAGCAGCGATTTCAGATCGTGTGCCGAGCGAGCCCACACCAATATAAGCACGCGACAATTCTTCCGTGACGACGCACATGGCAATTTTGCCAAGGCCCATGCCGCCAAATTCCTCTGGGATTGTGAGCCCAAAAACGCCAAGTGCGGACAGGCCGTCAACAATTTCCAGCGGAATATAAGCATTGGCGAGATGCCATTCATGCGCATGGGGCGAGACTTCACCTTCGCCGAATTTGCGAATTTCGTCGCGGATCGCCTCCATCGTGTCATCAAGGCCGGGATCGCCAATCATCGCCGTCGAATCGAGTTGCGCGATGAGCGCAACAAGGCGTGAGCGATTGTCAGCTGTATTGCCGATGGCAATCATGCGCGCCACAGCGCCAGCGCGTAGGCTCGCGACTTTCTCCGGCGCGAGACCGAAATCTTCCGGGCGAATGATTTCGCCTTGGTTCATCGGAATGCCGCCAAAAATTTGCGCCAGATATTCGCCAAGGCCAATGCGCGTTAGCAAATCTTCGATCTCGCCGAACCGGCCTTCGCCCGAGAGGCGCTCGGCATAGGCGATCATTTCACGCAAGGATTCCACATAGGTCGCCAGCCATGCGAGGCCGTGGCCCTCATGCTGTGCCTGCTCGAACAAATCTGACGAAATTTTGCCGTCGGAAGAGACCCGCGCCCGCACAAGGCCGCGCACCTCGGCATAGAGTTTTTCGACCTCGCCGAAGGCCGCGCGGGCTGTGGTCAGAAGGTCCGCCTGGCCAGTCTTGGCCAAGTCCGCAACTTGGGCATTCATCGCGTCATCTCCCGAATTCCGCGTAATTGCTGCATCGCAACATAGCCCGAGCTTTTGGGCAATGATTCTTTCGGACTTGGTGGGGGCTTAGATCAGCGTCGAACGGCCAAAGCCACGCCGATAGAGGTGACCATCATCCCCGCGATTTGCAGGCCGATCAGGGTCTCATGGAAGAAAAAGAAGGCCTGGAGGGCCGCCACGGGAGGGACCAGATAGATGAGCTGGGCGGAGCGTGCGACCTCGCCCTTGCGGATCAGGAACAGCAGCAGGGCGATGGACACGATGGACAGCGCCAGCACAGACCAGGCGAGACTAAGCAGCGTGCTGGTTGAGGTGCCGATCCGTAAATCTTCAAACAAAAGGGCGGCGGGCAGGGTCACAAGGCTCGCCCCGACAAATTGAACGGCCGTGACGCTACGCAGATCGCCGCTATGCAGAAATCGCTTTTGGTAAAATGTGCCGAGCGTCAGAGACAGCATCCCGCCCGTGTTGATCAGCAGAAGCCAGCTCATGCCGGAAAGTTGGCCGGTATCAACCGAAGTCAGCTTGGGCGCCAGCACCATGACGATGCCTGCAAAGCCCAGCCCTATGCCGGACCATTGCAAAAGGCTGATCCGCTCACCTGCCAAGCGCGGCGCGAGAATGGCCGTGAATATCGGTTGCAGAGCGGCAAGCAGTGCCGAGATGGAGGCTGGAATGCCGTGGCCGACCGCCCACCACACGCCCGCAAGATAAAAGCCGTGAATGAGAATACCTGAGAAAAGCGCATGGCCCCAATCGGCGCGCGTCTGCGGCCATTGGGCACGTGAGGCGGCGGCGAAAAGGGCCAGCAAGACGCTGGCGCACAGATAGCGCAGGACGAGCATGGTGAGCACGTCCGAATCTTCAGAAATGAAACGCGCAACAATCCAGCCCGTCGACCAAATCAGAACGAAGGTCGCGGGGATGACAAATGTCACCAAAAAACGATTGTCATGTTTGCCTGAACTCATCTTGATTGATTCATAAGCACAGGCTTTAGCGATGTCGAGCCAGAGGCATCTTCGACCTCTGGCTCAACAATTTATTTCCCATCTGCGGCTTCGATCACATCATCAAGTGTTTTCAAGCCAGGCTTAGGTGAATTCACCAAAACAGCCATATTTCCAGGCGCATGTTGGTTCTTCCACATTTTCGTATGCGCTGCGGGTATTTTCTCCCAGGGGAAGATTTCACCCATGCAAGGATCTATGCGCCGATCAATGACAAATTGATTGGCGGCAGCCGCCTGTTTCAAATGCGCGAAATGCGAGCCTTGAATGCGCTTTTGTCGCATCCATACAAAGCGCGCATCGAATGTCAGATTGAAACCCGTTGTGCCTGCGCAGAACACAATCATGCCGCCGCGTTTTGCAACAAAGCAAGAGACAGGGAAGGTCTGTTCGCCGGGATGTTCGAAAACAATATCGACATCTTTGCGTCCGGTCATATCCCAGATTGCTTTGCCGAATTTGCGCGCCTCTCCCATAAAGGCCGTATATTCGGGCGAATTCACTTTCGGCAATTGACCCCAGCAATTGAAGTCTTTGCGATTGAGAACACCACGTGCACCAAGTGACATGACAAAGTCACGTTTGGTCTCATCCGAAATCACACCGATTGCATTGGCGCCTGCAGCGGCACACAGCTGAACTGCAAAAACACCAAGGCCACCGGATGCTCCCCAGACGAGAACATTATCGCCGGGCTTGAGGCGATGCGGTTCATGACCAAACAGCATGCGATAGGCTGTTGCGAGGGTAAGCGTATAAGACGCGCTTTCTTCCCAGCTCAAATGTTTTGGGCGCTTCATCAGTTGGCGATCTTGCACGCGGCAAAATTGTGCGAAGGATCCGTCGGGCGTTTCATAACCCCAGATGCGTTGGCTTGACGAAAACATCGGATCGCCGCCGTTGCATTCTTCATCATCGCCATCGTCCTGATTGCAATGCACGACGACTTCATCGCCAACTTTCCAACGGGTAACCTTGGAGCCCACGGCCCAGACAATGCCAGAGGCATCAGAGCCCGCGATGTGGAAGGGGTGCTTATGTCCATCCAGCGGCGAGATAGGTTCGCCCAAGGCAGCCCAGACACCGTTGTAATTGACGCCTGCGGCCATCACGAGAACGAGCACGTCATGGCTGTCGAGCGTCCATGTCGGCACGACTTCCAATTGCATCGAACTTTCGGGCGGACCGTGGCGGTCTTTGCGGATGGCCCACGCATGCATCTTGGCCGGGACATGGCCGAGCGGCGGGATTTCACCAATGTCGTAAAGATCCTTCAGCGGCGCCATGGCCCCGCCCATCTGTTCTGAACCAGCCATGATGCCGTCTCCTCCGAACTAAGGCGGCAAATGTTAACGCGGATGTTGCGCTGCACCATACTACTAAGGTTTCGGGCCTTAGGCCGATCCAAGCGCATGACTTTGTCGTGAGAAAAGGGCTTAATTGGCGTTGTTGCTGTGCAACATCCCCGATCGTCCAGGGCCACGCGAGCCGCCCCAGGAGCTGCCAGATGACCACCGGAGCCCCAAAGCCCGACAAACCCTGGATTTTTCGGACCTATGCCGGCCATTCAACGGCGGCGGACTCGAACCGCCTGTACCGGACCAATCTGGCCAAAGGGCAGACCGGCCTCTCGGTCGCTTTCGATCTGCCGACCCAGACGGGGTACGATTCCGATCATGTCTTGGCGCGCGGCGAAGTGGGCAAAGTCGGCGTGCCGATCTCCCATCTCGGTGACATGCGGACTTTGTTTGATGGCATCCCGATCGCAGAGATGAACACATCCATGACCATCAATGCCACGGCGCCGTGGCTGATGGCCCTTTATATTGCCGCTGCCGATGAGCAAGGCGCACCCCGCAGTGCTCTGCAGGGCACCACGCAAAACGACATTATCAAAGAATATTTGTCGCGCGGGACTTATGTCTTTCCGCCCGGCCCGTCGATGCGCCTGACCCGCGACATGATTTTGTTCACGACGAAGAATGTTCCGAAATGGAACCCGATGAATGTCTGCTCTTATCATTTGCAGGAAGCAGGCGCGACGCCCGTGCAAGAATTGAGTTATGCGCTCGCGACCGCCATAGCCGTCCTCGATAGCGTTAAGGCATCAGGCGATCTTGATCCCAAAAATATGGGCGAAGTGGTTGGTCGCATTTCCTTCTTTGTGAATGCTGGGATGCGCTTTGTCACAGAGCTTTGCAAAATGCGGGCTTTTACAGAATTGTGGGATGAAATCACGCAGGCGCGCTACGGGATTGAAGATGAGAAATATCGTCGTTTCCGCTATGGCGTGCAGGTCAATTCATTGGGCTTGACGGAGCAACAGCCGGAAAACAACGTCTATCGTATTCTCATCGAAATGCTGGCGGTGGTTTTATCCAAAAATGCGCGTGCCCGTGCCGTGCAATTGCCGGCATGGAACGAAGCGCTTGGCCTACCGCGTCCATTCGATCAGCAATGGTCTTTGCGCATCCAGCAAATCATGGCCTATGAAACAGACCTTTTGGAATATGGTGATCTCTTCGATGGCAGCCACGAGATCACGCGCAAGGTTGAAGAGTTAAAAACCCAAGCGCGCGCTGAGCTTGCCGAAATCGAGAAAAGAGGCGGCGCTATTGCCGCTGTTGAAAGCGGCTATATGAAGTCGCGTCTGGTCGACTCCAATACGCGTCGCCTCGAATCGATTGAGCGCGGTGAACAGGTTGTGGTCGGCGTGAACCGTTTTATCGAGAGTGAACCCTCACCGCTGACGACGGGCAATAGTGCCATCATGGTCGTGGCTGATCATGTCGAGGCTGATCAGATCAAGCGCTTGCAGGCCTGGCGGGAACAGCGCGATGCCAAAGCCGTTGAAAAAGCACTGGCTGATCTGCGCCGCGCAGCTGCTGAAGGCACAAATATTATGGAGCCCTCGATTGCCGCTGCCAAAGCAGGCGTGACCACTGGGGAATGGGGTGCTGTGCTGCGGGGTGCATTTGGTGAATACCGCGCGCCCACTGGCGTCGGCACCGCCGCGCGTCAAGTCGGTGGCGAATTGGATGACGTTCGCACAGAGGTTGAGCGCGTCTCTCAAAAACTTGGTAGGCGCCTGAAGTTTTTGGTCGGCAAGCCCGGCCTCGACGGCCATTCGAACGGCGCGGAACAGATTGCCGTGCGCGCCCGGGATGCCGGCATGGATGTGGTCTATCAGGGCATTCGCCTGACGCCAGCCGAGATTGTCGAAGCCGCGCGCAAGGATGATGTCCATTGCATCGGTCTCTCCATTCTCTCCGGCTCCCACGTCCAGCTTGTGCGCGATGTGGCCAAGCGCATGAAAGATGAAGGCCTCACCCATATTCCGCTCGTTGTCGGCGGCATTATTCCGCCGGAAGATGAAGCGACACTTCTGAGCGAAGGTGTTGCTGCGGTCTATACGCCAAAAAATTACGAGCTCAATTCGATCATGCGCGATCTCGTTCGCATTGTTGACGAGCGGATATGAAAAAGGCGGGATGTTCGATCCCGCCTCTTCAATCAGTTCAGTTTGCCCTTTGATAAAGGCCTGACGCTACCATCGGCATTGTGCTCCGGCGCGCGCATCGTGCTTTCCACCATTTCGCCATTCAGCAAAAGACCAGTTGCACTGCCGGTAATATTGACGGTGTCGCCATCTTTCACCAGCCCTGCCAGAATGCGCTCAGCCATTGGGTCTTGCACCGCCTTTTGGATCACGCGCTTCAGAGGACGCGCGCCATAGGCCGGATCATAACCTCGTTCAGCCAGCCATTCGCGACCACTCTCATCCAGATGAAGCGTGATCTTGCGTTCTTCGAGAAGCTTCGCAAGGCGCATCATTTGAATATCGACAATCGCGCCCATATCCACGCGTTGCAGACGATGGAACAGCACGATTTCATCAACCCGGTTCAAGAATTCCGGCCGGAAGTGACCGCGCACCACCGACATGACCTCGCCCTGCACAGCTGAGGAATCTTCTCCCTCTGGCTGGCTGACAAGATATTCAGAACCAAGATTCGAGGTCATGATGACCAAGACATTGCGGAAATCGACGGTGCGGCCCTGTCCATCTGTGAGGCGTCCATCATCGAGCACTTGCAGAAGGACGTTGAACACATCGGGATGCGCTTTTTCAATCTCGTCGAACAGCACAACTTGATAGGGCCGACGCCGAACGGCTTCCGTCAAAGCGCCACCTTCCTCATAGCCAACGTAGCCTGGAGGGGCGCCGATGAGCCGTGAGACGGAATGCTTTTCCATATATTCCGACATGTCGAGCCGCACCATCGCGGTTTCGTCATCGAACAAGAAAGATGCAAGAGCTTTAGTCAGTTCTGTCTTGCCAACGCCTGTTGGCCCCAAGAACATGAAAGATCCAATCGGACGATTGGGATCTTGCAGACCCGCGCGCGCGCGGCGCACAGCGGTCGAAACGGCTTGCACAGCCTCTCTCTGGCCGACCACACGCTTGGCCAGGCTCTCTTCCATTTTCAAGAGTTTTTCGCGTTCACCTTCGAGCATTTTATCCACAGGCACACCCGTCCAGCGCGAGACAATCTGCGCAATATGATCGGCAGAGACTTCCTCTTCGAGGATTGCAGAGCCCGCTTTGGCTTCGGTTTCGCCAAGCTTCTTTTCAAGCTCGGGAATGACGCCATAGGTCAATTCGCCTGCGCGTTGATATTCACCGCGTCTTTGCGCCTGAGCCAGTTCTGTGCGCGCAGCCTCAAGCTGCTCTTTCAGCTTTTGTGCATCACCAAGCTTGTCTTTCTCGGCCTTCCACCGGGCAGTGAGCGCCGAAGACTTTTCTTCGACATCAGCCAATTCGTGCTCGAGTTTGGCGAGACGGTCGCGCGAGGCCGCATCGGTTTCCTTGCGCAAAGCTTCCTGCTCAATGCGCAATTGGATGATGCGTCGATCAAGCTCATCCAGTTCTTCAGGCTTGGAATCCACCTGCATGCGCAAACGCGATGAGGCTTCATCAACCAGATCGATGGCCTTATCCGGCAAGAAACGGTCGGCAATATAGCGATTCGATAAAGTTGCGGCAGCGACAATCGCCGAATCCGTGATGCGCACGCCATGATGGAGTTCATATTTCTCCTTCAGACCGCGCAGGATAGAGATTGTATCTTCGACAGATGGCTCGCTGACAAATACCGGCTGGAAACGACGCGCGAGGGCCGGATCTTTCTCCACATGCTTGCGGAATTCATCGAGCGTCGTAGCACCCACACAATGCAATTCACCCCGCGCCAGTGCAGGCTTCAGCAAATTGGACGCATCCATGGCGCCATCTGATTTGCCCGCACCCACCAGTGTGTGCATTTCATCAATGAAGAGAATGATGCCGCCTTCTGCCGCCGTAACTTCGCTGAGAACGGCCTTGAGCCGTTCTTCAAACTCGCCACGGTATTTTGCACCTGCAATCAAAGACCCCATGTCGAGCGCCAGAAGCTTTTTGTCTTTCAGGCTTTCAGGCACATCCCCATTAACGATTCGCAGCGCGAGACCATCGACAATGGCAGTCTTACCAACACCGGGTTCGCCGATGAGAACCGGATTATTCTTGGTGCGACGGGAAAGAACTTGAATGGTGCGGCGGATTTCTTCATCGCGGCCAATGACCGGATCAAGCTTGCCGTTGCGCGCAGCATCAGTCAGATCGCGCGCATATTTTTTCAAAGCATCGTAGGCATTTTCAGCTGTGGCATTGTCGGCTGTGCGGCCTTTTCGCAAATCTTCGATGGCATGATTGAGTGATTGTGGCGTCACGCCCGCTTGCGCCAGAATCTTGCCGGCATCTTCGGATTTCTCTGCAGCAATGGCGAGCAGTAAACGTTCTACAGTTACGTAGCTGTCACCAGATTTCTGGGCGAGTTTTTCAGCTGCATCAAAAATGCGCGCTGTTGCTGGCGAAAGATAAAGCTGGCCTGCACCGGAGCCTTGCACCTTTGGCATTTTGCCAAGCGTAAGCTCGGTCTGCACAAGCGCGTCGCGTGAACGGCCACCAGCCTTGTCGATCAGGCCGGATGCGAGACCTTCTTCGTCATCCAGCAAAACTTTCAAAAGATGTTCGGGCGTGAATTGTTGATGGCCTTCACGCAGCGCCAAAGATTGGGCGGATTGAACGAAGCCCCGTGCGCGTTCCGTATATTTGTCGATGTTCATGGTCTACTCCTCAACCGGTGCAGTCACCCCGAAGCAATGCTGCAACGTCGAACTCAGGGCCCCTGACGGCGACCCTCCAAGACTCATGTAGGAAGAGGCTCGCCTTCATAAAAGAGGAGCAGATCAACCTTTCTGGGTCCCTGATCCTGATCAGAGACGGGCAAAGAAAAAGGGGCCCGCAGGCCCCTTCTCATCTCATTCCACGTTAGGCGTATCGCCACGGGGGATATTTTCGCCCTCTTCACCGGCGCGCCGACGGCGACGGCGTGGACGCAGATGGAAGCCGACACCTTCACCTTCGCCCATATCTTGGCCAAGGCTTGGCTGTTCGCTGCTCGCCATTGCGCCTTCATCGCTCGTGGGAATACGCACGGGCGCCGTGATGAACGCAGGCAGGCCAGCGTCGGGCTGCTCATCGCTTTCGGGACGCGCTTCAAAGCGCGGCTGCTGAAACTGCGGACGATCAGGGCGCGGGCCACGGTTCGGATTATTGTGGCGGCCTTGCTGATTGCGGTCCTGATAGGGACGCTCGGGACGGGGCCCGCGCTCTTGACGCTCGCCTTGCGGCTGTCCGCCACCCTGCTGGCCATTGAAGCCACCATTTTGCACGAAAGGCTGCGGGCCTCCGGCAAACGGTTGCGGCTGGCCTTGATAGGGCTGCGGGTTTGGAGCGTTCTGCTGTTGCTTTTCGAAGGGCGAGGCAAAACGATCCGGCATGCCGCCGTCATCATCATCCTCTTCTTCGGCCTCAGCTTCGCCAGCCGGGCGCACATAGCCAGCTTGCGCTTGCTGCTGCGCCTGCTGGGCAGCGGCAATAATGCGGAAATAATGTTCCGCATGCTGCAGATAGCTTTCGGCCATCACGGGGTCGCCGGAAGACTGCGCGTCGCGGGCAAGTTGCAGGTATTTTTCTGCAACATGATGCGCGGTTCCGCGGATCTTCACGTCAGGGCCGTTGGATTCATAGGTCCGGGTGAGCGGATTGGGGCCTTTGCGATTATTATTGTTGCGGCCACGCATACGCTTGTTCTGACCAGGTCTCATCGATGATCCTTGCATCATGCGCCAAAACTCTGTTGGGGCCGCGGGATGCGGCCGAAGGGGAAGTGGGGCGCTTCAGGAGCTATATTGGTTAAGGCGAATAGGCTCTCCGGCCGGTCTGTTAACAGTCAGGCTCAAGACCTGAGACTCGATGATCCGCTGCACTCCGCTGGATCACTGAATTTGGGGACTTTCGCCTCGTCCAACCCGGAACCACGCCAGGCAAACGACCGGAGAACCGAATTCGCTCTCAACGGGCCTTCAGCCACTGCGCATGCAGAACCGAGGCGATTTCTATGAACCTATTTAGTCGTTTTCAGCCCGCCCGCCAAGGGGCAAATCCGAAAATCTGGGGAGAGGGCCCTTCAGATCAAGGACGGCCGAGCGCCAGAGCCCTTTCCACCCCGCCAAGGTCCCGTCGCAATGCTTTCTGGCTCAGACCCATGGCCTTGGCCAAAGCGGTGACAGCGCCAGCTTGGCCGATTCCCAGTTCTAGGACGCAAAGCCCCGCAGGTGAGAGAAGTCGTGGCAGATCCTGAATGATGGCCCGATAGGCGGTGAGCCCATCAGGCCCACCATCGAGCGCGAGCATCGGATCATGCTCTCGCACTTCCGCGTCGAGCCCGGCAATCGTGGCGCTTTCAATATAGGGCGGGTTGGAGACGACGAGATCGAATGTCTCGTTGAGCGCATTAGCCCAATGCCCCTGCTGGAATGAGGCGCGTGCCGCAAGGCCATTGCGCTGCGCATTGTCTTGCGCGACGGCGCAAGCCGCGGGTGAAAGATCAATCCCGACACCCGTCGCATGCGGACATTCCGAAAGAAGCGCCAATAAAAGAGCGCCACTGCCTGTCCCCAGATCAAGGATGCGCAATGCTTGCGTGCGGCGTGTGCTCAACAGATCAAGTGCAGTTTCAACAATCACTTCCGTATCGGCACGCGGATCGAGCACGTCCGGCGTGACAAGTAAATCAAGCGTCCAGAAGTCACGCCGTCCCGTGATGCGCGTCACAGGCTCGCCCTTGAGGCGACGAACAATCCAGGCCGATAGAATGTCCGCTTCATCTGTCGAAATGATACGATCTGAATGGGTGATCATTTGCGCGCGCGACATGTGTGTGGCGGCCAGCAAAAGCACACGCGCTTCAGCCTCAGGCTGGCTGATATCTTTTTCAGTCAAGAGAGCGGTCATAAAACGCAAGGCCTCGGTGATACCGAGGCCCGCATTTATTTTTTTATCTGCACTCATGCAGAGGGCGCTTGCGCAGCGCGTGTCATCATCCGTGTCAGGCGGGCAATGAATTGCGTGGGGTCAGCGGGCGGCTCACCATCCGCGACACGCGCTTCATCATGGATCAGCCATGCTGCATCTTCGATGAGAGTTTTATCATCGCCTTTTGCAAAGTGAGATGCGAGTGCTGCCACCAGCGGATGCGACGGATTTACTTCAAGCACTGGTTTGCTGATGGATCCCATCCCGCCTTGCGCAAGAATTTGCTCAAGCCGCCTGTCACGCCCGTGTGCCGGCGCAACAAGGCAAGCCGCGCTTTCTGCTAAGCGATCAGAGGCGCGCACATCGTCAACATTCTCGGCGAGTGTTTGCTTCATGAATGCGATGAGGGTTGCAATTTCCGGCGATGTTTCTTTCGATGGCGCCGTTTCGCCTTCCAGCAAAGGCACATTGCTAATATCCGCGGTTCCCTGTGTCACAGATTTAAAGGGCTTGCCTTCAAAGCCGAGCGCGGTCGAAACCCAAAAGGCATCGACGGGATCAGAGAGCAAAAGAACCTCAATGCCACGCGTACGGAAACCTTCCAATTGAGGGCTTTTTTCAAGGCGCTTTTGATCATCACCTGTGATGTACCAGATATCTGTCTGGTTGGGGCGTAGATCAGCAATATAGTCAGTCAGTGTGCGCGCAGTTTCGATATTCTTGGATGTTGTAAAGCGCGCTAATTTAAACAGAGCATCACGCCGCTCCGGGTCTTCGTAGAGACCTTCTTTCAAGACAGCGCCGAAATTTTCCCAGATGGATTTGAACGTCTCGGAATCGTTTTCAGCCGTCTTGGTGAGTTCTTGTAAAAGACGATTGACGATGCCTTTACGAATGGCCGCAAAAACTGGGCTATCCTGAATCATTTCGCGCGAAACATTCAGCGGCAGATCGCTTGAATCAACAACGAGACGGACAAAACGTAACCAGCCCGGCAAAAGGTCTGCCTCTTGCGAGATGAGGACGCGGCGAACATAAAGTTTGCTGCGCCCTTTGCGCGCCGGATCAAAAAGGTCCAGCGGGCGCGAGCCCGGAATGAAAGCCAAGACCGTATATTCTTGACGCCCTTCTGCGCGCCAATGAATGGTCAGTGCAGGCTCATCAAACTGGCTTGCCAGTGAGCGGTAAAAGTCTGCATATTCTTCCGGCTTGATATCACTCTTGGCGCGCGTCCACAGCGCAGATCCTTCGGCCACGCGCTGCGCGTCTTCGCCATCTTTTTCGATCACATCAACCGGAATAGCGATGGCGCTCGAATGTTCCCGAATGATTCGCGCCAAGCGGCCGGGCTTGGCATAATCATGGCTCGCGTCATTGAGGTGGAGTGTGACGCGCGTGCCATGGGTAGGCGCTTTCTCGAGCGGGATCGGGCGCGTGACATAAGTGCCTTGCCCTTCCGACTCCCAGACAAAAGCCTCTTGTGATCCCGCCTTGCGTGTTTCGACGGTGACTTGATCGGCCACCATGAAAGCGGAATAGAAGCCGATACCAAACTGTCCGATCAGCTCCGCGCCTTTGACTTTCTCTTCACCGTCCGTTTGCGCCAATTTATCGAGAAAGGCGCGCGTGCCGGAGCTGGCAATCGTGCCGAGCGCCGAGACCAGATCGTCATGGCTCATGCCAATGCCATTATCGGCAATGGTGATGCGGTGATCGGCGTCATCGACCGTGATTTTGATCGCAAAGCCGCCCTCATCGTTGATCAGGTCTGGCTTGGTCAGGGCCTCATAGCGCAGCTTTTCGCAAGCATCGGCGGCATTGGAGACAAGCTCGCGGATGAAAATATCGCGGTCGGAATAGATCGAATGCACCATCAGGTGCAGGAGGCGGGAAACATCCGCTTGGAAAGCGTGGGGTGTGCCCGTGGGAGCGCCGGAGTGGTCGGTCATGGTCTCTTCTTGGCTCTTGATCCGTGCAGGAAAGGGAATGCCTCGCACATATTGCGGCGGGTGGCTCGAGTTTCAAGGCGCGGGCCTGCGTTCCGAGCGGGGCTTGTGCACGGCAAATGAAAGCGGGATCATTCCGAATCGGAGGTGCCATGGACAATCAGAAGCTTCAAGCGCCAGATCAGCCGGAGCCCGCCAGCTCGCATTTGCGGCTCGTCTTGCCGCAGCCGCACAACCCGCCACCAACGCCGTCCGCGCCACCGGTCGTTTCCTTCGATCGTCATGAGCTGGGGACCATTCTCAATCTTTATGGCCGCAAAGTCGCAGCAGGCGAATGGCGCGATTATGCGATTGATTTCGACAAGAACTTGGCTGTCTTTTCGATTTTTCGCCGCGCGTCCGAAGTACCACTTTATCGCATTGAAAAAGATCCGCGGCTGGCACGCAAACAAGGTGCTTATGCAGTGGTGGCAGCGGGCGGTCTCGTCATGAAGCGCGGTTCAGATTTGGCGCGCGTCATTGCCGTTCTGGAAAAGAATGTGCGTCTCGTGCACGTTTAAAAATCAGACGCCAAAAGCAAAAAGGCCCCGCAAATGCGGGGCCTTTCGCGTTTTCCTATTCCGTTCTTAGTCTTCGCGCTGACCAATCAGCGAGAGGAGCAACTGGAACATGTTGACGAAGTTCAAGTAGAGTGTCAGCGCACCCATGATTGACGCCTTGCCAGCCATTTCTGTGCCGGCAACGAGGTCGTACTCTTCCTTGAGGCGCTGCGTGTCCCAAGCGGTGAGACCTGCGAAGATCACAACGCCAATCAGCGAGATCACGAAGGAGAACACGCCCGAACCCACGAAGAGGTTGATGAGGCTCGCGATCATGAGACCGAACAGGCCCATGACGAGGAACGAGCCCATGCCCGAGAGGCTACGCTTGGTGGTGTAGCCATAGAGGCTCAGAGCACCAAAGGCGGCGGTCGTCGCAAACAGAGCCTGCACGATGCTGCTGGCTTTGAAGACGAAGCCAATCGAACCCATCGACAGGCCCATGGTCGCCGCGAAGGCGAGGAAGGTGCCAAGAAGGGTCGTGTAGCTCATCCGCTCGAAACGGAAGGACAGGAAGAAGATGAAGCCGAGCGGGGCCAGCATGACGACCCACTTCAGGGGCGACATGTAGAGCGCCTGCACGACGGGGCTCGTCTTGCCCATCATGAAGATCGACATGGCGACAAGGGCGGTGACGCCCAGCGCCAAGGTCATCAGATTATAGATGCCCAGCATATAGGAGCGCAGGCCCTGGTCGTACTCGACGGTGCCGGCCCGGGCTACGCCAGAGCCCCAAGGGAGCGAAGCGTTGCGGTCGAAGTCGGACATGGTTTCCTCTCAAGTTTAGCGCAGACGCACCT
>CANGFE010000017.1 GCA_947453155.1 Beijerinckiaceae bacterium | reverse complement strand
GGAGGACATCATGACCGAGATCCGTGTCAACGGCCTGCGCGGGGTCGAACTCGCCGTCTTCAATCTCAAGGAAACAGCCGATTTCTACGCGCAAGCCTGGGGCTTGTCGGAAGTCGCCTCCGCCAATGGCACCGCCTATATGCGCGCTGCCGGCAATGAACATCATGTGCTGAGCCTGCATGAGGCCCCGCGCGCCGGACTGATAGCAATCAATTTCTCAGCCCCCTCGCGCATCGCGGTTGATGGCCTGCATGCGAAAGCTAAAGCCATGGGCTGCGAGATTGTCTCAGGCCCAACCGAGCTCGGAGCGATTGCAGGTGGCGGCTATGGCTTCTCGGTCAAAACACCGGAAGGCCAGACGCTGAATATTTCAGCCGACGTCGTCCAGCATGGCGCAGGCAATTTCCATGATCATTCGCGCCCGACGAAACTGTCGCATGCGGTGCTCAATGTCGCTGACGTCGACAAGCAGCGGAACTTTTTCATCGATGTGCTCGGCTTCCGCCTGACAGATTCAACAGCACGCATGGATTTCGTGCGTTGCTCGTCCTACCACCACTCCATCGCGCTTGCCCGTGCGCAGGGCGCTGGCCTCAACCACATGGCCTATGAAGTCGAAAACTTCGACGGCCTGATGCGCGGCGCAGGCCGCATGAAAAAGCATGGCTTTAAAATCGGCTGGGGTGTTGGCCGCCATGGTCCGGGCAATAATCTCTTCTCTTATTTCATCGAGCCGAATGGTTTCGTCACCGAATATACGGCGGAAGTCGATTATATTGACGAAGCCAAACATATTGTCGGCACACCCGATTATTGGGCCAAGATTATGAATGGCCCCGATCGCTTCGGTCTGGCTGATCCATCGCCCGAATTGCGCGATGCGATGGCTGGCAAGATTCTCGATGAACGCAACAAGGCTTGCGAAGAGATCATCTCCAAGAAACTGGCTTCCGCTTAAGACGAGACAAAAATATGACCACGCGGATTGCCACAGCCGTTCATCCCTCACGCGCGGAGATCGCCGCATTACCGATTTCGACCAATGTCAAAATCGCCACATCAGAATTACAGGGGCTGGGCCCCCGCGTGATTGATCTGGGTTGCGGCGAAGGCAAATTCACGCGCGGGCTTTGCTCTTTGTTTGGCGAAGTCACCGGCCTCGACGTCAAAGAACGCAAGATCGACTATGCCAATGAGAAAGCCCGCGAAGAAGGCGTCCATGCTAAATTCGTCGCGGGCAGCGCCGAAGCCATTCCCTTTGGCGATGGGCATTTCGATGCGGTGATTTTCTCAAATAGCCTGCATCACATGCCAAATCCTGCAAGCGCTTTGCAGGAAGGCCTGCGCACCTTGCGCACAGGCGGTCTGCTCTATGTCATGGAGCCCGTGCCCTCAGGCAATTATCATGATGCCACCTGCCTCGTGAATGATGAGACTGAAGTGCGCACGAAAGCCTATGAAGACATGCTCGCCATGAGTGGCGCGCATGAGGAAAAAGAAATCCTCTATCGCGCGCCACGCCGTTTCGCTTCTTTTGACGAATGGCGCGATGATCAGATCGACCGCGACCCCAAGCGTCAGGTCTTTTTCGATCAAGACCCAGCGAAAGTCCGCACGACCTTTGAAGGAAATGCGGAACATGCAGACGGCAAACTTGTTTTCGATCAAGTGTTCCGCGTGAACATTTGGCGCAAAGGGTAAACGCGCATCGCAGGTCATGATGCCGCGTGCAGCACAAATTGCACGTCGCAGCCAGCTTGCACCCCGTCATTGCGAAAAGGCCGAAGCGGCAATGACAGGGCGCGCGCTTTATGCGCCGAGTTTGCGTGTCACATCGTCGAACAAATCATCGACCGTCATTTTCTGCGGCACCAGCCCCTGCTCAAAGCAAAAGTCGAGCGCCATTTGCAGGCTCTTGCGATTGGGCTCGACACCAAAGGGCGCCATTTTTGCCGCCGCCTCAGGCGCAGCTGCATTGGCCTCAGCCAACATGCGATAGGCTTCCGCCACCACATCGGGGCGCTCTTTGGGCAGATCGGCATGAACGCAGAAAATATGATTGATCGGCACCGGAATGGCGTTCTTTGCCATCCATGCTTTCGCACTCACATTGGGATCAGCAAAGAGATAGGTGAAGCCCGGCACATCCGGAAACTTGTCGCCGAGCACAGCGGCCGCCACTTCGCCATCTGCCAATAATTGCTCGAGCGTCTGGCCCGGCTTCACGCGCGTGCAATTGGCCGGATCGATGAATTCCGCCACATGCGGATCTTCCACCGTGATCCAGTGAATCTTGGAAAGATCGACGCCATAGTCGTGCTGCAAAATGCCACGCACCCACATAACCGTTGTCACCGAATAAGCGCGGATGCCAACCTTCTTGCCTTCCAGATCTTTGGGCGTCATCGGCCCATGATTGGCATTATAGGCAATCGTGTGGTGCTGGGTGCGGCTGACGATGGGGGCTGGCAGCGCGATCAGCTTCTTGCCCCAGGCCTTCGCCTGAATATAGGTCGCAATGGCCAGCTCACCCGCCGTAAAAGCCCCCTCGCGCACCATGGGCTTGAACCCCTGATTGGCGACTTTCGGCCCGGCAAAATCGAATTCGACGAGGTCTGAGCGGATGGAGCCATCCTTCAGCGCCTTGGTCACGGGGTGGTCTGCCAGATTGGTCCGCAGCACCACCTTGCCCGTCGATGGAAATGTCATGATCGTCGCGTCCCTCTTCTTGCTTGCCTCTTTTGGGCTCGATGCCAAAATGGACTGAGGCAGAGCTTCCGGCAAATTCAAAATTCGGGGGAGCTGATGAAAAAAGAGGCTCAGCGGAAACGTCAGAAAATCGACAGTTTCAAGAGCCAAAACCTCTCTATAAGCTTCGTCTTTACAATGACATGCCACAGAAGTGGCGGGCACTGAGACAAAAGGGTCTGGGGCGATGGGCGATTATACGAATATGTCGTCATATTACGATGTCATCATGACATCGGGCTATTACGACTATGCACAGATTGTGAATGATCTGGAGCAGCACGGCCCCTTTGCCAATATTTTGGAGGTCGGCTGCGGCACAGGCCTCATTCTCGAAGAATTCGGGCGCCGCCATTCAGGCGCCAATATCACCGGCATTGATCTCACCGAAGCCATGCTGAAACAGGCGCGCGAGCGTCTCGCCGCCTATCCCGCGATTGATCTGCGCCAGCAAAATGTCTGCTCGCTCGCCCTCAACAAAAAATACGAGGCCGCCTTCTCTTATGGCGGTGTCTGGTATTTCGTCATTGATGGCGACAAAGAGCCCTTCATGGTGAGCCATATTCCGGGCGATGCTGACAATCGCGCGGGGCTGGAAAAGCTCGCTGCCCATATTGCACCGGGCGGCATGTTGCTCTTGGGGATTCAGGGCCCGCATTTCGATTACGAAAAAGAGATTTCCAACGGCATGACCTATGCGCAAAAAATCGAGCCGCATGATCATGGCTTCGTCAAACATTATTATCTGCTGGACGACGGCCGCCGCGTCATGGAGCAGACGATTGATTACCGCACCTATTCCTGGAGCCAGACGCTCGACATGCTCGGCAAGCTCGGCTTCACGCCGGTGCCGCGCAAGGGCGATAAATTTCTGGCCTTCCGCAAGACAGCCTGACCACGCATGAGCAAAGAGCACATTCTGTTTGTCGGCACCGGCAATATGGGCCATCCCATTGCCGCCAATCTGTTGCGCGCAGGCTATGCGCTCACGCTGGCTGATCTGAACCCCGAAAAATTCGCCGATCTCGTCAAGCTAGGTGCACGCGCCGCAGATGATCTGCGCGATGAAGCCGCCAAAGCCGATCTCGTCTTTCTCTCGCTCCCCGGCCCCGCCCAAGTGGAGGCGCTGCTCTTTGGTCAAGGCGTCTTGGCCGCGATGAAACAAGGCGCAGGCCTCATTGACACGACGACAAGCTCTGTCGAACTCGCACGCCGCATCGGCGCTGAGGCACAGACATGCGGGATCCACTATCTCGAATCCCCCGTCACCAATGCCATTGATGGCGCGCGTGCAGGCAAGCTTGGTATTTTCGCGGCAGGCGCGAAAGAGGTTTTCGACAAATATCTGCCGCTCTTCCAAGTGATCGGTGAAAAGATTTTTCACGTCGGCCAGCACGGCAATGGCGCAACGGTGAAACTCATCACCAATCTGCTCTGGTTCGTGCATGCCGCAGCCATTGGCGAAGGCCTGATGCTTGGCGCCAAAGCCGGTGTGCCATTGGATGTTGTGGCCGCTGCCATTCAATCCAGTGCCGGCGCCTCATGGGTGGCCGATCACGACATCCCGTCCATCTTTGCCGGACATTATGATCCGAGTTTCTCGCTTGATCTCTGCTGCAAAGATTTGCGTCTCGCTCACGAGATTGCCGACGAGCAAGGCGTGGAGTTGAAAATGGGCAAGCTCGCCCGCGAACTCTTCGAGACGGCGCGCAAAACCTATGGCGGCGACGCCGCCGAATTGCATGTTGCGCGCCTTGTCGAAGAACAAGCGGGCCTGCTTTTGCGCCCGCCCCATGGTGAAAAATTATGAGCCGTGACAATCAATCCCGTCTCTTGGCCGAAGCCCATCGCCACATGCCGCAAGGTGTGGCGGAAAATTACCGCTACTGGGGCGAAGACCGCACGCTTTTCATCGAAAGCGCCGAAGGCTGCCGCCTCACCGATTGCGATGGCAAAAGCTTTGTCGATTTTCGCCTTGGCTATGGCCCGATCATTCTGGGCTATCGCGACAAGCGCGTCGATGGCGCCGTCATCCGTCAAATCACAGAAGGCGGTACGCTGTCGGGCTTCTCCACCCCGCTCGACATTCAAGTCGTGCAACAGGTCAAAGCGCTTTGCCCCAATATCGAAAAAATGCGCTTCGCCAATTCCGGCACGGAAGCGGTCATGGGCGCTGTGCGCACCGCGCGCGGTTTCACCAAGCGCAAACATGTCGCCATTGTCGAAGGTTCCTTCCACGGCCTCTATGACGAGATGATGTGGAAATCCGATCTCGAAAACTGGGATCCCAAAGGCAAGGCCGAACCGCAGATCATCCCCTTTGGCGCAGGCATCCCAGACAAAACGCGTGATCTCGTCTCACTCATTCGGCTGAATGATTACGACATGGTCGAAGCGCTGTTGCGCGATCATGGTGATGATCTCGCCGCCATTCTGCTCGAGCCGATCATCGGCAATGCGGGCTCGATTGCCGCTACTCAGGAATGGCTGCAATTCTTGCGTGACCGCTGCACGCAAAATGGCACCATGCTCATTCTCGATGAAGTGAAGACCGGCTTTCGTGTCGCACCGGGCGGCGCGCAACAGCTCTATGGCATTCATGCCGATCTCACGACCTATGCCAAAGCCATGGGCAATGGCTATCCGGTGGCCGCCTTTGGTGGCCGCGCCGAAGTCATGGATTGCGTGGGCGCTTTCAAAGGCGGCGTTGTGCATGGTGGCACTTACACTGCGAACCTGATCGCCTTGTCGGGTGCATCTGCCACACTCGACATTCTCGCCAACACCAACGCCTATGAGACCATCAACACAGCTGGCGCGAATATCCGCGATTGCTTGGGCCGCGTCTTTACCGCAGCTGGTATCGAGCATTGCTTTGCCGGCCCGCCGGCCATGTTTGGTATTCACTTCCTGAACAAAGTGCCGACCAATTATCGTGATTGGCGCATCACCGATTCCGAGCTCTACGCGAAATTCGCTTGGAAGCTGATCGACTACGGCATCATGCTGGAGCCCGACTCGCGCGAACCATGGTTCATCTGCGAAGCCCATGGTGATGTTGATCTAGGCTGGCTCGAAGACATAGCCACCCGCGCCATGCGCGAGGCCAAGGGCTAGACCTCTGCCGTCATTGCGAGCGCAGCGAAGCAACCCAGAGGCACCACGTGAGGCTCTGGCTTGCTTCGCTGCGCTCGCAATGACGGAGGACTTATTCTAACTTTGCCTCACACGAATCGGGGAGGCCTGTTCAATGCGTTGTCATTTCTGCGATGGAACCGGCATGCGCCGGATCGGCCAAGAGCTCGCGCCTTGTGTGGAATGTGGCGGCTGCGGTGTCGCCCATTGCTGCGATGGGATTCAATCCTGCTGCGAAATCGACGGCGATGATCGCCTCGCGCCGATCAAAGAAACGCAGCTCCATCCCGTGCCTCACGGGGTCTCGGGAGAATAAATCGACCTCGTCATTGCGAGCCAAAGGCAAAGCAAACCAGAGGCACCGCGTGAGGCCTCTGGTTTGCTTCGCTCCGCTCGCAATGACGGCAGAGAGTGCGCAATAAAAAAGGCGGGCCGAAGCCCGCCTTTCATTTACTTCACTCGCATGAGCGCGACTTACAAATTCATCTGGCCTTCTTCGCGATAGACGAATGTCTCTTCGCTTTCAAAGGCGCGCACTTGCGGAGCAACGCCCGGCAGTCCGAGCTTGGTCCATTCCGCAGCCACCTTCTCATAGGTCGACTGACGCAAAGTCGTGCGCGTCGAAAACACCGGAATATAACGGTGATCCTTACACGCATTGATCAGCGCCTTCGAACCATAGGGGCGCTTGTCAGGCGGGTTCTGCGAGGGATCAAGCGGCGTCGACCATGTGTTGCGCATAATGTCGATGTCATCGATCGGGTTGCAACGCGATGCCATCGCCCAGATCACCTGATCCATGTCGGTCGGATCGACATCATGATCCACGGCGACAATCCACTTGGTGTAATAAGCACCACCCGGCACCTGCGCGGTCAAAGCCAGCACTTGCGCGGCATGACCGGCATATTTCTGTTCCATGGCGACAACCACCATGCCGAAGCCGCCAGCGGCTGCGGGGTGTGAATAGACGCCGTGAATACCGGGAATGCCGAGCTTGTCGAGATCGTCCCAGATTTTCGCCGAACGAATGATCGAGAAAAAGCCCGATTGTTCGCAAGACGGATAATCGGCCATCAGCGCATTCGTCAGGATCGGCTTGTTGCGATAATGCACGGCCGTAATGTGCACCAGCGGGCAAGCGGCTTCCGGCTTGCCATAATAGCCGGTGAATTCACCGAACGGACCTTCAGGCGCCATGCCGCCGGGACGGATTTCACCTTCAACCACCAACTCCGCATGAGCAGGGATCAACAGATCAGTCGTCTTACCCTTCACCACAGGCACGGGGCCACCCTTGATGCCGCCGGCATATTCATATTCCGAAACATTCTTCGGAAAACTCTGCGAACCGACCAGCATGTAAAGCGGATCAATCCCCCAAGCCGCCGCCACTTGCAGCGGCTTGCCTTGCTCCCAAGCGCGCGCAATGTGCAGACGCGCATCTTTGCCGGGCGACAGATAAAGACCCGTCGTATTCTTGCCCTGCAACATCATGCGATAGGTGCCGACATTGAGATAATTCGTGTCGGGATCGCGCGTGATCACCGCATCAGCAGTGCCCGCATAGCGGCCACCGTCACGCGGCCAATGTTTGGGGATCGGCAAGAGGTCCAGATTGACGTCATCGCCGAACATCGAATTTTCGTAAACGCTGGCTTCAGCAGCAGCGATTTCCTTCGGGGGGATGCGCGAGCGCAGCTTGTCCTTGGTACGGCGAATGAGTTCGACCGTCGGCGTGTTGGGGTCTTCACCCAGTGTCAGCGCAATGCGACGCACAGATGGCCCGAGCACGTTCCAGAGCGAGCGAGCGCCAATGGGCGAATTCTCAAAGCCCTTGATGTTGTTGTAGAGGATCGCGGGAGAAGGCTTCTGCTTGGCGACCAGATAGCCAATCGCGCTCATTTCCTCATCGCGCTCGACGGGTTCTTTAACCTCGCACAGCTCACCGATGTCGGCGACCTGCTTCAGCCAGTCGCGCAGGTCATTGATGGGGGCGCGCTTTGAATCTGTCATCTTCTTCTCCATGGCCTCTCCTCGCTAAGACAGCGGGGAGGCGAGACTTTCGTCTAAGCAAATGCGCGATTTTGCCCAAAATCGCAAGTCATGGGAAAAGGGCGCCAAAGGAAGCCAAAAAATGCCCGATCAGCCCCTCATCTCGCTCGCAGCCCTCACCATTCTGGATGCCGGTCCCGCCGGCCAGATAAGGGCCGCGGCTGCCGCCGGCTTCGCGAGCGTGGGGCTGCGACTCAATCCCCTGCTCGCCACCGACCCGCAAGTGGCCGGCACGCCGCTGGCCGACGAGGTCCGTGCCCTGATGCGCGCGACGGGTTTGCAGCTGCTCGAAGTGGGCGTCTTCCCCATCAAGCCCGATCTCATTGTGGAGAGCCTGCGACCCGTGCTCGCACTCTCGGCGGAACTGGGCGCCCGCTTCATCGTCTGCCCTGTGGAAGATGCCGAGGAGACCCGCCGCCTCGCCACATTGCGGGCGCTCTGCGATCTCTGCGCGCCCTACAAGCTGAATGTGCTGGTCGAGTTCAATCCCTATTCCGCCTGCCGCTCGCTTCAGGAAGCCCGCGTGCTGGCGCTAGCCGCAGAGCGGGCCAATGCCGGACTGGTGATTGATCTCCTGCATCTGTCACGCTCGGGTGGGCATGCAGATGATTTGCGTAAGGTCGAACCGCATCTCTTGCAGCTGGTGCATTATTGCGATGCCGCGCCCATGCCGGAGGGCACACGCAGCATTGAAGAGCTGCGCGCAGAATCGCGCACCGCTCGCCGCCTGCCGAGCGAAGGCGTGTTGCCCTTGAAAGATTTGTTGAGCGCTTTTCCAAAAGGCACGCCGATCAGCGTGGAAGCGCCGTCGAAATCACTTGTTGGATTGAGTGCGGAAGAACGAGCAAGAAGAGTATTTGAGGCGACGCTTTCATCACTTTAGCGCCGTCATTGCGAGCGAAGCGAAGCAAACCAGAGCCGCACGCGAGGCCTCTGGATTGCCACGTCGGCCTACGGCCTCCTCGCAATGACGGGCCTAAAGGCCCATCACTTCGCGCCCTTGGGAAACTTGCCCGGCCAGCTCACGATGAAATCAGGATATTGCTCGAGCGGCACATCGGTCTCGCTCGCCAGAACTTTGCCCTGCACGGAAATGCCCGCTTCATGAACAGTTTTGGCAGAGCCCGACACCAGCGGGTGCCACCATTTCAAATCATCCCCATCAGCAATGAGCTTGTAAGCGCAAGTCGGCGGCAACCAGGGGAGCGTGCGCACTTCATGCGGCGTCAAGCGCACACAATCGCGCACACGGCGGCGGCGTTGCGCATAATCGGTGCAGCGGCATGTTTTGCCGTCGAGCAGTTTGCAGCCGATGCTGGTAAAATGAATGTCGCCCGTATCTTCATCTTCAAGCTTGACGAGGCAGCAGCGGCCACAGCCATCGCACAGGCTTTCCCATTCCGCTTTTGAAAAATCTTCCAGCTCGCGACCCTTCCAAAAGGGCTGCGGTTGAGCGGTGGGGCGTCGTGTCATGTCAGGCTCGGTTTTTGCGGCTCACCACCCGCGACTTGCGCCGCTTGATCTTGACCGCTTCATCCTGCCGCATATAGCGCACGCCAGTGAAAAACAAAAGCTGGCACGGACGGTCAGGCGGCGGGCCAGCCCGTTTTCGCCGCAGCTTGAACGCAATCACATTCGTCATCTCACCGATCTCCCCTTGAGAGACAACACAGGCATTAGGAATTTTGGAAGGTTAACACCGTGTCAACGAAGTCACTCTAAACTGAGCTCAGTTTTCGAGTGTGTCCGCGATGCGTCTCTTCGCCCAAGATCTCACCACAGATACGTTGCAGCATATCGCCGCCCGTGGCTTGAGCGAGGCTGGTGGCCCCAAACCTTTGCTCTTGCGCGTGTTGGTGGACCTGTTCGTGCGCCGTCCTTCGCATAGCGAAGATGAAATCCAGCATTTTGCGGAAATCGCCCATACCATTCTGCCCAGCGCCACCCGTGCGGAAATTGATCATGCCGCCATGCGGCTGTGCACCCATTCCGCAGCGCCCGGCGAATTGTTGGACCTGCTGGCAGCGCGCGCGAATGAAGGCGCGGTCCTCCTATTTGAAAAATGCCGCCGCCTTTCGACCGCTGTTTTGCACAATGCCGCAGCGTCAGCCCCGCTCGTCGCCGCACGCGCCATTGCCAGGCGCGATGATCTCGACCCCGCGACCATTGATCTTCTTGCAGCCCGTCCAGAACGCGAGATTTGGATAGCCTTGGCTGAGAATGAATATGCGCCGCTTGGCACCCACATTCTCACGCCCTTGGTGGCGCGCGCGCACAATGATGCGCAGCTTGCCCAAGCCCTCTGCCGCCGCCTGCCCCATCGCGCCGAAGTGCTCGGCCTCTTCCTTCATGCCGCGCGCGCAGATCGCCTGTTGATGATCGCTGCCGCGCGCAGCCGAATGGGCCAATCAGACACGCAAGCCACCACGCTCGATGCAAACGTCTCGGCAAAACTGAACACGGCGGCCCCGACAAGCGCCAAAGTCTTTGCAGACTGTCTCACGCAAAGCCTCCATCTTTCAGAAGAACTCGCGAACAGCATCACACAAGATCAGGGCGGTGAAGCGATCGTTATCGCTCTGCGCGCGCTGGGTATGGATGCAGATGCCATCGCAAGCCTGTCACGCGATGATTTGAGCGAAGGGCAAATGGCTTGGCGCCGCGCACTTGCCCTTTCTATCTCTCAGCCGCTGTCGCAGATGATCCTGAAAGCGATGACGCACGACGATGCGCCTGCCCCGACGAGCACGCAACTCACGACTTTCGCGGAGCAAAAGCTGCAGCTGAGCTTGTCGGCTTAATCAGCCAGATCGAGAAACGATCGACCTTTGGAATCTTCCACTTCGACCAACCATAAATCGGGGTCGAAGGTGATTTCCTTTTTGATCCGCACTTCTGCATCGGCCGGATCAATCCACTCATCCTTGTGCAAACGCATCCAGAGCCGATCAATCCCATCGCGATCAGCCAGTTCTGTTTGCGGGGCCGGCCCATACAGCGCCGCGCGCCCATCGAGACAATCGACTTTCACAAAAATAGCGCCCGCCTCTGGCGAGCCGCGCCGACGCAAAGCTGCAAAGGCGCCCTCCACGCCGCAACGGCGCAGATAGGCAGCCACAAAAATGTCAGCGCGAAGATGCATTACGGAATCGCAACGCCGCTCTGCGTGCCGAGTTCCCGCAAAGTGCGCGGTGTGAGTTCACCCGTCACCGTCAGCTTGCGCGATTGCTCGAACATTTGCAGTGCTTGGCGCGTGCCAGACCCCATCACACCATCGGGCTTGACCACATAGCCGAGCTTCACCAACGCCTTTTGCACAGCCATGACGCGCGTTGGATCAATGGCATCATCCGACAAGCCACCCAGCAAAGCACCAATCTGATCTTTGGGCTGCGCAGCGGCACGCGCCTGCACGGGGGGAGCCACAGGTGCCGCGGGCGGCGCGACAACAGGCGCATCAATCAATTTCGCAATCGCATTGGAGGGCGCAGGTGCGGCTTCCGCCTGTCGCGGAACGGGCTGCGGCACGGGTGCGGCTTGCTGTTGCATCGGTCGCGCAATCACGGGGCCAGCAAAAATCGGCGCCGGATGACGCGCGGTCTGGAAGAACAGCGCATTGGCGGCAATGCCGCAAAATATGCCGGTAAAGACAACACTCATGAATGTGCGTTTGGGATGGCGCGCGATGGCGCTCATCAATGAGGAGAAAGCGCCCGGCTCACGCTGCGCTGCTTTTTTGGAGCGGCGCGGTGCGCTAAGGACGAAATCATGATCGGAACGGGCGAGAGCTTCACGCAATTTTCTTCACCATCATCATGTCAGGAAGAGGACCGGCCGCCACACGCGGCGCGGAGTGAATGATTGCAGGCTTGGCATGGCCTGCAGAAAAGGGCCGACAATCCATCGGCAAACGAATGGTCACACATGTGCCCTGCCCCGGCGCGCTTTCAATCGCAATCGCGCCGCCGTGCAAGCCAACAAGACCTTTCACCAGCGACAGGCCAAGGCCCGAGCCTTCGAGCGCACGTGGCTCATCAGATTGTGCTTGGAAGAAAGGATCGCCTAGACGCGGCAAATCTTGCGGCGCAATGCCCACACCTGTGTCACGCACAGCGAGCAAGACATCTTGGCCTGATTGCTGCGCATGGACGGTGACCGTGCCGCCCTGAGGAGTGAATTTGATCGCATTCGACAAGAGATTGATCAGGATTTGTTTGCAAGCGCGGCGATCAGCCACCATCTCGCCCGCATCACGTTGCAGCTGGCGGCGCAGAGAAAGACCGGCTTCATCCGCCTTCAACTTCAACATGTCGCAACATTCATCCACAAGAGTGGCGAAGGCGAAAGAATCCGGCGTCACTGGGAAAGCGCCCGATTGCATCTTGGACATATCGAGCAAAGCATTGACGAGATCGAGCAAATGCTGGCCAGAGGTTTGAATGATCTGCGCATAGTCGCGGCGCTGCGCTTCATCCTGCGCGGCTGGCCCCGTGGCCAGCAAATCCGAAAAGCCGATGATGGCATTGAGCGGGGCGCGCAACTCATGACTGACATTGGCGATGAGCTGCTCTTTCCACGCCTGATCGTCGCTCAACTGAGCGGCAACAGGTTCGATCAGGCGCACCAAAGCCAAAATCTCGTCTGACGCCAAAGCCTGCAAACGCAGATCAACCGGCACATAGATCGGCGTGACAAACCGCGCACGCGGGCTTTCCTCATCACGCAGATGGAAATGCAGGCGCAATGTTTGAACAGCCCCGGTCTGTGCCGCATCACCCAAAGCTTTGATCAAAGCTGGACGATCCGCCAACATCACACGCTCGAAAAAGCCCCGACCTGACAAGTCACGCCGTGTCAGAGGCAGTTTCTCGCGCACCGCCGGATCAACCAAGCTCACAGCGCCTGCGCGATTGAAATGCAAGCGCAGATCACCGAGCACCTGTTCCAGCGCACCATGATGATGGCGCGCGCTCCGGAAAGATTCCTGCGAGCGCTCCGCTTCTTGGCGCATCTGCATCACCAAATTCACAACATAAAGCGCGGCACAGAAGCTCAAAACGAGATCAGCGACAGACGGGGCCAAGCGTAGCGCACCGACAACCAGTGCCAGCGTGAGCACGCCGAGCAAAATGCCTGTTTGGATGCGCGCACGCACCAGCAGATGCGATTCGCAAAAAGCCGCGGCTAGACAAGCAAAAACGGCGAGCGAGAAGCCCAAGCCGATCGACAGGCTCGCGGCCAAAGCGGCCCAAGCCCCCACGAGCATGATCTGCGCAGCAAAAATCTGCGCGCGCTGCATCAGCAGAATGGACAGGACCGGCAAGAGACCCGCGACCAGCGCCATGCTCTGCCACAAAGGCAAAGCACCTTGCAGAGAGACGAGCAAAGGTGCGGCCAGCGCGCCCATCACAGGCAACGACAAAGCGCGCACCAGAAAAGCGCGGTGGCGCGCGTGATCATGCGCATCCGCGCACAGATCGTCCGGCAAAATCTGGTCGATGAAATGACTCAACGCCGCCACACTTTACGCAAAGGCACGCCATGTGCCTCAATTTGTTGAAAGAGAGCTTCGCAGGGCCACCTTAAGGGGGTGCTAAAGCAAGTCTGCAATGCGCGTTTCCTTGTGGGGGATGCGCGCTTTCCAACAATATGGTTGAGGCTTTCTTGACGCTGTTGCGCTTGGAGGCGCTTCACTTTCGCCGACAATATGGTGAATCAAATCTTAAGCGACAGAAAGCGTCATGCGACATGCATTGACTTGGATATAGATCACACCAATCTCACGCTCATGCGCAGCCAACAAGGCGCGCGGAGTTTGCGTAGTCCCATGTTTTTCATTCTGCGTTGTCTGTTCTGGCTCGGCCTTGTCTATCTCGCTCTGCCATTGAGCGGGCTCGATTGGCGCGCCGATGTGACGGATGCGCAACAAGCGGTGCAAGAGGCAGCTGGCGAGCGCGTCAAAGATTGGTGCCTCAAAGACCCAGCCACTTGCGCCAAAAATGCCGCCGAAGCCGCCGATCTTCTGGGCCTACTTCCGCCCCAGAAAGGCACATCCCAAAACACATTGCAGCCGGGCGATTTGAAACCCACATGGCGCGGCCATAGCGAGACGGCCCGCCCCTCGCGCGGTTAAGGCTGGTCATCGGGGGCCATTGCGCCATATAGAGGGGCCACGAAACCCTCCGAGCACAATCATGCCTGCCACGATCAACGAGATTATCGAGAATTTCGAACTGCTGGATGAGTGGGACGATCGTTACCGCTATTTGATCGAGCTCGGGCGCGAACTGACACCCATGCCTGAAGCCGCTCATAATGAAGAGAACAAAGTGCGCGGCTGCGCGAGCCAGGTCTGGCTCGAAACACATGTGACACGTGAGGGCGACGAGCCCGTGCTGACATTTTTGGGCGATAGTGACGCGCATATTGTGCGCGGCCTCGTCTATCTCATGCTGGCACTTTATTCGGGCCACAGCGCCCGCGAAATTGTTGATACAGATCCGCAGGCTTTGTTTGCCAAATTGGGTTTGGATGCGCATCTCACACCGCAACGTTCCAATGGCGTGCGCTCCATGGTCGAGCGCATCAAATCGGATGCGCGCGCGGCCCTCGCCGCGGCCTAAGTCAAAGCAGGGCGATAATCTTCCGCCCCCCAATGGCGCATCGGTGCGGATGCGGCAGGCTTTGCAAAAAGCCCGTAATGGCAGGCTAATCTCGTCAAAGCCAATTCCAAGACGACGCGCGCAGACCGGCGCGGCCAGCGCCGCTCGCTTTCAATCGTCTCCAGCCCTTTGAGGCAGGCGCAAATATCAAACAGCAGGCCGGAAAATTCCGGCCCCACCTCTTGCATCGCCCGATCAATGCGCTGGCGCGCAGCCAAGGCTTGTTCACTCATTGGCAAAGCCTGCGCCAGCGCATGACGATCGGCCGCAATCGCATTCCACCGCGTGGTGATGCTGGGTAATGTGCGCGCGAGATCATAATCGCGCCGCAGACGTTCTCCCGCTTGAAACAATTCTGCCGCGAGCAAACCCCGCCTCGCGAGCCAGGCCAAAGGGCTTTCGCCATCATCAATGATCAGCGCACCTTCGCGCCGCAGCCGCCCCTTCATGGCGCGCACGGGCTCGACGCCTTGCGCCCCTTGCGCCAATGAGGCCTGCGCGCGGCCCTCAGCGTTCAAAACCAAACGCGCGCGCCGCGCAGGGCCCGGCTCCTGCCATTGCGCTAAACCCGCCGCGACCAAGGCCTCGCCCGCCTCTGCGGAAAAGCGCCCGGCCTCCACAGACACGCCCCGGCGACGGGCCACGACACGCAAATCCGCCTCGCCTTCGGGCGTCCAAGCGTATGAATTTTCGGGATAAAGCGCCAAAATCAGGCGGTCGGACGCGGGCAAAGACATGCTCAAAACTCCTTACAAGAACGAAAGGAGTGTAGATCAGGATTATTTACCTACGCAAGGAATATTTTACTGACCGCAAAAAACAACCCCCGCCCCGTCATTGCGAGGAGGCCGAAGGCCGACGCGGCAATCCATAGCACCAGCCTACGAGCATAAGCGCTATGGATTGCCGCGTCGCTTCGCTCCTCGCAATGACGGCTGGGAGAGCGCGCAACAGCCTCAGCGGCGCGCGAGGCGGCGCTGTGAACCTAGGCCCATTTCCTTGGCGAGTTGCGAGCGGGCTTGCGCATAATTGGGGGCGACCATCGGATAATCCGCAGGCAGGCCCCATTTCTCGCGATATTCTTCAGGCGACATATTGTACTGCGTGCGCAAATGGCGCTTCAGCGACTTGAACTTTTTGCCGTCTTCCAAGCAGACAATATAATCACTGCCGACGGACTTTTTCACCGGCACAGCCGGGCGCAGATTTTCTGGCGCAGCCGCGGCCGGCGCACCACTCGCCACGCGCACCAGCGCCGCATGAACATCGCTGATCAACCCCGGCAATTCAGATGCCGCGACGCTATTGTTCGAGACATAGGCCGACACAATATCTGCCGCGAGTGCAATATAAGCAGGCTGGAGCGGACTATCGGTCATGTGAGGCTTTCAGAATATTGGGAATAAAAGCCGCTATGCAGCATGAATCACAGAGCGGTTTCAGTAAAATGCGATCTCGGCCAAGACTTCGCAAGCATTTGTGGTGAGACAAAGGGTCTCGTTTCCAGTCTTGGCGTGAAAAGGACAAGTTTTTCACTCCGAATCTTCTACAAAGCAGCTCAATCCTGGCAGATGAAAGCAAAAGTCAGATGACGAAATCGGCAATTCCGGCCCCGCCACAGGCCCAAAAGCGTCCGCACCACTTCACCGTCCATGGTGTCGAGATTGCCGATGATTATGCCTGGCTGAAGGCCGCCAATTGGCAGGACGTTTTGCGCGACCCCTCCGTGCTGCCTGCCGATATTCGCGCGCTGCTGGATGCGGAAAACGCCTATGCGACCGCTATGCTCGCACCCACGCAATCTTTGCGCGATCATCTCTTCACCGAATTGCGCGCGCGCATCAAAGAAGATGATGTCGATGTGCCCGCCCCCGATGGCGCTTATGTCTATTACCGCAAGCACCGCCAAGGCGGGCAGCATCCGCTCTTCTGCCGCCGCTCGCGCGAGACGGCGGGCGATGAAGAGATCATGCTCGATGGCGATGCTTTGGGCGCCGGAAAAGCCTTTTTCCAATTTGGTGGCGTGAGCATTTCGCCCGATCATCAGCTCGTTGCTTGGTCGTCCGATGACAAAGGCTCGGAGCTTTTCACTTTGCGTGTGCGGGATTTGAAAAGCGGACACGACCTTTCCGACGAAGTGATCGAGACATCGGGCGGCGCTGTGTGGAGCGCCGATGGCACAAGCTTTCTTTATGTGCGCATGGATGACAACCATCGCCCGCATTGCGTCATGCTGCATAAGCTCGGCACGCAACAGGCGGAAGACCAGCTCATCTATCAGGAAAAAGACGCCGGCTGGTTTGTCGGCATTTCGCGCACGCAGTCGCGCCGTTTTTGCGTGATTGAATTGCATGATCATGCCAGCGCCGAGGCCCGCCTGATCGATCTGGCTGATGTCACCGCCGAGCCACGCCTAGTTGCCGCGCGCAAGGATGGGCTGCGTTATGATGTCGATCATCATGGCGAAAAGCTCATCATCCGCACCAATGCGGATGGCGCGGAAGATTTCAAACTAATGACCGCCGATCTCGCCACGCCGGGCCTGTGGCAGGATTTCCTGCGCCATCGTCATGGCACGATGATCATGTCCTTCGTGCCGTTCAAAGATCATCTCGTGCGGCTTGAGCGCGAGAATGGGCTGCCGCGCATCATTGTGCGGGAATGGGCGAGTGGCGATGAACATGCGATTGATTTTGACGAAGAGGCCTATTCACTCGGCCTCGAGAGCATGCGCGAATTTGAGACGCAAACCCTGCGCTTCTCTTATTCTTCCATGACCACGCCGCGCGAAATTTATGATTACGACATGAGCCAGCGCACGCGCATTTTGCGCAAGCGACAGGAAATCCCCTCGGGCCATGACGCCAATCGCTACGTTACGCGACGCATTTTTGCGCCCGCCCATGATGGTGAGCTTGTGCCCGTCTCGCTGCTCTATCACAAAGACACAGTGCTTGATGGCTCCGCGCCGCTTCTCTTGCAGGGCTATGGCGCTTATGGCCATGCGAGTCCCGCCTCTTTCTCAGCGCATCGATTCTCGCTGGTGGATCGCGGTTTCGTCTATGCCATCGCCCATATTCGCGGCGGCACCGACAAGGGCTGGCGCTGGTATGAAAATGGCAAGCTCGAACATAAGCCGAATACTTTTGCCGATTTCATTTCAGCGGCGCGTCATCTGTGTGCGGAAAAATTCACGCGCGAAGGCCGCATTGTGGCGCTGGGTGGTTCAGCAGGCGGCATGTTGATGGGCGCTGTTGCCAATCAGGCGCCTGAGCTTTTTGCCGGCATTATTGCTGACGTGCCCTTTGTCGATGTGCTCAACACCATGCTGGATGCCGAATTGCCGCTGACGCCGCCCGAATGGGTGGAATGGGGCAATCCGGCGGCTGATGAGCGGGCTTTCAAAACCATTCTGTCTTACTCGCCCTATGACAATGTGCGTGCGCAACATTATCCTGCCATGCTGGTCGAAGCGGGCCTCACCGATCCGCGTGTGACCTATTGGGAGCCTGCGAAATGGGTGGCGCGTTTGCGCGAGCGCATGAGCGGTGGTGGTCCGATCCTTTTGCATACCAATATGGATGCAGGGCACGGCGGTGCGGCAGGTCGTTTCGATGCGCTGAAAGATATTGCGCGAGAATATGCCTTCGCAATTGATTGCGTGGAAGCTCACGAAGGGTGAGCGCCCCCTCCTCCTTTATTGCGAGGAGGCCTAAGGCCGACGTGGCAATCCAGTGCACCAACCTATGAGCGTCAGCGCCATGGATTGCCGCGTCGCTACGCTCCTCGTAATGACGGCGGAGAGGTAGTGACGCTTCTTTTGAGCATTCTCATGGCAGACGAGATAGAGCGCCGCTCAGGCCCTAATCTTCATCCCGTCATTGCGAGGAGGCCGAAGGCCGACGTGGCAATCCAGTGCACCAACCTATGAGCGTCAGCGCCATGGATTGCCGCGTCGCTACGCTCCTCGCAATGACGGCGGAGAGGTAGTGACGCTTCTTTTGAGCATGTCTCATGGCAGACGAGATAGAGCGCCGCTCAGGCCCTAATCTTCATCCCGTCATTGCGAGGAGGCCGAAGGCCGACGTGGCAATCCAGTGCACCAACCTATGAGCGTCAGCGCCATGGATTGCTGCGATCCTCGCGAGGACGGCGCAAAACTTATGCGCCGCGTTCGATGAAATCTTTCAATTCGATCAGCGAATTAAATCGATAAGTGCCAGTCGCCGTCTCAGCAGTAATCGACCCGTCTGAGAACATGACATAAGCCACATCATTGGCGCTGTAGCGGCCAATCTCGACAGGTGCTTCGCCACCGTCTTGCGCAACGGGTGCGTCGACAACAGGCTCAGGTGCAGGTGCAGGCTCAGCCATCTCAACTTGCGCAGCGCGGCGTTGTGAGGGCGGCACGAAGCGCGGTGCAGGCGCAACCGGCACTTCATCGGCGCCCGACAATGCACGCTCAAGCCAATCAGGACTGAACGGATCGGGCGCAGGCGCAAGTGCTGGCGCGGGTGCAGGCTCTTCAATGGGCTCTGCCACAGGCTCAACAACCGGCATCTCTTCCACCGGCATTTCGATTTCGATTGCGACGCTCTCGACTTCGATCTGCGTCTCGATGGGCTCCGGCTCGACAGGAGCTTCCATCACAGGCTCAGCCTGCGGTGCAGGCGCGGGCTCAATGAAAGGCTCTGGCTCCACGCGCTCAGGCAGCACGGGTTCAGCAGACTCATCGCGATTGCGGCGCAGCCAACCCAGATTGAAACGCGAGGCCGGCTTGGCATCCACCGGCTTCAAAGGTTCAACCTTCTCTTCCAGCTCAAGCGCAGGCGCTTCTACAACAGGTGCCGCTTTCTCGTCTTGCTTGTTGTCATCATCAAGCGGCGGGAAGACGAATTTGAAATCGCGCAAAGGCGACGTGCGCTCTTCGCGGCGCAGCTCAACGACCGGCTCGGGCGCAGCAGGTTCGGGCGCCACTTCAACAACCGGCTCAGCAAAGCTCGGTGCCTCGACCCGCAAAGGCGGCAGATCGGGGAACATGGGCGCGTCACGCTCAGCCGCAAGCTCGGGCTTTTCTGGCACAACGGGCGCAAAGATCGGCGGCAGGGGGCGGAAAGGCTCAGCATCTTCTTCGCGCTGCTGCGCTTCGGCGCGCGCGAAGCTGGCGCCAGTCCAAGCCACAACCAGCTGTTCCATGCGGCCCATGACAGCTGCAAGAGCCAGCGTGATCACACCAGCCGACAGCGCAACCGCGCCTGCGATGAAACTCGCCCAGCCACGTTCCACCTGAATGATGCTCGCGCCGGTCACTAGCCCGTAGAGGCCCGCTATGCTCAGGAGCACGCCGGCCCCGGCCACAATCCACTTCATTTCACGTCAGTCCTGGGCGCAGCCGCCATATGTGACATCACAATGTCTTTTTACCCCAGACGGACGGCTTTTTGCAAAAACCGAGGGAACCGTCAGGAACCCACACCGGGGAAAGGGTCTCTCAAAAGCAAACGGGGCCCCGAAGGGCCCCGCCAAGCTGCTGATCTCGTTGATCAGAGGCCGCCGTTTTGCTGGGCAACCATCATGTAGAGCATGCCGATCGAGAACATCGTGTTGAAGCGCGACGTCAGCATGGCCAGACGTGCCGCTGCGGCCTTTTCTTCAGCCGTGGCTTCGACAATGCCAAGTGCCTTCTTCTGATTCGGCCAGATGATGAACCAGACGTTGAAGGCCATGACGAGAGCCATCCACATGCCGATGCCGATGGCGAGCACGTTCTTCTGGAGCGTCAGAGCTTCGACGAGATAGCCATTCATCCAAGCCAGCAGGCCGCCGGTGATGACGGTCGCGAGCGCGCCGTAACGGAACCACCAGAGCACTTTGGGAGCAATGAACTTGCCGATGGCCGCGCGATGTTCGGCCGGCTCGATCTTCGGCACAGTCGGAATCTGCACGAAGTTCAAATACCAGAGCAAACCGATCCACATCACGCCGGAGAGAACGTGCAGCCAACGCATGGCGAAAGCGCCCCAAGCGTGGCTCATCTGAACAGGCTGGCCAGTGATGGCGCCAGCGACGACAACAATGGCGATCAGCAGGACGAGGCCTGCCAATAATGTACGCGGGAGAGATTGAAAGATGGATGCCATTGGCCCGTGCCCCTCTTTTTATTTCGTTGATCTTGATCCTGTCGCGGCGGCTTTGCGCCGCTCGCGGGTATCGGGCTGGACTTTACACAATTGAGCTTGGCCGTAAAGGCAGATCACTTGCCAAAAAGCCCTGATTTGCTTGGACTTTACATGTTCTGTCCCATTTCGGGACGCCCGCGCAGCCAAGCACCCATGCGAATCAGGCTTTTACCCAGCTCAACCGTTGCTTCAATGGCCGCGCCCGCGCGTTAGCCGGGGTGCCACTTTGCGCTGACGGAGGCTCACGCCATGTCTTTCACCCTGCCCGACCTGCCCTATTCCCACGATGCGCTACAGCCCTTCATGTCGCGCGAGACGCTCGAATATCATCACGACAAGCATCACCTCGCTTATGTGAACAATGGCAATAATCTTCTGCGCGATACTGAATGGGAGAACCAATCACTCGAAGAAATTGTCAAAGGATCTTTTGGCAAGAACCAAGGCCTCTTTAACAATGCAGGCCAACATTACAATCATCTGCATTTCTGGAATTGGATGAAACCCAATGGCGGTGGTGCACTGCCCGGCGCGTTGGAAAAAGCCATTGTTGAGAGCTTGGGCTCCGTCGATCAGATGCGCGAAGATTTCATTCAAGCTGGCGTCACACAATTTGGCTCAGGCTGGGCATGGCTTGCGGTGAAGGATGGAAAAATCATCGTCACCAATACAGCCAATGGCGAAAGCCCTTTGGTCCATGATGCCAAACCCATTCTTGGCTGCGATGTGTGGGAACATTCCTATTACATCGATTACCGCAACCGTCGCCCCGATTACCTCAAAGCTTTCATGGAACATCTGGTGAATTGGGAACATGTTGCGCAGATGTATGAGGAGGCGATGAAGTGAAAGGAAAGAATTGATGCTGTGCCCTACACAGATTGTTTGACGCAACATTGATGCAGGGAAAATCCTCGCACCTTTATAAAAAAGTGATCTCGACGCGCGCCACACCGGAACAAAAAATCAACATTCCACTCAAGCAACCATCTCGCGGTGAAGCTGTTGTTGTGTGAGCCCGATGATGGGCACACACGGAGAAGACCAGATGAATAAGCTCGCCCTCGGCTGCATGTCAGCCCTGCTTCTCACCGCCCCAGTCTATGCACAAAGCAATGTTGCACCTGCGCCGGGCCTCAGCGGCGTTCAAAATGCGCAGGCGCTCAGCAACCAGCAGATCAACAATCTCTGGCGCGCCAGCAAGCTCGACGGCGTCAATATTTACAACAACGGCAATGAAAAGATCGGCGAGATTGACGATGTGCTCATTGATCACTCTGGCAAGTCCATCGCCGTTGTTGTGGATGTCGGCGGATTCTTAGGCATTGGCACGCATCGTGTGGCGCTGAAGTTCGAAGATGTGAAATTCAACGACATGCCGCGCAATGCCAGCGCCAGCAATCCAAGCAATGCCAATGATCGCGCAGCCTCGACAACAACAGGCGGTACAACGCGCCCATCCACCGGCACCAATGTCTCAGCTGATAGTGATCGCTCCAGCTCAAGCGCACAGGCGAATGCATCAAACCGCATGTATCCTGATCACGCGACGCTCAACATGACGAAAGACCAGCTGAAAGCGCTGCCCCAGGTGAGCTATCGCCGGTAATTTATAAAATGACTGAGATGCATAGCCCCCACCCCAGCCCTCCCCTCAAGGGGGAGGTGTTAGGGGTGGGGGTCGCGCAATCTTTAAGAACTCGCGCATGTCCTATCGCGCCATCATGTCCTTGAAACGATCCGACAGCAGAAATTCCAATTCCTGCTCGCGCGAATAAGTCGCTGGATCCAGCTGTTCCAATTCCGCATCGACGCGGCCGGGATGGCACATGATCAAATGCCGCTCACCGGGTGCCGCCAGAAAGCGCGCAAAATCGGCCGCGTAATCGCGGTGCGGATCAAAGGCTGAGAAACCAGCAAAACCTTCGTTCGTCACGAAACCTTTTGCCTGCGCATAAGCGCCAAAGCCGCGGCCTGCCAGCGCCACTGTCATGGCTTTGGGCACTTGCACGCCGCGCGTCAAAATGCGGCTCATGCGATCTGCGCTGTCGCGCATCCAGATTTTGCCCACCAAGCCACGCTTGGTTGCTTCATCCACCAACCAGTCACGAATACCAGGCAGCATATGCACATGTTGATGCCCGTCGATGAAAGCAGGCGCGCGCCCAAAATGCTCGCCAAAAGCGTCGATCTGCGCACCGATCTCGGCGCGCAATTCCGCTTCCGGCAATTGGCCCGCATGGGACATGCGGATCATCTGCATGATCGTCGGCAGACGGCCATCGCGGGTGAGGCTTTTGAGCCCTGTCAGGGCGGGACCCAAAGTGAGATCAAGATGCAGCCCCGCTTCCACCCCATCGCCCAAGCTCGCCAGATCACGCGCCGACAGCTTCCAATGGGGCCGCGTGGTCATGGCGCCGGTGGCATGCAGCCGCCCGGCCTCAATGGCCTCCAAAATACCGCCCGTTACGGCCGGCGTCAGGCCATAATCGTCGGCGCATAGGGTGAGGCTGCGGGTGAGCATGTTCAGGTCCGGTTCAAGATCAGTCGGGCACCTTAAACCTGCGGGAGATTTTGCACAAAACCTTGCACAAAAGCCCCTGCCGCAATAGGCATCCAAGGGAGCCGGACAGACCCGGCACAAGACAGGACGGCAAGTCGGGACAGAATGAACATTTCGAGCGCCAGCCCCTTCGGCACACCGGAACTTTCGGTGATTGTTCCGGTCTTCAACGAGGCCGACAATCTGGAAGCCCTTGTGGCACGCCTTGTGCCCGTGCTCGAGCGCGTCGCGGCCTCGCATGAAATCCTCTTTGTCGATGACGGCTCTTCCGACAACAGCATGGTGAAACTGCGCGCGCTTCATGCGCTCGACCATCGCTGCCGCGCTGTTTCATTCAGTCGCAATTTTGGCAAAGAGATCGCGATTGCTGCAGGCCTTGATCATGCGCGCGGCCAAGCGGTCGTGATCATTGATGCCGATTTGCAGCATCCACCGGAAGTGATCGAAACGTTCGTCGCGCGCTGGCGCGAAGGTTACAAGAATGTTTACGGCACGCGTATCGACCGCAATGCGGATTCACCCCTGCGCCGCATGTTGACGCGCCGCTTCTATGCCCTCTTCGAAACTTTTGGTGAAACGGGCCTGCCCAATGGCGCGGGTGATTTCCGCTTGCTTGATCGCCAAGCCGTTGAAGCTTTGAAGAGCATGGGCGAGCGCGCGCGTTTCTCGAAAGGTCTCTATGCTTGGATCGGCTTCAAATCGATCGGCGTGCCTTTTGAAGTCGCCGAGCGTCACGCGGGCACAACTAAATTTTCCTACGGCAAGCTGACACGCTTTGCGCTCGATGGCCTTATGTCCTTCTCGACGCTGCCGCTGAAAATCTGGACCTATATCGGTCTTGGCGTGTCTGTCTTTTCGCTCGCCATGGCGGTCTATTATGTATTGCAGACGATTTTCCACGGCATTGACGTGCCCGGCTATGCGTCGCTGATCGTGTCGATTACATTCTTCGCCGGTGTGCAAATGCTCTCGCTTGGCATTTTGGGGGAATATATCGGCCGCATTTTTGCGGAAGTGAAACGCCGCCCGCTTTATCTTGTGGCTGAGCGCCTCGAAGATGAAGCAAGTGTCGCCCCCACAGATCCCACGCGCCCTGTCGCGCGTGCGCCTGTCTGACATGATCAAAAACCTCCTCTCCGTCGCTGGCTTCACGCTGCTCTCGCGCGTGAGTGGTTTTTTCCGTGACGTGGTGTTGGGAGCTGTTCTGGGCGCGGGCGCTTTGGCCGATGCTTTCTACATTGCCTTTCGCCTGCCCAATCATTTCCGCGCGATTTTTGGCGAAGGCGCATTTAATGCCGCTTTCGTCCCCAGCTATGCGCGCGTGTTGGAGACAGAAGGTGCCGATAAAGCGCGTGTCCTTGGCGGGCAGATCCTGACTCTGCTGCTCATCTCGCAAGTGCTGCTGCTGGGCGCTGCGTGGATTTTCACCGATGAATTGGTGCGCTTGCTGGCGCCGGGCCTTGCCGACAATCCCGCGCAATTGGCGTCAGCTGTCACCATGACGCGCATTACTTTCCCCTATCTCACTTGCATCACGCTGGTGACGCTTCTGTCGGGCGTTCTCAATGCGCATGGGCGTTTTGCGGCCGCGGCTTTCGCGCCGGTTCTGCTCAATCTGATGATGATTGGCTTTTTGGCTCTCGCCTTTCTCTTTCCCGATGCAGGAATGGCCGCGAGTTTTGGCATTTTTGCTGCCGGTCTTGCTGAACTCGCTTTGCTGATTATCGCTGCCAAACGCGCCGATGTTTTTACCCGCTGGCGCAAGCCTGCGTGGAGCGCTGACCTCAAGCGATTTTTTACAAGCCTTGGCCCCGCCGTCATTGGCTCGGCGGGCGTGCAAATTGCCATGTTCGCCGATACAATCATCGGCTCGCTTCTGCCAGCGGGCGGTATTTCCTCGATCTATTATGCAGATCGCCTCTATCAATTGCCGATTGGTGTGATTGGCATTGCCGCGGGCACGGTACTGCTTCCCGAAATGAGCCGCCGCTTTGCAAGCGGTGATGCGGGGGCAGCTTTTCACGCGCAAAACCGGACTATGGCGCTGACGATTGCTTTGTCAGCCCCCTTCTTCATCGCTTTCACCATCCTGCCCGAATTCATCATGCGCGGCATTTTTCTGCGCGGCGCTTTTACGGAAGAGGCGGCGCGCGCTTCTGCGCATGTGCTGGCCGCTTACGGCACCGGGTTGTTTGCTATCGTGCTGATCCGCTCTGCTGTGGCGAGTTTTCAAGCGCGTGGTGACACCAAAACGCCGATGTTCATTTCGCTCGGCGCCGTGGCTTTCAACATTGCGCTGAAACTCGCCCTTTACGCGCCGCTTGGCGCATCCGGTCTGGCGCTGGCCACGGCGGCAGGCGCATGGGTCAATTTCGGCCTGCTCGTTATCTTGGCGCTGCGCGCCGGCGCGATGAAATTTGACGCCATGCTCGGCAAAACTTTGCTCGCCACTCTGGGCGCCTCCATCCTGCTCGCCCTTGTGGCTGTGTTCGGCCAGACGATAGCGGTTGAAATGACCGCCAATTGGGCCTTCGCTAAGGAAGCCGCCCTTGCCCTGCTCGGCCTCGCGGGCGCGACCACCTATGCCCTTGCGCTTATGATCGGTTTGCGGATGGCGGGCGTGCCGCTCAGGGGGCTACGCGGCGCACCACCCAAAGCCTGACCGCAAGCGCGCTTTTGACGCGCGTCAATTCGCGATCTCCCCAAATGACGCAAGACATTCCAGAACTCGTTGGTTGATTGGGGCAGCATGCCCCGTGCGCATGGACTCCTCTATGTTTTGTCTCAATATCGGGCGGCTCGACCGCAGTTTGCGGATTTTGATTGGCCTTTCCCTCATCTCCATTGCCATGGGTCTTGTTTTTCCGCAGGCCGAATGGCGCCAGCTCGCCTGGTTCGGTCTGGTTCCGTTTCTGACGGGGCTGATCGGCTATTGCCCGGCCTATGCCGTGGCCGAGATTTCGACCATCAAAAAGCAGCCCTTGCCCTAAGGCGCGGCCCATGGCTCAGTCAGGCCCCTAAGCCTCACGAGGAGCCCGATGAGCGGCCTTTATGTCTTCGATGCCTATGGCACTTTGTTCGACGTCCATTCGGCGGTTGCTCGCCATGCCGAGGCTGTGGGGCCTGAGGCCGCCCGCCTGTCGGAGCTGTGGCGCAGCAAACAGCTCGAATATACTTGGGTGCGCTCGCTGGCTGGCCGCTATGCCGATTTTCAGGAGCTGACCGAAGAGAGCCTCGATTATGCAGCGTCGCGCTGCGGGGGGATCAATGCCCTGACACGGGCGAAATTGCTTGCCGCCTATGCCGAGCTCTCGCCCTTTCCGGAAGTCCGCGGGGTGCTGAAGGGACTGCGCTACAGGGGCGCCAAGACCGCCATTCTCTCCAACGGCACGCCCGCCATGCTGGATAAAGCCATGGCCAGCGCAGGGTTGGAGGGGCTTTTCGATGCCATTCTCTCGGTCGATGCGCTCAAAATCTACAAAACCGCCCCGGCCGCCTATGAGCTGGTCGGCCAGCACTTTGGGGGCGCTCCGAGTGAGGTCACCTTTCTCTCCTCGAACCGCTGGGATATAGCGGGCGCCACGGCTTTTGGTTTTGGCTGTATCTGGGTCAACCGCAGCGGCCTGCCGGAAGAATATGGCGATCTCGCCCCCAAACGGGTGGTGAAGAGCCTTGATGCGCTTCTGGCGTAAACGGGAAGAGACATGTCGCAGCCTATGGTCTTGAACACGGTCGCTGATCTGCGGCGCCAATTGGCGCGCTGGCGTGCGCGTCGCGAGACAGTGGCGCTGGTGCCAACCATGGGCGCACTGCACGCGGGCCATATTTCGCTTGGGACGATTGCCAAGTCGCGCGCCGATCATGTGGTCTACACAATCTTCGTGAACCCGACGCAATTTGCGCCCAATGAAGATTTCTCTGCCTATCCGCGCACCTTCGCTGATGATTGCGCCAAGATCGCGGAGCTTGGCGCAGAAGCCGTCTTCGCGCCGACACCCGCTGTGATGTATCCGGAAGGCTTTGCGACAACCATATCGCTGACAGGCCCCGCAACCGCGGGCTTGGAAGATCGCTTCCGTCCGACGCATTTTGCAGGTGTCGCAACCGTCGTTGCCAAACTCCTCATTCAAGCCATGCCTGATCTTGCTGTTTTCGGCGAAAAGGATTTTCAGCAGCTCGCTGTCATTCGCCAATTGACGCGTGATCTCGATCTGCCGATCACCATTGCCGGCGGGCCGACTTTACGCGAGGCCGATGGGCTCGCCATGTCCTCGCGCAATGTCTATCTTTCAAGCGAGGAGCGCGCGACAGCGCCGCTCTTGCAGCGTGTGTTGAGCGAAGCCGCAGCCGCTATTCAAGCGGGTGAAGATGCCGAACATGTGCTCAATTACGGGCGCGAACGCATTGCCCAAGGTGGCTTTGCGCTGGATTATCTGGAATGGCGTGATGCAAAGAGCCTCGGGCTGGCATCGCGCAACAAAGCCTCGCGCTTGCTTGTTGCAGCGCGGATTGGCAAGACGCGCCTCATCGACAATGTCGGCGTTGCGGCGGGAGTGTGACCATGAGCTATGCCAATGATGCGCCGATGAAGAAGCAGATCACGCTGGCGGAACTTGGCCGCATGCGCGCGGCGGGCGAAAAAATCGCCATGCTCACTTGCTATGATGCGAGTTTTGCCGCTTTGCAGGAACGCGCGGGCGTCGATGTGCTGCTGGTGGGCGACAGCATGGGCAATGTTCTGCAAGGCCACAAGACCACGCTGCCTGTGACACAAGAGCAGATGGAATATCACGTCGCTTGTGTGGCGCGCGCCCATACGCGCTGCTTCATCATCGCGGATATGTCTTTCGGCACCTATCAGGAAAGCCCCGAACAGGCGATGCGCAATGCCGCGCGATTGATGGCCGCTGGTGCGCATATGGTGAAGCTTGAAGGCGGTCGCCATATGGCGTCCACTGTGCGCTTTCTGGTGGAACGCGGCGTGCCAGTTTGCGCGCATATCGGTCTCACGCCGCAATCGGTGAATGCTTTGGGCGGCTATCGCGTACAGGGCTCGAATGAAGAAGCAGCCCTCATCTTGCGCGAAGATGCACATGCTTTGGAAGAAGCAGGCGCGGCGCTGGTGGTGCTTGAAATGATTCCGGCAGCTTTGGCGCGTGATATTACGGCCGCCTTGAAAACCATGGCGACGATCGGGATTGGCGCAGGCGTTGATTGCGACGGCCAAGTGCTGGTGCTGCATGACATGATCGGCGTCTATCCGGGCAAGAAGCCGCGCTTCACCAAGGATTTCATGGTGGGCAGCGCGAGCATTGAAGCCGCGGTGAAAGCCTATGTGGACGCGGTAAAGGCGAGCGCCTTTCCGGGCCAAGAGCACAGCTACTAAGCACCTGCTCCGTCATTGCGAGGAGCAAAGCGACGAAGCAACCCAGAGCCCCGCGTGAGGCCCCTGGCTTGCTTCGCTATGCTCGCAATGACGGCGGGGAGGCCGCGGCTCTTCGCTTGAGCTATCCGCATGGCCGACGAAATAAGTCGCCACACAAGCGCAACTCTTTTATCCCGTCGTTGCGAGGAGGCCCGTAGGGCCGACGCGGCAATCCATAGCACCGACCTTCGCAGCATGAGCGCTATGGATTGCCGCGTCGCTGCGCTCCTCGCAATGATGGGCTGAAATGTGCTCAGCCTGCCAAAGCATCCAGCACGCGCGCCCAGGAGCGTGCGCCTTTGGTGAAGGAACTCATCTCGTATTTTTCATTCGGACTATGGATACGGTCATCATCCAAGCCGAAGCCGATCATCAAAGCATCAATGCCGAGATCTTTCTTGAAAAGCCCCACAATCGGAATCGACCCGCCCGAGCCTGACAAAACCGGCTCCTTGTTCCATTCCGCATGAAGCGCACGGCGCGCACGCGCCAATGCTTCTGACGAAAACGGCAAAGTCAACGCGGGCGATGCGCCATGCGACAAAAACTCGACACGACAATCAGAGGGCAAACGCACTCTGACAAAATCACGGAAGCTCGCCACCACTTTGTCAGGATCTTGCTGGCCGACAAGCCGGAATGAAAACTTCGCACTCGCCTGCGCCGGCAAAACAGTTTTCGAGCCCTTGCCCGTATAGCCGCCAAAAATGCCGTTCACATCGCAAGTCGGACGCGACCAGATTTTTTCCAGCACGCTGCGATCCTGTTCGCCTGCCGCCACCGACAAGCCGACGTTGCCTAAAAAATCCTTCTCACTGAAATCAAGCTCGCGCCATTGCGCGGCGACATCTTCCGGCAATTCGCTGACGCCTTCATAAAAACCCGGAAGAGCCACGCGTCCACGCGCATCATGCATGTCAGCAATGATGCGCGAAAGCACATGGATCGGATTGGTCGCAGGCCCGCCAAACATGCCTGAATGCAAATCGCGCGAGGCGGCTTGGATAACGACTTCTTCCAGCACCAGACCGCGCAACATAGTGGTGATGGCGGGCGTGTCCTTATTCCACATATTCGTGTCGCAGACGAGCATGAGATCGGCCGCGAGCTCAGCCTTATTCGCCGCCAAAAAGGCTGGCAGCGAGGGCGAGCCTGTTTCTTCTTCGCCTTCAAACAGAATGGTCACATCACACGGCAGATCACCTTGTGCATCGCGAAAGGCGCGGCAGGCTTCGACAAAAGTCATCAGCTGGCCTTTGTCGTCCGCCGAGCCGCGCGCAATGATGCGCTGCTTGTCATCGGACAAATGCGGCTTGAATGGATCTGTCTCCCACAATTCCAGCGGATCGGCGGGCTGCACATCATAATGTCCGTAGAACAGCACATGCGGCACATCGCGCCTTTTGGCTTTGGCATGCGCCATGACCATGGGATGACCCGCCGTCGGGCGCAGCGAAGCGTCGAAGCCGAGCCCCTTCAATTCATCAACTAGCCATTGCCCCGCGCGTGCGCAATCTTTGGCAAAGGCGGGATCGGTCGAGACTGAGGGAATGGCGAGCAGATCAAACAATCGCTGCACAGCCGCCTCGCGATTTTGATCAATGCGGGCGAGGACGTTGTCGATAGCCATGAGAGAATCCTGTGATCATGTGCTTCGGATTATAGGGGCCCGCGCCACCAAGAGCCAAGCGCCCCGTCATTGCGAGGAGGGCTTGAGCCCGACGCGGCAATCGATAGCACAGGCCTATCCAATGAGGCTTCGTGCTATGGATTGCTTCGTCACTTCGTTCCTCGCAATGACGACAAGCACCCGGCGAATTGTACGAGATGGCGCGTGCGGACTTGTGCTAGAATTGGACGCGAACAAGGATTCTCCCCATGCAAGACCTCATTGCCCGCGTCGCCACCGCCTCCGGCCTCGAACCCGACATCGCCGAACAAGCTATCGGCAAGATTCTGGCCTTCCTCCAGAAAGAAGGCCCGGCCGAGGACGTAGCCCGTGTGCTGACCGCCATTCCGGGTGCGGCTGATCTGGCTGAGGCCCATGCGGGCGGCGGCGGGGGCGGCCTGATGGGCATGCTGGGCGGCGGACTGATGGGGCTGGCGGGCCAGCTCTCGGGGCTTGGCCTCGGTATGGGCGAGATGCAGACCGTGGGGCACGAGATTTTCGCCATTGCCCGCGAACAGGCCGGGGAAGATGCGGTGGGCGAGATTGCCGCGGCCATTCCGGGCCTCTCCCAGTTCATTTGACACTACGACTTCTGACGAGTGGCTCGCTGTGGTGCAACATGCGAAGAAGGCGGGACTTTCTCGCCTCTCTTCGGGATGTTCCAGAGCCATGGCTGCAGCACCTCAGACGACCTTTGCCAGCGCTTTTCCAGCGGCTGACGAAGCCCATTGGAAGACCCTTGTCGAGCGCGTGCTGAAAGGCGCTGCCTTCGAAAAGCTCGTCGGCAAAACTTATGATGGCATTGCCATCCAGCCGCTCTATCCGCGTGCGGCCAACGCCAGCCCCATGGCCCGCTCGACACAAGGCGGCTGGGAAACGCTGGCGCGCATCGACCATACAGATGCGGCCAGCGCCAATGCTCAAGCCCTCACCGATCTGGAAAATGGCGCCAATGGTTTGGCGCTGACATTTGCTGGTTCAACCGGTGCCTATGGTTTTGGTCTTCGCGCAGATGAAGACACGCTCGACCATGTGCTCGATGCTGTGGTGCTGGAAACAGGGCTGCCCATTGAACTCGATGTGGGCGCGGCCGGCACAGCCCTCGCGGCGGCTTTGGAAAAAATCGTCAACGCGCGCAAAATTTCTGCTGCCGATCTGCATGTACATTTCGGTCTCGACCCTTTGCATGAAAATGCCGATGTGATTGCAAGCACGGCGCTGCGTTTGAAGAAAGCGGGCTATAGCGCGCCCATCATCGTGGCCGATGCGCGCCGCGTGCATCAGGCGGGTGGGACAGAGGCGCAGGAATTGGCGCTGGCGCTGGCCTCAGCTCTGTCATCGCTGCGCGCTTTGGAAAAAGCAGGCGCTTCCCTTGATGATGCGTGCGGGATGATCTCGTTCCGATTGGCGGCTGATGCCGATCAGTTTCTCACGCTGGCAAAGTTCCGCGCTTTGCGTCAACTGTTTGCGCGCATTGAAGCCGCTTGCGGGCTGACACCAAAACCCATCCATATTCATGCCGAGACGGCTTGGCGCATGATGACGCGCCGCGACCCTTATGTGAATCTCTTGCGCACCACGACTGCTTCTTTTGCCGCAGGCATTGGTGGCGCTGATCGCATCAGCGTGCTGCCTTTCACGCAGGCGCTCGGCCTGCCCGATGGTTTTGCACGCCGTCTCGCCCGCAACACGCAGCTTGTTCTGCTCGAAGAATCCAATCTCGGCCGCGTCGAAGATGCGGGTGCGGGTGCGGGCGGGATTGAAACACTCACCGATGAATTAGCCGCCGCTGCTTGGGCGCTGTTCCAGCAATCGGAGACAAGCGGCTTGCCGCTTTTCCTCTTGTCGCTGTCGAAAGACGTCACCAAGGCGCGCGGCGCGAGGCTGAAAAACATTGCACGGCGCAAAGACCCGCTGACGGGCGCCAGCGAATTCCCGAATGTGCATGAAAAGCCGGTGGAGGTGGCAAAGCCTGCGCGTGCATGGAAGAGCGACACGCTCTTCCCGCCCATGCGTCTCGCGCAAGAATTCGAAGCCCTGCGTGATCGCGCTGATGCTGGTGCGACGCGCCCGAAAATCTTCTTGGCGACGCTTGGAACAGTGGCCGACTACACAGCGCGCGCCATGTTTGCCAAAAACTTCTTTGAGGCCGGTGGTTTGGAAGCTGTCATTCATGACAGCGGCGATTTGACCGAAGCTTTTGCAGCATCTGGTGCAAAATTGGTCTGCCTTGTGTCGAGCGATACTGTTTATGCAGAACAAGCCATCGCAGCAGCCAAACAGCTCGCGCCGAAAGCGGCCAAGATCTATCTCGCAGGCCGACCGGGTGATCTCGAAGGTGCGCTCAAAGAAGCGGGTGTTTCCGGCTTCATTTATGTGGGCTGCGACCTGATTGAAATTCTGACAGAGGCATTAAGCAGCGTGTAAAATCAGGCGTCGCGTCCCGCCTCGTCATTGCGAGGAGGCCCGCAGGGCCGACGCGGCAACCCAGGGGCAGCACGTGAGGCCGTCTGGATTGCTTCGCTTCGCTCGCAAGGACGGACGCAAATTGAGGATGATTGTCATGAGCCGCATTCCGAACTTTGCTGATGTCGCTCTCAACAGCGTGCGTGTCCCCGCACCTGAGAAGACCAGCGATCTATGGCAGACGCCCGAAAACATCGGCGTAAAAAATGTCTATGCCGAGGCTGATCTCAAAGGCCTCGATTTCCTCGACACTTTTCCGGGTGCCGCACCTTTCCTGCGTGGTCCCTATCCAACCATGTATGTCAACCAGCCTTGGACGGTCCGCCAATATGCGGGCTTTTCGACGGCGGAAGATTCCAATGCTTTCTATCGTCGCAATCTGGCGGCTGGCCAAAAGGGCCTCTCGGTCGCTTTCGATCTGGCAACGCATCGTGGTTATGATTCAGATCATACGCGTGTGGCGGGCGATGTCGGCATGGCTGGCGTGGCGATTGATTCCATCTATGACATGCGCACATTATTTTCGGGCATTCCGCTCGATCAAATGTCTGTCTCGATGACAATGAATGGCGCGGTGCTGCCTGTGCTGGCGCTTTATATTGTCGCGGCCGAAGAACAGGGTGTGTCACAGGACAAATTATCGGGCACAATTCAGAATGACATTCTGAAAGAATTCATGGTGCGCAACACCTATATTTATCCGCCCCTGCCCTCGATGCGCATCATCTCGGATATTTTTGCCTATACGTCGCAGCATATGCCGAAGTTCAATTCGATTTCGATTTCCGGCTATCACATGCAAGAAGCTGGTGCGACGCAGGATCTCGAACTCGCCTACACGCTCGCTGATGGCGTCGAATATATCCGCGCCGGCATTGCCGCCGGACTCGATGTCGATAAATTTGCGCCGCGTCTGTCCTTCTTCTGGGCGATCGGCATGAATTTTTTCATGGAGGTCGCCAAGCTACGCGCCGCGCGCCTCATCTGGGCCAATCTGGTGAAGGGTTTTAATCCGAAGTCAGACAAGTCGCTGCCTTTGCGTACCCATTCGCAAACATCAGGCTGGTCGCTCACCGCGCAAGATGTGTTCAACAATGTCATGCGCACACAGATCGAGGCTATGGCCGCCACACAGGGCCATACGCAATCGCTGCATACCAATGCGCTGGATGAAGCACTCGCACTGCCCACCGATTTCTCGGCGCGCATTGCGCGCAACACGCAGCTTTTCCTGCAACAGGAAAGCGGCACGACACGCATCATCGACCCTTGGGGCGGTTCTTTCTATGTCGAGCGCCTCACGGCTGATCTTGCGAAACGTGCGATGAGCCATATTGAAGAAGTCGAAAAGCTCGGCGGCATGGCCAAAGCCATTGAAGCCGGCATTCCGAAATTGCGGATTGAAGAAGCCGCTGCCCGCACGCAGGCGCGTATCGATTCCGGCAAGCAATCGGTGATTGGCGTGAACAAGTTCAAGCCGGATGATGAGCAGCAGATCGACGTGTTGAAGGTCGATAATTCCGCAGTGCGCGCGAGCCAGATCGAAAAGCTGAAGCGCCTGCGCGCCGAGCGCAATGAAACTGATGTGCAAGCCAAGCTCGAAGCTTTGACGCAGGGTGCAGCCCACAATGGCAATCTGCTGGCGCTTTCGATTGAAGCAGCGCGCGCCAAAGCAACGGTGGGTGAAATCTCGCTCGCGCTGGAAAAAGTCTTTGGTCGCCACGCGGCTGAAATCCGCACCATCTCGGGCATTTATACGCAAGAGGCCAATCCCTCTGCGGTGGAGCGCGTGAAAAGCGTCACCCAAGCTTTTTATGAAAATGAAGGCCGCAAGCCGCGCATTCTCGTCGCCAAGGTTGGCCAAGACGGCCATGATCGTGGCCAAAAAGTTGTTGCTTCCGCTTTTGCAGATTTAGGCTTTGACGTGGATATCGGGCCGCTTTTTGCCACGCCTGATGAAGCCGCCAAACAGGCGATTTCTGCGGATGTGCATATTGTCGGCATTTCTTCGCTGGCAGCGGGCCATCTGACCTTGGTGCCCGAATTGCGTGAAGCTTTGAAAAGCCAAGGCCGCGACGATATTATGATCGTGGTCGGCGGCGTCATCCCGCCGCAGGATTTTCAGGCCGTGCGTGATGCGGGGGCCTCCGCGATCTTCCCGCCGGGCACTGTGATTGCTGATGCGGCTGAGCAGCTGATTGACGAGCTCAATGCGCGTTTGGGTTACGCACAGAAGACCCGATAATCATAGCCTCGTCATTACGCGGAGGCCGAAGGCCGACGTGGCAATCCATAGCGCCAATCTATCAGCATGAGCGCTATGGATTGCCGCGTCGCTGCGCTCCTCGCAATGACGGGCTGATGGGTTAGTTCATCGGCGCAAGCGGCGGTGTCTGTGCTGGCGGCACGTTGACTTCGGCTGGCATGCGCGAACTCGCGTCAATCATCGCTGTCACGCCCGCATCTTCGCGCGCCATGCCCAATTGCGCGCCGATGGTGCGCACAACGGCGGGCACATCGCCATAAAGCGAATGGCCGATGAAGCCCGCGGAGGCTCCCGACAGATCATAAACTTTCACACCCAGCTGCGCGAGTTCAGCGCGCTGTTTGGCATTGCGCGGATCCATCGCGCCCACACGCGGGCGCGCACCTGCAATCTTGCTCGACAGATTGAGCGCGCGGTCATTGGCCGAGACAAAAATCGAAACATTGGCACCTTGCAGGCGCGCCATCTGTGTCTTGAAGACAGAGAGATCAATATCAGGGGACGCCAGCATCACATCGCCCAAGCGATTGCCAAGATTTTTCGAGCCTGCAATGGCATTTTCGCGAAGTGCTTCCATGGCAAGCCACGAGCCCATGGAATGAGCGAGCACATGCACGCGGCCCACACCTTCCACTTGCGCCAAATCACGCATCAGCTTTTGCAAAGCATCGCGTGAGGCGGTGGCGCTCTCCTTGTCGGAGACATAGGAGAAGAGATCGGATTTCGACGGCCAAGTGAAAAGCACAGCCACACCACCAAAGCCGCCATCATGGGCGAGCTGTGCGAGACGAAAACGCGCTTCGTCTTGCGATGTGTTGAAACCATGCACATAGAGCAAGACGTCACGGTTCGAGCCGATGCGGCCTGACAGATAGGTTGAGACCTGCAAGCGGAAATCTTCTGGATCAAGCCCGTGGCCACCAAGCACCGCAAAATGCTTTTCCGGATTGGGCTTGCCGAAAGATGGCTCTTCAATCTCGCCCGGTTTATGGCCCGAAGGAACAGAGACCATGGAGATAGCATAATGCGCGCCGCCATCTGCTGCGCTCTCGGCTTGCGCCAAGATATTTTCGCGCCGCGTTGAAGCGATGAAGATCGGTGTCACACGCGCGCCAGCGGCTTGCGCCGCCATAGAACCCGCAGATGCGCTCATGCGCGCATCGGAACCACCAAAGCAGCCGCCCAACATCACCGGCAGCGCGAAGGCGCAAACCAGCAGGAGGCTTTTGTGAGAGGTGAAGCGGGCGGGCGAGGTCACAAGAAAAATCCCAAAATGTTCAGCCCTGTTCAAAGCGCGCAAAACTTTCCCAAAAGTTAACCGCGTCAACAGCTGGACCATTGGTCACAGCCAATGAAGGTCAAAGGTGACGAGAATGCGGCAAGGCTCTATCATGCACACATGAAACGACTTTTACTGACCGGATTTGGCCCCTTCCCCGGTGCGCCTGAGAATCCAACCACCCCCATCGTGCAATCTCTCGCAGCGCGCCCGCTGGATGGCGCGGAACTCGTCACGCGTATTCTGCCCGTTACTTGGCATGAGGCAGAGGCACGGATCGCCGCGCTAATCGAGGAGGTGCAACCCGATGCCATTTTGCATCTGGGTCTGGCCACTAAGCGCAACACGATTGGCGTTGAAACGCGCGCGCGCAATGAATGTACGCGGCTTCATCCTGATGCAGAGAATATGCGCCGCGCCTCGGGCACGATTGATCCGCAAGGGCCGGGCCTGCGCCATGCGCGCGTCGATGCAGCGCGCTTGGTCGATGTGCTGCGTGGCTCGGGGCTTGAGGCCGAGATTTCAGATGATGCGGGTGATTATATTTGCAATCACACGCTCTATCTCTCGCTCGGCAGTTCTGTGCCAAGCGTCGGCTTCATCCACCTGCCCTACCCTGACGAACAGATGACATTGGCCGCGATGCAAACGGGTCTTGAAAAAGTCTTGCGGGTGATGTCCGCCTAGCGCAAAGCGCGCATGCCCTGCGGGGGCGTCGCAATTTGCACGCAATCTCGACGGCCCGATTCCACGCAGCGCAATTGGCGTTCTTGATCTGTCACCGCGCGCACGGTCCATGACACACAAAGCGCGAGGACAAGCAGAAAAATTGTCGCGACCAGATTGACGAAATCACGCTGCGCATAATCCACCTCATCCGGCTCAGGGCGCGGCTGTTTGGCGGAATAAGTCAGATCTTGCTGGCTTAGCATTGGCTCGCGTGCCCCAAGCGTGATGCCCCTAGTCTGACGTGACTTGCATAGGCGGGCAAGCCACCGAAAGTTGAAGAAAAGGCGGCCAAGCTTGCGCCGGGCCGCCTTTTGGGTCGCCAGAGTGCCCGATCAGGCCGCGTGCGCGGCCTTGGTGCGGGCTTGGATATCGCGCAGCACTTCGAGCTCTTGGGCTGTGGGTGCAGGCGTTTCGCCACACTGCGCGGCATAGCGCGGCGTCCAGCCGCAATTTTCCGCAATCTCTTCGCGCGTCACGCCCGGATGGATCGAAACGATGGTCATTTCCTTCGTCTCGGCATCGGGCTCAAACACGCACATATCGGTGATGAGACGTGTTGGGCCTTTGCTCTTGGTCCCATATGCGCGGCGCTCTTTGCCCGTTGGGCCATGCCCCATGGATGTGATGAAGGGCAGCTTGTCCAAAAACGCGCGCTTGCCCATCGCCATGGTGATGAAGATTTCTCCGCAATTGGTCGCGATTTCCGGTGCGCCGCCACCGCCCGGCAAGCGGACTTTCGGCTTGTCGTAATCGCCCACAACGGTTGTGTTGATGTTGGCGAATTTATCGATCTGCGCACCGCCCAAAAAGCCGACGGTGATGCGACCACCTTGCAGCCAGTAGCGGAACATTTCCGGCACCGACACTGTGGTGAGCGCTGTTTCGCACAGCTCGCCATCGCCAATCGAGAGAGGCAGCACGTTCGGGCGTGTGCCGATCGTGCCGGATTCATAGATCAGGGTGATCTGCGGCGCATGCGTGAGGCGCGCGAGATTGCAGGCGGCAGACGGTGCACCAATGCCGACAAAACACACGTCATCATTTTTGAGCGCGCGTGCGGCGACGATGGTCATCATTTCATTGCGGGTGAAATCGGCCATGATCAGGCGCTCCCCTTCTTCGCATGAACAGCAAATGCTTCAGGTGTTTTTTCCAAGACGTTTTCTTTCATCCACGCCAAGAATGTGTCGCGATCACGCGAGATCTTGTCCCAAGCAATGTAGAAAGAATTGTCGCGCTTGTAATAGCCCTGCGCATAAGAGGGATGCGCACCACCCACGACATGGGAAATGGCGCCCACCGTCCAATGCGGCAAGACAACAGAATTGAACGACGGCGGGTTGAGCTTTTCGACCACCTCTTCCACCGTGACAATTGTGCGCTTGGAGGCGAGCACGACTTCCTTCTGGCAGCCGGTAATGCCTTCGATCAGCACATTGCCTTCTTTATCCGCGCGCTGTGCATGGATGATGCCGACATCGGGGCGATGTGCTGGCACAGTGGCGAGCACTTCACCTGTATAGGGGCAAGTGACGCTTTTGATTTTCGAATTCACCTTCGGCAGATCCACGCCAATGTAACCGCGCAAAACAGCAAACGGCAGATTGGCCGCACCTGCTTCATAAGCGTTCGCCATGGCGGCATGCGAATGTTCTTCGATGGCGAGCTGGTTCGGCCAGCCGTTTTCCACGGCATCACGCATGCGATGCGTCGAGCCCACACCAGGATTGCCGCCCCAGGAAAAGACGAGCTTATCCGCGCAGCCCATGCCGATCATCTGGTCATAGATGAGATCGGGCGTCATGCGGATGAGAGTCAGGTGCTTGCGCCCCTGACGGATGATTTCATGCCCTGCGGCAAAAGGAATGAGGTGGGTAAACCCCTCCATCGCGACCGTATCGCCATCACGCACATTCTGCGCAATCGCCTCGGCAAGACCCATGAATTTGGCCATGTCAGCCTTCCTTTATATGTTCGCTATGTGAACAATCATTCGGATGGTGAACATTATAAGGGGCGTGGGGTGGTGGGGCAATGGGGAAGGGCTGCGCTAGCGCGGGATAGATCAGCGCTATGGATTGCCGCGTCGGCCCTACGGGCCTCCTCGCAATGACGAGCACCAAGTGGACACCTTTCCCCCGTCATTGCGAGGAGCGAAGCGACGCGGCAATCCATAGCCGCAGCCTTTCCAACAAAACTTGACTGAACACACACGAGCCAATCGAATATCGCTCAGCTTTTTCATTTCTTCATTTCAATCAACTTCAGGGGCTTCATTGCGCGAGCCAGTCGTTTACATCATGGCCAATCGCTATCGCGGGACCATTTATACGGGCGTGACGTCGGATCTCTCACGTCGCGCTTATGAGCATCGTGAAAGCCTGATGGCGGGCTTTACGCGTCAATATGGATGCAAACTGTTGGTATGGTATGAGCCACAATCCAACATGCTCGACGCCATTGCACGCGAGAAACAAATCAAAGCTGGCTCACGCAATGACAAGATCAAACTGATCGAAGAGATGAACCCGGATTGGCACGATCTCTATCCAGAGCTCGCATGACGATCACTCCCCCGTCATTGCGAGGAGCCCAATAGGGCCGACGTCGCAATCCATAGCGCTAATCTCTGAGCGTCAGCGCTATGGATTGCCGCGTCGCTGCGCTCCTCGCAATGACGAGCTCAAAGAGGACATCACCCTCCTCGTCATTGCGAGGAGGCCGTAGGCCGACGTGGCAATCCATAGCGCCAATCTCTGAGCATCAGCGCCATGGATTGCCGCGTCGCTTCGCTCCTCGCAATGACGAGCACAAAAAAGGCGGGCTTGAGCCCGCCTTCTTGCATCAGTGAGAGAGGCTTACTTCCCCCAAACTTCCTGTGCGACTTGCACCACCAAGCGCAATTTCGCCCACTGCTCTTCCTCGGCGAGCGTATTGCCCTCTTCGGTCGAAGCAAAACCGCATTGCGGCGACAGGCAGAGCTGATCGAGCGGCGCATATTTGGACGCCTCTTCAATCCGGCGCAGCAGATCATCGCGCGTTTCCAGCACGCCTGTCTTCGAGGTCACCAGACCCAACACCACATGCTTGCCCTTGGGCAGGAAACGCAGCGGCTCGAAACCGCCCGAGCGGTCATTGTCCCATTCCATGAAATAGCCATCAGCATGGACCTGATTGAACAGCAAATCCGCAATCGGCTCATAGCCACCCGACGCCACAAAGGTCGAGCGGAAATTGCCGCGGCACAAATGCATGGTGATCGCCAGATCATCCGGGCGACCATCAATCGCAGCATTGATCATGCCCGCATAAATCTCGCCCTGCTTGGTCGGATCATCGCCACGCGCGGCCAACATTTTGCGCTGCTCGGGATCGCACAAATAAGCGAAGGAGCAATCGTCCAACTGCAGGTAGCGGCAACCTTCCGCATAGAAGGCATGCACCGCCTTGCGATAGGCTTGGCCCAGATCGTGATAGAAATTCTCCATCTGCGGATAGACGCCCATGTTGATCATTTTGCGGCCGCCGCGATAGTGCAGCATGGACGGCGAGGGAATGGTCATTTTCGGCGTTTGCTTGGTGTGCTCTTTCAAAAAGCGGAAATGCGCCAGCATCGGGTGATCGGAAAAATCCAAACGCGAGACAACGCGCGGCGCCTGAGCTTTGGTTTGCACGCCAGCAAACTGAATGCCCTGATCAACATCGATCAGATCAACACCTTCGAGCGCACCGAGAAAATCGAAATGCCACCAAGCGCGGCGATATTCGCCATCGGTCACCGAGTGCAGGCCGATCTCTTCCTGCTTGGCGATCACCTTCTTGATCTCGACATCTTCCGTCGCTTTCAAATCGGAGCCGGAAATATCGCCGCGCGCATGTTTGATGCGCGCATCTTTCAACGCGGCTGAGCGCAGGAGCGAGCCGACATGATCAGCGCGGAAAGGTGGCTTAGTGCGTTGCATTTTATTTGGTCCTCTTAAGCTTGAGCGTTGCCGCCCTTAATGCGCGCCGGGTGTTCCGGCAATTCCCATAATATTGGCTAATCTGACCGCATCTTCGGCCAATTCGGCAGATGGGCCTTGATGCACAATCGTGCCGCGATCGAGAATGATCGCGCGCTCAGTGAGCGGCAAAATCTTGCGCGCGCTTTGCTCGACAATGATAGCGGCCATCCGCTCTTCCACCACAATACGGCGAATGGCGGCCAGCAGTTCATCGACAATGATGGGCGCTAGGCCTTCCAGCGGCTCATCGAGCAGAAGCACACGCGGATTGAGCGCCAGCGCGCGGCCGACCGCGAGCATTTGCTGCTCGCCGCCTGACAATTGCGTGCCAAGGTTACGCTTGCGCTCAGCGAGGCGCGGGAACATTTGATAGATGCGCTCCAGCGTCCACGGGCCTTTGGTGGCAACAGCCGTGATATTTTCTTCGACCGTCAGCGAGCGGAAAATATTGCGCTCTTGCGGCACCCAGCCGATGCCAGCCATGGCGCGTTGATCGGGACGCAGTTTCGTCACATCAGCGCCAGCGAGATGGATTGTGCCCGCGCGGCGGCGCGTGAGGCCGATGATCGTGTTGATCAGCGTCGTCTTACCCGTGCCATTGCGGCCGAGCAAGGCGAGCGCCTCGCCTTCCTTCAGCGAGAAGGAAATATTCTGCAACACCTGCGCTTCGCCATAACCGGCGGCGATGTTGTCGAGCTGGAGAAGATCAGACATTGACTTCC
>CANGFE010000016.1 GCA_947453155.1 Beijerinckiaceae bacterium | reverse complement strand
CTGGGTGGCGGCGATAAATCAACGCAATCAGCCGATATAGACATCGCGCTGGAGCGCGCAAAACGGCTTGAGGAGTAGAGCCATGTCAAAGCCGATCAAGATCACCAGCTTGCCCGAATTCGACGCTGCCGATTATCTGACAGATGATCAGGCCATGGCGGATTATCTGACGGCTGTGCTTGAAGATGGCGATGGTGCGCTGCTCGCCGCAGCGCTGGGCGATATCGCACGGGCGCGCGGCATGTCCGATATTGCCAAATCAACAGGCCTCACACGCGAGGCTTTGTACAAGGCCTTGCGCGCTGACAGCGCGCCGCGTTTCGACACAATCCAGAAAGTCTGTGGTGCACTTGGCATCAAACTCGTCGCGCAGCCTGTTGAGGGATGAGCAATATCAAGTCTGACGCAGTCGAAGCCTAAAAGGCGAAAACGAAGAGGGAGAATGGTGGGGGAAGCAGGACTCGAACCTGCGAAGGCTAAGCCAGCGGATTTACAGTCCGCCCCCTTTGCCGCTCGGGACATTCCCCCGCCGAGGGGCTTTACGCCCACTCAAGAAAAAGCCCCGCGCGAACACGGGGCCAATCCGTGGGGCGCTTATGGTGACAGCGCGCCCGACTGTCAACCCAAAAAGCCCGGCTCAGGCCCCCTTTCGAAGGTCACCATGGCTTGCTCATTGCGTCCCGCCCGCTTTTGCGACACACAGGCTGGATGAGCCGCAAGCGACCCCCCCATTCCAAAGACCGCCGACCCGAACGTAGCGAGGGCCACCCCTTTCAACCACGTGAGGGCAACCGTCCTGTCGAGCGTCGCGGGGCGAACAAGACCAGCGAACAACGTGAGCCCTACAAGCCGCGCGAGCCGCGCGAACAGCGCGAACCGCGTGAAACCTCCGGCAATCGCAGCGACCGCGCACCCTTCCGTGGTCCGCGTGGACCCGCGCGTGCAAGCCAGCCGAAATTACCAGCCGATATTGCGCTGATCTGGGGCTACCATGCCGTGCGCGAAGCTTTGCGCTCTGAGCGGCGCAAAGTTTTGCGCGTGATGGCCACAGATGCCGCAGCCGAAAAACTCGCTGGCGAAATTTCTGCAAAAAATTTGCAAGCCGAAATCGCAACGCCCGAACAAATCGCACAGCGCTTGCCGCAAGATGCCGTGCATCAAGGCGTGCTGATTGAAGCGCGTCATCTGGAAGATCTCGACATTGAAGATCTGCCGGAAAAAGGATTCATTCTCGTTCTCGATCAAGTCACCGATCCGCATAATGTCGGCGCGATTGTGCGGACAGCCGCCGCTTTCGGACTGGATGCGATTGTCACAACAGAACGCCACTCGCCTGCCCTTACAGGCGTGCTTGCCAAAACGGCATCGGGTGGTCTCGAACATGTGCCGATTGTGACCGTCACCAATCTGGCGCGTGCGCTCGAAAATCTCGGGCAACGCGGCTATCTGCGTGTGGGTCTGGATTCCGAGGGACCGCGTTCGCTTGAAGAAGAAGTGCTCTCGCGTCCGCTAGCCCTCGTCTTGGGCGCTGAAGGCAAAGGCCTGCGCCGCCTGTCACGCGAAAATTGCGACGTGCTGGCGCGCATCGACATGCCAGGCGCCATCAAAAGCCTCAATGTGTCGAATGCCTGCGCGGTGGCATTAACCATCACCCGCATGAAACTCAGCGATTGATCGGGCTTTTCCGAAACTAGACGAAGGTACATGCTGAACACGAAGCGAAAGACGTCAGGTCTTCGCATATGCAGCATTTGGCGGCGCGCCCCATGTCCAGAATGACAAGAAGAGCCTCAGAACAAGGCGCTATTTAAGTTGTGCGCCGCAAAATAAATCAATCAAAGGCATGCCAATTAGCCGATTTCAGAGCTCCTTTTCAAAAGTCTTATACCTTTTACCACGTTCCCCTCTCCCGCATCGCATCACATAGCTTGTGACAGTCGCCCAAAGCGGCCCTCCGTCTCTTAGGAGCGGACAAAGTCACCGGGGACGTTTGCGGACCAACCGCAGCGCCTCACGCTAACAGGAAACCCGAGGGGTCCACATGAGTCTCGCTTCAGCGCACGCCGGCCATGCCGTGCGGCCTATGACGGCAGAAGAGCGTAAAGTCATTTTGGCTTCGTCGCTCGGCACCGTCTTCGAATGGTACGACTTTTATCTCGCCGGCTCACTCGCGGCGAATATTTCGGCCAATTTCGGACCGGGCACCGACCCGACCGCGAATTTCATCTTCACACTGATGGGCTTTGCTGCGGGCTTCGCAGTTCGTCCCTTCGGCGCTCTCGTTTTCGGTCGCCTCGGCGATTTGATCGGCCGCAAATATACCTTCCTCGTCACCATGACGCTGATGGGTCTTGCCACCTTCGTGGTTGGCTTGCTGCCGAGCACGGCTTCGATTGGCATGCTGGCACCTGTCGGCTTCATCCTCTGCCGTCTGGCCCAAGGCCTGGCGCTGGGCGGTGAATATGGTGGTGCGGCAACTTACGTTGCTGAACATTCGCCCAACTCGCGTCGTGGTTTCTACACATCGTGGATTCAGACGACAGCGACCGTTGGTCTCTTTGCTTCGCTGCTCGTCATTCTGACGTTGCGCCTCAGCATGTCGCCGGAAGATTTCGCTGCCTGGGGTTGGCGCGTTCCCTTCCTCGTCTCGGTTGTCCTGCTGCTCGTTTCGATCTGGATTCGTCTCCAGCTCAATGAATCGCCGGCCTTCCAGAAGATGAAGGACGAAGGCACGCTGTCGAAAGCACCGATTGGTGAAGCTTTCGGTCGCTGGGACAATCTGAAGGTCGCGATCATCGCTCTGCTCGGCGGCACCGCCGGCCAGGCTGTGGTTTGGTATACGGGCCAGTTCTACGCGCTCTTCTTCCTCACCCAGACGCTGAAGGTCGATGGCACCACCGCCAATCTTCTCATCACCTTCTCGCTGCTGCTCGGCACGCCGTTCTTCATCGTGTTCGGCTCGCTGTCGGACAAGATCGGCCGTAAGCCGATCCTGCTCGCTGGCTGCTTGATTGCGGCCCTCACCTATTTCCCGCTCTTCGGGAAAGTGGCCGAGCTCGCCAATCCGAAGCTGATCTCGGCGCATGAAAAAGTGAAGGTGACGCTGATCGCTGATCCGGCCACTTGCGGCAATGTGTTTGATCCCGTGGGTGTGCGCACCTTCACGCAGGGCTGCGATGTGGCCCGCCGCGTGATGGCACAGACCTCGATCAAATATGAGCGCGCTGACGGGGCTGCTGGTTCAGCCACGAAGGTCATGGTTGGCACGAAGGAAGTTCTCTTCAATGCTGACTTCGCCAAGAACATTGTGGCGACGACCGTTGAAGCTGGCTACCCGAGCGTGGGTGATGCGACAATCCTGAAGCAGCCGACCATTGGCGGCCTGCTTGGCGATAGCCGCGGCCTGACGGTCATCGGCCTGCTCTTCGTTCTCGTGCTCTACGTGACGATGGTCTATGGCCCGATTGCTGCTCTGCTCGTCGAACTCTTCCCGACGCGCATTCGCTACACTGGCATGTCGCTGCCCTACCATATCGGCAACGGCTGGTTCGGCGGCTTCCTGCCCCCGACGGCCTTCGCCATCGTGGCGGCAACCGGCGATATTTTCGCCGGCCTCTGGTACCCGATTGTGGTGGCGCTCATGACCTTCGTCATCGGCCTGATCTTCATGCCGGAAACCAAAGATCGCGACATTTTCGCGGGCGAATAAGCCGCGAAAGCCCAAACCGACGAGAAAGGCCCCGCTTTTGCGGGGCCTTTTTTGTTGAGAGCGCATAAGATTATTGCAAGCCCGGCCTTGTGCTGGTAGCCAATGCCCCGCGGGTTCGCCCGTCGCCGGATTAGCTCAGCGGTAGAGCAGCGGTTTTGTAAACCGAAGGTCGGGGGTTCAATCCCCTCATCCGGCACCACCCCTCACTTCTCTCCTCCCCCATTTTGGCCAGAGGCACTCAAGCCGTTGGCGAGCGCATGGACGGCGTGCTGTCAGCTTGTTCACGCCGACTTGGGCGGCGGTGTGAGCCATAGACATAGGCGTCGATCACCAAGCCTATCGCCGGCGCGCCCACGATCCATAAGAACAGCAGAAATCCGAGATTGTCTGACATCAGGTCCTCCTTGGGATGAAGGCTTTCAATGAGGCCGCGTCAAAACTGTTCCACTTTCCATGTGGATATCAGATCTGTGCGTGAAAGCTGGCGCGACCGAATCCATGAAATATGGTGTCGTAACTCTCGGCGGGCCGTGATGGGCTCTGCCGCCACGGTCCTTGAAAAAAGACCAAGCGCAATGTGCTGGCGGCAGAGGCCCTTGCCGCCGCGCGCGTCTCGCGCCATCACAAGTCACATGAAACCATTGACTGATCTCATCGCACGCCTGTCGCCGCCCGCCTTCTGGCTCTGCGTGATGCTGATCCTCTATCTCTCGCTGGTGCCCGGCACGATGCGACCCCACACAGGCGCATCCGGCCACCTTGAGCATTTCTTCGCCTATGCCATGACAGGCGCTATCTTTCCGCCGGGTGCCCGTGGTCGCATGTCCGTGCTTATGGCTGCTGTGGGCCTGTGTTGGCTCAGCGGCGCGGTAGAAATAGCCCAGCTCTGGATTCCCGGTCGCACAGGCGAAGTTGCAGGCTTCGTCTGGTCGAGTGCGGGGGCTTGGATTGGCCTCATCTTGGGTCATTGGATGTGGCGCACCATGCGACATCTGACCCCGCTCGAAAATTGAGCAGAACGGCGCCAATTTGAGGCGAAAGACGCCCCTTCAGGCACGACTCCCGCGAGGTTGCATGGCTAACCTTGCTCTGCATTTCGCGTCATCTTTTCGGGAGATCAGCCATGGATCGAGGAGCCCGCGTGAAATTTAAACCCGGCTCCAAGGCGCAAGCCAATTGGCGCGTCGGGGAAGATTTATCTGGATGGGTTTTGGCGCGCTACCGCGCCCCGCAGCCGGGCCTGCCCGAGCGCGTCGATGTGCGCTTCGGCTCAGGCGTCACGGTCTGGGGTGAACGCGCGAGCGAATTCGTCGAGCTCGCCAGCGAACATATGCGATAGGCCAACGCGTCTCAGTCGAGCGGGAAAGCGTTGCGCAAACGCAAACGACGCGCGACTTCGAGACCGCCCTTATGGGTGACATGCCCATAATCAAAATGCATCGGCTCGCCGTCTGGCGTGCGCACGAGGCATGAGCGCTCTTCACACAAAGTGTCGATCATCGACAGATAGGTCACGGGCTCATTGCGCAGAGCTTCCGCCAAAGCTTTGTCGAGCGGGAAACGGGCCGGATCGCGGCGTCGATCAATCAGCCCCTCATCTTTGAACAAGAGTGAGCGCAGCAAGAGACGCGGCACCGTATCGAAATAGATCGGCACAGGACCAGCAACATAGATCTTGTCGGCATATTGTTTCAGAAAACGCACAGTCTCGGGCACGCGCGCTACATCCGACATGACCCAATTGGCCGAGATGATGATGCCATCAAGCCGGTTCTTGGGCAGAAACTCGCGGAACGCCCATTCCATCACCGCGCGACAGCGCGGTGCGCCGGCTGGATCATGCAGAATAGGTTTGCATCCAGAGGCAGAGGCCAGCATCAAATTGGCCTGATCAGGAGACGCTTCTCGCCAAGCCGTAATCCAATGGCCCGCATGACTGTCACCAATAAGCAAAAAGTTTTTCTTGCCCGGTTTAATCTCCACGCACAGATCATCAACGCGCGGATAAGCGGCTTGCGCGCGACCAATGAAGCAACGCGCTTTGGAAAAATCAGTCTCAGGCCCGACATATTTCCAAGTTGCCAGACGGCGAGCCTCTTCGGGAAAGCGGCTTTCAAAACCCTGTGCTGCCACAAGCACACCAGCGATGGCCAGACCACTGGCCATCGCAGCTCCCGCGCCCCAAAAAGCAGCGCGGCGCGTGGGCAACAGCGTGCCATATCGGAAGGGGCGTTCAATGAAACGCCATGAGGCAAAGCCAATGGCCAGCGACAAAGCGCCCAAAATCAAACGATCCGACACGGACAGATAAATATCGAAGCGCGACTTCCACAATACGATGATCGGCTGATGCCAGACATAGATGGAATAAGATGCCAAACCGATCAGCACAATTCCTCGCATGGAAAAAGCGCGGTAAACCCATGTGTCCCGCTCGCGCCCCGTATGAATGATCAGTGCCGCCGCAAAGCAAGGCACAAGCGCGCTCCAGCCGGGAAAAGCCACGTTCTTATTGAAAGCGCCTGCTGCAGCGATAATGGCAACCACGCCCAGCACCGACACACCATTGCGCCAATGACGATTGGGAAGTGCGGGCACGCCGTTCAAAGCGACCAAGGCGCCAAGCAAAAGTTCCCAAGCGCGCGCCGGCAGAAGATAGAAAGCTGCTTCCTGATTGTCTTGACGCATCCAATAGACGCTGAGACCAAAGGACAGGATGGCCAGAAACCAAAGAACGCTCACAAGTGTGCGCCCGCGCAGACGCAAGAGTGGCAAGAGAAGCACGGGGAAGAAAAGATAGAATTGCTCTTCAACCGCCAGCGACCACGTGTGATGCAAAGGCTGCATCGCGGAATCATCGGCGAAATAACCAGCGCCAGCGTAGAAGAAAAGATTAGCGGCAAAACCAATGGCCGAAGCCAATTGCCGACCATAGGATTCCAGTTCGACAGGAAAGAGAATCCACCACGAGACAAAGGTCGTCGCGAGAAAAGCTGCAAACAAAGCCGGGAAGAGACGGCGAATGCGCCGCTCGTAAAAGCGCGCAAAACTGAACCCAGATGTTTGCGCTTCCTTGGCAATCAGGCCGGTGATCAAAAAGCCCGAAATAACGAAGAAGACATCGACACCAATATAGCCTCCGCGCGTAAAACCAACGCGCAGATGGAACATGACGACCAGAATGATGGAAAGCGCGCGAAGCCCGTCAATGTCCGGACGATAGGCGGCAGGATTTTGATGCGACATGCCGGGCGGGTCCAGGGTTAAAGCCTGCGGCGCTTCTAACTAATGCGCCGCAGTGCTTCAAGACCGGATTGGCTCCACAGACAAGAGTCTCGCCACGGCTTGGGCCAATTCGCTCTCGCTAAAGGGTTTTGACAGGCGCGGCACATGGGCTGGCACGTCGCCCGCCTCTTGCGAATGGCCCGTCACGACAAGGGCCGGCAATTGCGGGCGCAAACGCGCCACATGGCGCAAGAGATCGACGCCACTCATGCCCGGCATGACCAGGTCCGTGACCAAAAGATCAAAATCACTGGTCTCAAGAAGACCCAAAGCATCAGCAGCAGACGCCGCCTGCACCACAATACAGCCGTGGTCGGTCAACAGATCGGCCGTTGAATGGCGCACCAATTCATCATCATCGACAACCAGAAGACGTGCGCCACGGCGCGCGCCCGGCGCAGGCTGCGATGCGCGCGCAGCAACAGCCCCCACATTTTGCGCACGTGGCAGCCAAATTTCTGCGCGTGTGCCCTGCCCTTGTTCACTCTCCAGACGAAAGGCGCCGCCCGATTGAATGGTCAAGCCATGCACCATGGACAATCCAAGGCCCGTGCCTTTGCCCACATCTTTGGTGGTGAAGAAAGGCTCGCTCGCGCGCGCCAAAGTCTGCGCATCCATACCCGTGCCATTATCGGTCATGGACAGGCACACATATTGCCCCGCAGGCAAAGCCAGATCATTGCTGTCGGCAAGATCAGCCGCGCGCAACAGAATGATGATGCGCCCACCTTGTGCCATCGCATCGCGCGCATTGACGGCGAGATTGAGAATGGCCAATTCGAGCTGGTTGGGGTCAATCAAAGCGGGCGGGACGTCGCCGTCGAGATCAGCGACAATTTCAACATCGCCCCCCAAGGTCGAGCGCAAAAGATCCATCACGCCGCGCACCAATCGCGCGACATCTACCACTTGTGGCGCCAATTCTTGACGGCGCGCGAAAGCGAGCAGGCGCTGCGTCAAAGTCGCGCCGCGTTCCGCGCCCTGCACGGCGCGCTCAAGCAAACGCTCAGCCCGCTCATTGCCGCGCACGAATTTCCCCAAAAGACTGAGGTTGCCAAGCACAACAGAGAGCAGATTATTGAAGTCATGCGCAATGCCGCCCGTGAGCTGGCCGATGCTCTCAAGCTTCTGCGATTGGAATAAACGCTGTTCGGCGGCCAAGCGCTGTTCACTTTGAATGCTCAAAAGCCGCAGAGCCTCCTGCTCGGCTTGCACGCGTCGCAAAGCCAAGAGAGACAGAACAAGCAGAAAGATCGAAGCCGAAGCCGCCACAGCGCCATAAAGACGCAGACTGGCAAACCAGCGCATCGCCAGTGCTTCATGCGACTGGCCGAAGACAACATAAAGATCGTAAGGCGCCACGCGTCTGTAAGCGTAAAAACCATTCACACCATCAATGGGCGATGGCCCGCGAAATATGCCACCCTCGGGCGCTGATGCGATCTGGCGCATCAAGGCTTCGTCTGGTGCAAATTTGGGGAAAGGACGGCGTGGCGGATCAAGCGCCAATGCGGATCCATCCGTCCGCATCAACATCGCCAGATGATTGCCTTCGGGCGCTGCTTCACGAAAGACACCGGCAAAATAATCGGGGCTGACAGACACATGGATAATGCCATCAAAAGCGCCACTCTTATCAACGCGCGCGCGGCTTACAGCGACAGACGCCACATTGGTGGCGCGCCCGACAAAAGCCTCGCTGATTTCGGTACGCCGACTGCCCTTCACGTGAACGGCAAAAAATGATCGATCAGAAATCAAGACATTGGGGTCCCAATCCTGACTGCCCGCCAAAATCTTGCCCGTGTGGTCTGAGACCCAGACCGACACCGCTTGTGGCAAAGGCGCTTTGATGGCGCGCAAAAAATCACTGCCAGCTTTTTGGGCGAGATCATTCCCCAGCATGTGATGCAGATGATCATCAACCCGGCCCAGCAACAAATCGACCGTGTCGAAAACTTTGCGCGCATGTTCATCCAAAATGGCAGCGGTGCGCAGGACCGAATTTTCACCTTCGCGCAAAACAGCGCGACGATTTTCCAAGGCCGCCGCCATAAAGGTCACAGCCGGAATGATGATCGCCGCCGCCACAAGCGCGCGATGCAAAGTGATGGATGACCGCAGAAACACACAACCTCCCCAGCCAGCGCACCCGATGGACCCTGATGATGGCCTCATCAAAACAACCCACACGTTCCCTGCTTTGTTGGGGACGGTCCGAAACGAGCACAAGCCTGACTTGAAGAAAGCCCACCTACACCCCAAAATTCAAGTACAAAGACGGATCACCTTACGGGAGAGTTTCGATGGGCAGCGGATTTAAGGGACGGCGCGAAGATGCGCGCCTGCTCACCGGCAAGGGCCTCTATGCAGCCGATCGCAGCCTCCCCAACGAAACCATCGGGCTTTTCCTGCGCTCTGACCGTGCGCATGCGGAAATTCTCTCCATTGATATCAGCCAAGCTCTCGCTTTACCCGGTGTGCTCGCTGTTTTGACAGGAGCCGACACGAAAGCGGCAGGCTTTGGTTCGCCCTTCCAGCTCGCGGCCTATCCGGGACGCGGCGGGCAGATGATCAAAAATCCGCGTCGCCAAGTCCTCGCCGAAGATCGTGTGCGCTATGTCGGCCAAGAGGTCGCGCTGGTGGTGGCGCAAACCCATGCACAAGCGCAAGCCGCTCTTGAGGCGATCGTCGTTGATTATCGCGATCTACCGGCCGTGATCGATCTGGATAGCGCATTGCTGCCTAACGCCACGCTGCTCTATCCGGATCTGGGCACCAATCTCGCTTTTGATTTCGACTATGGCCAAGAAGACGAAACGCAAGCGGCTCTGGCTGCCTGCGCTCATGTGACACGCGTTGCCTTGGATTTGCCGCGCCTCATCGGCAATCCGATGGAGCCAAAATCAGCCATCGTTTCTTTTGATTCCGAGACAGAGCGCTTTCATCTGTATGTACCGACCCAAGGCATGACTTTGATGCGCGACAGTCTGGCCTCGGGCACGGGCGTTGCGGCTGAGAAGATCATTGTTCACGCGCAAGATGTCGGGGGCGGCTTTGGTGTGCGCACCGAAGGCTATGCCGAATATTGCGCGCTCATGCTGGCGTCGCAAAAAATCAAGCGTCCGGTGAAATGGCCGGGCACGCGCGCAGAAACTTTTGTTTCCGACCACCATGCACGCGCTGGAAAACTCTTTGGCGAATTGGGGCTCGACAAGGATGGGAAGTTTGTCGCCATCCGCGTGAAATGGCTGGTGCATGGCGGCAGCTATCTTTCGCAAGCAGGCCCGCTCATCAACACCATGCCGCCGCGTTCACATGTGGCGGGGCTCTATAGAATCCCGCATATTTACGGGCGCCATCAGATTGTGCTCACCAATACGACGCCCACCACGGCCTATCGTGGTGCGGGCCGTCCCAATGTGTCTTATTTGCTGGAGCGCCTTGTCGATCAGGCTGCGCGCGACACAGGCCGCGACCGCATTGCTTTGCGTCGTCAAAATCTGCTGACCAAAGACGCTTTTCCTTTCACCACGCCGCTTGGCTCTGTTTATGATTCTGGCGATCCGATGGGGCTGCTCGACATAGCGGCCAAAGAATCCCGCTGGAGTGATTTCGAAACGCGCCGCGCGGAATCTGCCAAGCGCGGCAAATTGCGCGGCATTGCTTTGTCCATGTTCGTCGAGCCTTCGGGCGCAGGGCGTTCATCGGCCGAACAAGGCGCGATCAAATTCGGCGACAGCGGCAATCCTATTCTCTATTCCACCTCGGGCCCGAGCGGACAGGGACATGAAACCACCTATCCGGAAATTGTCGCCAAGATTTTCGGCACCAATCCGCTGACGATTGAAAATCGCTCCAGTGATCCCGAAGGCCCAATGCTGTCTGGCGACGGCACGATTGGATCACGCTCCACCATGCTGCAAGGCTCAGCTCTGTTCCAGGCGGCGCAAGACGTGGTGCGTAAGGGTCGCGATCTGGCGGCCAAACATCTGGAAGCCAATGCAGATGATCTCGAATTCGTTGAGGGCCGCTATGCGGTGCGTGGCACAGATCTCTCCGTCGCACTTTACGATCTGGCGCGCGAGAATCCCGGAGCACTCGACGCACAAGGCGAGATGAAAATCCACGTCACCTTCCCCGGCGGCGCGCATGTGGCCGAAGTCGAGGTCGATCCTGAGACAGGCGAGATTGCGCTTCTCGATTATGTCGCGGTGGATGATTGCGGGGTCGCGATCAATCACACACTGATCGAAGGTCAGGTGCACGGCGGCATTGTGCAGGGGCTTGGCCAGGTGCTGTCCGAGCAATGCCTCTATGACACCCAGAGCGGGCAATTGATCACCGGCTCTTTCATGGATTACGCCATGCCGCGCGCGGGCGATTTTGTGGCCTTCCGCCTCTTCGATCATTCGGTGCCCTCCCCCAATAATCCTTTGGGGGTCAAAGGCGTGGGGGAAGCCGGCACGACCGGGGCGGTGCCCACCATGGTCAATGCCGTGCTCGACGCCCTGCACCCCGCCGGCGTGGAAAAGCTCGACATTCCCTTCACACCCTGCCGGGTCTGGGCGGCTCTGGCGCGCCCCTGAGCCTCGCCCACAGGCTCGCGGGGGGACCAGATTGCATCCCCCCGCAACCTGTGGTCCGATCTCTCTTGAGCGGCCCCCAAAGCAATGGCCGCCGGGGAGGATATGAGCATGCGCAAGCATTTTGTGCTGGCCGCAACGCTGACGACATTTTTGTCGGGAACAGCTTTCGCCGAGACCTTGAAAGTCGCCCTGCCGCAGAAGGGCAATTGGGACACGGGCATTGTCGAATTCGGCGTGAAGGCCGGCATTTTCAAAGAGGCCGGTCTTGATATTGAAATCAGCTATACGGCGGGCGGTGCTGCCACCGTGCAGGCTGTCATCTCGGGCTCCGTCGACGTTGCTATGCAGACAGGCCTTCTGGGCCTAATCGGCGCCTATGCGAAAGGCGCGCCTGTGCGCGTGATTTCCTCTGCCATGACCGGCTCACCCGATATTTACTGGTATGCGCGCGCCGACAAGAACATCAAATCGATCAAGGATGCCACCGACAAAACGATGAGCTATTCAGCAGCCGGTTCGTCAAGCCATCTGCTGGCGCTCTCGCTGCTGGATCAAGCCAAAATCAAAGGCAAGCCGACAGCGACAGGCGGTATTCCCTCCACTTACACGCAAGTCATGTCCGGCCAGATTGATATTGGCTGGGCCGTGCCACCGTTTGGCGTGGAAGATCTCAAAGCGGGCAAAATCAATATTGTCGCCAAGGGCAATGATCTCGAAGAAATCCGCGACACGACTGTGCGTGTGAATTTCGCCAATGCGGATTCGCTGAAAACCAAGCGCGCCTTGTTCGTAAAATTCTCGGAAGCCTATATCAAATCGCTCGAATGGTCTTATGCCAATGACAAGGCGATCGATTATTTCGCCGAAAGCGCAGAAGTGCCGCGTGCGGTCGCACTGGAATCGCGCAACGGCTTTTATCCGAAGGAAGCCATGCAGCCCTATGATGTGCGCGGCCTGAAGGTCTCGTTGCAACAGGCTGTCGATTTCAAATTCATCCCAAAACCGATGGATGAAAAAGAAATTGCCGGGCTCTTCGATATTCTTGTTCCCAAGAAATAAGATGACGGCCCGGCTCCGGCCGGGCCTTTGCCCGTCATGATCACGTCCATTCTCAGACCGCCGCCGATCATCGCGCGCATGGCGTTTTTCGCCGTGTTGCTTGGCGCGTGGGAATGGGCCTCGCGCATGGGGATGGTCAGCCGCTTCATTGCGCCGCCGCCCTCTGAAGTCGTGCCCGCGATTGGCCTGCTCTATCACGACAATGAATTGGTAACGCGTTTCTTACGCACCTTCGGCCAAGTCTTTGCCGCCTCTGGCATTGGCGCGGCGCTTGGCATGATCATCGGCTGGTGGCTGCATCATAATAAAAATGCCGGCCGCGCTTTTACCGATTGGTTCGCCGCGATTGCGGCCGCTCCGCTCGTTCTGCTCTTTCCGCTCTTTCTGGTGCTCTTCGGGCGCAATGCGTCCACCATTATCGCCATGGGCGCGGTAGCGGTGTTGCCGCCGATCATTCTGAAAACCAAAGAAGGGCTCGACCATGTGCCGCCCGTGCTCATCAATGTCGGGCGCACATTCAATCTGACGCGCTGGCAGCATATTCGACTGATCATGATGCCAGCTTCTCTACCAACCATTTTCACAGGCCTGCGGCTCGGTCTTGTTTTCGCGCTGATCAATGTGGTGGGCGTGGAATATCTGATCGGCTTTGGCGGCATGGGCTTGATGATTGCCGAACTCGGCGATCGCTTTGAAGTGGCCGGCATGTATGCCGCCATTCTGTTTGTGGTTTTATGCAGCGCTTGTTTCTTCTGGTTCACGGCAAGGCTCGAAACATGGCTGTTGCAAACGAGATGATCTCGCGCGTCACCCTTTACCGCGTCAGCGCGGCGCTCTTCTTGCTGGCCCTCTGGGAAGCCGCCGGCGCGTCGGGGCTTTTCTTCAAAGGCGTTTTGCCCTCCACATGGTTCATCGGCAAATCGCTCATCCGTCTCTCGGGAGATCCGGTCTTCTGGGGCCATTTCAGCGTCACGCTTTTTGAAATTCTCGCAGGCTTTGGCATTGGCTCACTGGTTGGCGTGATCGTTGGCTTGGCACTGGGCATGAACCGCTATAGCGGCCAGATTTTCGAACCCGTCATCGAATATCTCGCCGCCACACCGAAAGTGGTCTTTCTGCCGATCCTGCTCATTCTCTTTGGCATTGGCGTCGGCTCAAAAATCTCGCTGGCTGCTTTGTCCTGCTTCTTCCCGATGACGCTTTCGCTGGCAGCGGGCGTGCGCGGCATGAACCCGATGTTTTTGCGCGTCGGACAAACACTTAATCTCTCGCTCATGCAGCGCGTGCGCATGATTTATCTGCCAGCACTTGTGCCGCCCATCTCCACAGGCCTGCGTTTGGGCTTTGGCATAGCGACCGTCGGCGCGCTTCTGTCTGAAATCAAATTGTCGAACAAAGGCCTCGGCCACGCCGCCATGCAGGCCTATGCGCGTTTTGATATTCCCACCATGATGGCAATCCTGATCGTCATCTTCGCCCTCGCCGGATTGGGCAATATGCTCATCGGTTCAATCATCCGCCTGCCCGGCCCCAACACACGACGCCTGACGAAAGACAGAACATGAGCCAAGAGATCGAGAAGCCAGTTCCCTCCTCCGACAATGGCGTCTGGGGCTCGGACATTGTTGCAGATTTGATGCGCCAATTGGGCCTGCCCTATGTCGCGCTCAATCCCGGCGCGTCCTATCGCGGCTTGCATGATTCACTCGTCAATCGTCTGGGCAATCGCGATCCGCAAATGCTGCTCTGCCTGCATGAGGAAAGCGCTGTCGCCATTGCGCATGGCTGGGCCAAGGTAAAAGACGCGCCTCTTTGCGCCATTGTTCATTCCAATGTCGGCCTGATGCATGCGACCATGGCGGTCTTCAACGCTTGGTGTGATCGTGCTCCGCTCCTTTTGCTGGGCGCAACAGGCCCCGTGGATGCCTCCAAGCGCCGCCCGTGGATTGACTGGATCCACACGTCCAAAGATCAAGGCGCGCTGATCCGCGATTATACGAAATGGGATGATCAGCCAGCCTCCGTTGCATCCGCGATTGAAAGCATTTTGCGCGCTTGGCAGATCACACAAACCGCGCCGCGTGGGCCGGTCTATGTCTGTCTTGATGCAGCACTCCAAGAAATGCGTTTGGAACATCCACCCAAGATCCCCGATATTGCGCGCTTTGCCGCGCCCGCACCTGCTGATCCGCCGCAAGCTTTGTTGAAAGATACGGCCGCGCGTCTCGCCAAAGCCAAAAAGCCTTTGCTGATGATCGGCCGCGTCTCGCGTTCTGAAAAAGACTGGGCGGCCCGAATTGCGCTCGCCGAAAAACTCGGTGCGCTTGTGCTAACCGACATGAAGATCGCCGGCGCATTCCCGACGACACATGCGCTACACGCCGCCCCGCCCTCAACCTTCCCGAGCGAGGCCGCGTGCAATCTTATCCGCGAAGCCGATGTGATTGTCGCGTTTGACTGGGTCGATCTCGCCGGCACACTGAAGAGCGCCTATGGCGAGAAAGATGCCACAGCGACAATCGTCAACGTCACGCTCGACCAATATTTGCACAATGGTTGGAGCATGGATCATCAGGGCCTGCCGCCTGCCGATCTTTATCTTGTCGCTGATCCCGACACGACGATTGCCGCCCTCAACACAGAACTTACCGCGCATAAGAAGGGCGATGTGTGGAGCGGTTGGCAGAAGGCTGCACCCATCACATTGCCAGAAGGCGAAACAGGCAAGCCGCTCACTGTGCCCATGCTCGCCAATGCGGTGCGCAAAGCTTTCAAGGGCAAGAAGACAAGCCTCATGCGCCATCCGCTCTCGTGGGCTGGGCATATGTGGGATGTCGAACATCCGCTCGATTTTCTGGGCACGGATGGCGGTGGTGGCATCGGCTCTGGCCCCGGCACATGCGCGGGCTCGGCACTCGCGTTGAAAGGGTCTGATCGTATTGCGCTCGCCATTCTGGGCGACGGCGATTTCCTCATGGGGGCAACCGCCATTTGGAGCGCCGTTCATTACGGCCTGCCGATGATCATTTTCGTCGCCAATAATCGCTCTTTCTATAATGATGAAGTCCATCAAGAGCGCGTCGCCAAAATGCGCGACCGTCCGGTTGAAAATAAATGGATCGGCCAGCAGATTGCGGCGCCCGATATTGATCTTGCCATGCTGGCACGCGCGCAAGGCGCAACCGGCTTTGGCCCGGTGCGCGACATTGCTGATCTGAACGAAGTCATCTCGCTGGCGATGGAAGCCTATGGACGTGGAGAGACGGTCATTGTCGATGTGCGTGTCGAGCCCGGTTATGATTCCGGCATGTCGAACGCCTTGGTCAAACCTGTCGAGCGCAAATGATGGAAAACATGACCCCTGCGCTGAGCATTCAAAATGTCTCGAAACATTTCGAGACAGGAAAAGGCACGGTCACCGCCGTGGACGATGTCTCGCTCAATATTCAACAGGGCGAGTTCATTTCCATCATCGGCCCGTCCGGCTGCGGAAAATCGACGCTGATGAATATGATCGGCGGGCTGATCACCGAATATGACGGCTCGATTTTGCTCGACGGAAAACCCGTGCGCGGATGCCAGCCGGAAATCGGCATGGTGTTTCAGGAAGAATCGACATTTCCCTGGCGCACCGCGCTCGACAATGTCGCCTTTCCGCTTGAGGCTGCGGGCGTGCCGAAAGACAAGCGCCATGCGCGTGCGCATGAATTGCTCGATCTTGTCGGCCTGACCGGATTTGAAAATCATTTCCCATCGGAATTGTCAGGCGGCATGCGCCAGCGCATTGCCATTGCGCGCACGCTCGCCTTTCAGCCGCGCATTCTGCTCATGGATGAGCCCTTTGCCGCACTTGATGAACAGACGCGTCTGTTGCTCGGCGACAAGGTCGTGCAAATCCAACAGCAGTTGAAACAGACGACATTGCTCATCACGCATAATATTGCGGAAGCGGTGCAATTGTCGGACCGTGTGTTGATCATGACCTTCCGGCCGGGCAGGATCAAACGCGTGGTCGAAATCACCCTGCCCCGTCCACGCTCATCCGAAATGGTCGGCTCGGAAAAATTCGCCGCTTATGTTGCGGAAATCTGGGCCGATCTGCGCCAAGAAGCCTCAAAAGGCTTGAAAGAAACTGAGGCAGCGGCGGCGCATTAAAATAGCGCGCAGCCCACCACCTCGTCATTGCGAGGAGCGTAGCGACGCGGCAATCCATAGCACCGCTCTTAAGAGTTAACGACGCGGCTATGGATTGCCGCGTCGCCTTCGGCTCCTCGCAATGACGGATTAAAGACGGAGCAGTTTCTTCGCATTGCCCGAGAGCAGCTTGACCTTGTCTTCGCGCGAGATTTGCAGCGTCTCGACCCAATCCATCGCAGGCTTGTTGGCGACAAACGGCCAATCGACTGCAAACATGATGCGATCCATGCCCAGTTCCGTCATCGTGCACATCAGCGCGGGCGTCGAGAAATTGCCGCTCGTCGTCACGTGAAAATGACGCGAGAATTGTTCGCGGAAACTCAATTCCTCATGGCCCGGGCGCGACAGAGCTTGGTTCACACGCCACAGCAGGAAGGGCAAAGTCTCGCCCATATGGCCCAGAATGATCTGCAGATTGTCATGCTTTTCAAACACGCGCGACAAAACGAGGCGAATGGCTTGCGTGGCTGCCTCCACCGTATAGCCCCAGGCAGCGCGGATCACTTGTGGAAAGTCTTCCGCATAATCGGCATAATAGGCCTTCATCACATCCGGGTGTGGAAATGACGGATGCAGATAAATCGGCACGCCGAGTTTTTCGGCGCGCGCGAAGATCGGCCAGAAACGCTTGTCATCCAGCCACAGACCATTGGTGAGGCCGTGGATCATCGCGCCCTTCAGCCCGAGCTCGCTCACGCAGCGATCAAGCTCATCGGCCGCTTTTTCCGGATGAATGGTCGGCAAAGCAGCAAAGCCAGCAAAGCGTGTGGGGTGAAGTGCAATGGCTTTGGCCAAGCGATCATTCACGCCACGGCACAGATCAACCGCAATATCTTCGGGCAGCTTTTGGCCAGATGGCGCGCCATGCGAGAGCAGCTGCATATCAATGCCCGCTTCATCCATTTCGCGAATACGGATTTCGCCCAGATCATAGAGACGTGCGAGCAAATCTTTCGAGCGCGTGCCTTCGGCACCGGTGAGATGCGAGACCAGCTCGGAATCCCAATAATGTTCTTCGAGTGCAATGACCGGAATCTTTTGCGACGTCGCCATTTTCTTTCCTCTTATTCTCGTTCTTGATCTTTTTACTTTGCGGCGCGGATAGCTTCAAACAGACGCAAGGGCGTGCCTGGCATATCAACCGCCCCCACACCGTGGCGCGCCAGCGCATCGGTGAGCGCATTCATGACAGAGGCGAGTGCACCAGCGCAACCAGCCTCGCCACAGCCTTTCACACCCAATGCATTGGTGCGAGCCGGCGAAGGCTTGGAATAAAAATGCACATGCGGCGCATGTTCAGCACGAGGCATGGCATAATCCATGAATGAACCTGTCGCGAGCTGGCCGTCATCCGTGTAGATCGTGTTTTCAAGAAAACATTGGCCGATGCCCTGCACCACACCGCCCTGCACTTGCCCAGCGACAATCATCGGGTTCACCAAAGTGCCAAAATCATTGACGCTGGTATAAAGCACGACTTTGGCTTCGCCCGTTTCGGAATCAACTTCCACTTCGGCAATATGCACGCCATTGGGATAGGTCGAGGGCGAGAGTTTGTGCACATGGCTGACATTCAGCGAAGCGCCGGATGCGGCCAAATCCAACAAGCCGATGCTTTTGTCCGTACCAGCCACCGTCAATTTGCCATCGACAAATTCAATGTCGCCCACAGCAGCTTCCAGCACATCGGCTGCAGCAGCGCGGGCTTTTTCGATGACGAGATCAGCGGCTTCATTAAAAGCATTGCCGCTCGCCATAATGCTTTTGGAACCGCCCGTACCATTGCCCATCGGCAGTGCATCGGAGTCTGTTTGCATCAGACGTATTTTGCCGAAGGGAATGCCGAGTTTTGCGGATACCACTTGCGCGAAACTCGTCCCATGGCCTTGGCCGTGATCATGCGTGCCAGTTGAGAGCAGCACAGTGCCATCGGGCTCAAAGCGGATGTCACCCAATTCATTGGCGCCCGGTGCCGTGACTTCCAGAAATTGGCCGATGCCAATGCCGCGCCACAATCCTCGCGCAGCGCTGTCGCGCTCGCGTGCTGCAAAACCCTTGTAATCGGCTTTCTCCAAAGCCTCATCGAGCAAGGCCGCAAAATCTCCGGAATCATAAACCGAACCGGATGGGGCGCTATAGGGCAATTGCTCGGGCGCAATATGATTGCGGCGTCGCAAGTCCACCGGATCAATCTTCATCTCGCGCGCGGCTGTATCAACCAGACGCTCGAGATAATAATTGCCCTCCGGCCGCCCTGCCCCGCGATAGGCGGTCACGGGCACCGTATTGCTCAAAGCGCATTTCGTGCGCACTTCGATCAGCGGCGTGCGATAAGTGCCCACCAGATGTTTCATGACATTGAGAGCGGGGATCAGCGGACCAAAGCCCGTGAGATAAGCCCCCACATTCGCAGTGCCCGTCACGCGCAGCGCGAGAAAATGCCCCTCAGCATCCAGCGCCAATTCACACGCAAACTCATGATCGCGACCATGATGGTCTGACACAAAAGATTCCGAGCGGTCATCAACCCATTTGATCGGACGCAACAATGCACGAGCGGCATGAGCCACGCAGATATATTCGGGGAAGAAGGCCGTCTTCATACCAAACGAGCCGCCGACATTTTTCGCCAAAATGCGGATCTGTTCGGGAGGCACGCCCAAAACTTCTGAGGCCGCAGCGCGCATGCCCATCACGCTTTGCACCGGCAGATGCAAGGTAAAACGCCCGTCTTCAAAAACAGCCACACATGCGCGCGGCTCCATCGGATTCACGACGAGACGATTATTGATGAGATGCAGACGCGTCACATGCGCGGCTGAGGCAAAGGCTCCCGCCACCAGAGCTGCATCACCATAATGATAATCGAGCACAACGTTGTTGGGCACATCATCATAGACGAGCGGCGCGCCTGCTTTCACAGCTTCGCGCGAGTCGACCACGCAGGGCAACGGATCAATCTCGACCATCACCGCTTCTGCGGCTGCGCGTGCTTGATCTTCCGTTTCAGCCACAACACATGCGACCGGATCGCCCACATACCGCACTTTGTCGGACGCAAGCGCTGGGCGCAGCGGCTTGAGCATGGGCGAGCCATCCGCATTTTTCAGCGGCACTTTGCTCGTCTGCGGTTGATAGGCAGCCATATCGGCGCCCGTATAGACTGCCACCACGCCGGGCATGGCACGCGCTTGCGAAGCATCAATCGCTTTGATCACACCATGCGCATGGGTGGAGCGCACCATGGCGAGGTGCAGCTGGTTCGCATAAGCGACATCAGCCGTGTAGATCCCCTCGCCGCGCAAGAGCGCCGGATCTTCGCTGCGCGGCACAGATTGGCCGACGCCGAATTTCATCGTGGCGAGAGACTGCAAATTGAATTCATTCATGGGATCGCTCAATTGACGCCGTCATCGCGAGCGAAGCGAAGCAAACCAGCTTTGGCTCTGGCTTGCCACGCCGGCCCGATGGGCCGCCTCGCAATGACGTTGCGGACCCTATCAGGATTCGGCTAGGCCTTCGATGCGCTTCACATCGAGCAGGCGCACGCCGTCGGGCACGATCAGAATGGCCTTTTCGCGCGCCAGCCGCGTCAGCATGCGGCTCACCGTTTCCACCGTCAGGCCGAGAAAATCGCCAATATCCTGGCGCGTCATCGGCAGCGGGATGGTGACGGATTGCTGCGACAGCCGTGCCCAGCGCTTGCGCAGGCCAATCAGAAAGGCGGCGATCTTCTCCTCCGCCGTGCGGCGGCCCAAGATCACCATCTGCTCCTGCGCCATGGAGAGCTCATGGCTCGCCAGCTGGTGCAGCTTTCGCAGCACATGCGGCTTGGCATCGACGAAATCCGAAAAAGCCTGACGCGAGAATTGGCAGGCGGTGAGCGGGGTCAGCGCATCAGCGGAAAAAGCATTCCGCTCCGTCAGCGACAGGCCCAAAAAATCGCCCGGCAGGGCAAAGCCGACGATCTGCCGCCGCCCATCGGGCAAGAGCCGATAGAGGCGCGCCGAGCCGGCGGTAATGTTGAAGACCGCATCAGCCAGCTCGTCCTGCTCGAAGATGGTCTCGCGGGCCGATAGGGTGAGCGGGCGCGACAGCCGGTCGAGCTCTGACAATTCGTCAGGCTCCAGCGCCCCACAGAGCGAGAGGCTCCGGACGCGGCACTGCTCGCAATGTGTCGCGGGCTTGGCGTTGGGGCAGAGCGTGAGCGGGGTCACCAAATGGGCCTGCGAAGGGCTTGCCATGGTCGTTCCTCGAGCGGTTTCTGCGGACATGGTTGGTTCTTTACCACCACGGTTACACTGCGAACAGCTTTTCTGATCTGCATCAGGGACAAAGTCAGTATGCACCCCCTGAAGGGCACAAGCAAGACTAAGCGGAAGCCAGCGAAAATAGAGGCAAATAAAGAGCAAAACCAAGCTTGGCGATAGCGCGCATTATGGGCAGCTGAAGCTTTGCCGGTTGAAATATAAGCAAATCCTCACTAGCCTTCCCCTCGTTTTGGAGAGCAATTGTGAGCGAAAAGAACGAACTTGCGACTTTGGCCCGCTATGCGGCCAAAATTTTTAAACTGCTGGGCTCGATGCGCGGGCACCACGGAATCGATTTCGATGAAGTCTTGATTTTCTTTGCCTTGGGCCGACTGAACTTCGACCAGAGCCCTGGAAATTTGATGTTCTTGAAACCGGCGAACATTGTGTCCCTGTCTGATTTCATGGAAATCCCACGCGAAACCCTGCGCCGCAAACTGCTGCGGCTCGAGGAAAAGGACATGGTCCAGCGCACAAGCTATGGCTTCGTGGTGAAGGATTTGGAGTCCTGGAAGCGGATCGCGGAAATCGCTGTCCCTGCTGAGGGCTGACAAGCCGTCATTGCGAAGGTGAGCGAAGCAATCCAGAAAAGCCTCACGCTTTGCCTTCTGGATTGCTTTGCCTACCGATCGCAATGACGGCTCTTAAAAAGCGCGCTGCATTTTAAAACAACGAGCAACATCCGTAGACCACTACCCCAGCCCTCCCCCTTGAGCGGAGGTTAAGGGGTGGGGTTAGCGCGATCTTTCCGATGAACGCGCCAATCAGCGCTTAATTGCCGAATTGCTCGCGCAGGATGCGCTCATCCAGCGAATGTCCCGGATCATGCAAGAGAGTGAGACCGGTGGCGTGATCCATCGCAATCTCGACTTTCATGACATTGCGAATTTCAAAATGATCAGCAACTGCAGCCACTGGCCGCTTATCGGCTTCCAACACATCGATTGTCACGCGCGCCTTGTCGGGCAAAAGCGCGCCACGCCAGCGGCGCGGACGGAAAGCGGAGATGGGTGTGAGCGCCATCAAAGGCGCATCCAGCGGCAAAATCGGACCATTGGCTGAGAGATTATAAGCCGTCGAACCCGCGGGCGTGGCAACCAGCAAACCATCAGCCACCAATTCTGACAGACGCTCGGTGCCATCAATCGAAATGCGCATTTTCGCCGCCTGATACGACGAGCGCAGAACCGAGACTTCATTGATGGCGCGCGCATTCATGACTTCGCCATGCACATCGGTGGCCGTCATGGTGAGCGGATGCACAGTGGAGGCTTCCGCCGCATGCAGACGCTCACGCAAAGCCTCGGCTGAGAATTCATTCATGAGGAAGCCAACCGAGCCGCGGTTCATGCCATAGATCGGCTTTTTGCGGCCCATGAAGCGATGCAGAACTTGCAGCATCAAGCCATCGCCACCCAGCGCGACAATGACATCGGCGTCTTCGGGAGCGACATTGCCATAAATGGCCGACAAATCCGCAAGCGCCCGGTCCGCATCCGGCGTGCCGGACGACAGAAAGGCAATTTGCTCGAAGCGGGTTTTGGCCAAAGTGCTCATGGCGCCTTCTTAGCCGGAAATGGCCTTGGCGGGAAGGTAGGGGTGAGTGGCGCCTAGACTGCCGTCGTTGCGAGGAGTGCAGCCGAGCTGAAAGAGGCAACCCTGCCCCGTCATTGCGAGGAGGCGAAGCCGACGCGGCAATCCAGAAGCCACACGTGAGGCCTCTGGTTTGCTTCGCTCCGCTCGCAATGACGGTGGAAAGGTAGCGCCACAAAAAAGAAAAACCCCGGTGATTGCTCACCGGGGTTCTCGATCAGAGAGAGGAAGCCTCTCAGATCAGATTAGAACGTACGCTCGACGCGAAGGCGACCGGTCCAGTTGCCCGCCTTTTCACGAGTAACGCAGGATGCGTCTGTCGCCACGGCGCAGACGGTTGTTGCCGTACCCGTACCCGTGCGGCGGATGTCCTGCTCGACACGCGCATAAAGGACGTCAACACCGATTTCAAAATCCTTCGTGGGAAGGAAAGCGAGCTGTGTGCCGATGTTCCAGACCTTGGTGTCACCAAAGCCATTCGCAGAAAGAGCCGCAGCCTTAGACTGCGTGGTGCCATTCATAGCGCCATAAGTGGCGAGGAAAGCCTGACGCCATTGCGGTGCCCAGAAATGCTGGAAGACAGCGGCAACATTCCACGACTTGACGAGTTCAATACCACCAGCCGTTGAATAGACCCAAGACGGTTGACCAGCAACGTAATTGCCGACATTGCGCTTGGTGTCTGACGATTTAAACGATGTCCAGTTGATCGTGTATTCCGTCATGCCGTTCGCCCAGCCACCATTGAGCCAGAGAGTGTCACCAGCTGCCAGCTGCGGCAGATTATTCTTCACGCCAGCGCCAACGGCATAGGCTTGCTTGGATGACTGCGTGCCAGCGGATGAAGACACAACAGACTTGTCAGCCGCAGTTGCACCAACAACCGACATGGAGCCCCATGACTGATCAAAGTCGATACGCGCGTTGACCTGCGGGAAGCTATTATACGAGCTCTGAGTAGCCGTGTTCAAAGCCAACTGACCCGCAGTGGTATCCGTCTGATCTTGGATAGCGAGCGTCGCCGAGAAGCCGCCACCGAGAACTGCTGTGTAAGCAATCTGCTTCGCACCGTTCGCAAACGACGACCAGTGACCAGCCCCGTAGAAGAGCGACGGCATGAAGGAGAAGTTGTCACGTGCTGCACCGAAGGTGAAGCCAGCGAAACGAATATAAGCCGATTCGAGTGTTGCCGCAGCGCTCGTGGCAGACGTGCTCGGGCCGCTCACATCCAACGTGCCCGTTGTGCGTGCAAGGCGGATAGAGGCAACAGACTGAACAGTGCCATAAGCTGTTGGAGTACGTGCATCGAGGTCTACGCGGCCACGTGCTTCCCAACCATAAATGTTCTGAACAGAGCCAGCAGTGCTGACAACGTTGGTCTTCGCACCAGTGTCGCGAGCAATCGTGGCGCCAGTTGTGCTATAGATGTCCTGCTTGCCCGACATTGCATAGTCAGCACGCACACGGCCACCGACTTTAATGCAAGTGTCAGTACCGGGGATCGTATAGAAGCCCGCGCCGTAGGCGTCGCAGACCTTCACGTAATTGACGGGGGCTGCCTTCTTCGAGGGAAGATCGGCGGCATTGGCGCCAGCAACTGCAACGAAGGCAGTGGCCGAACCGAGGAGAAGGCTCTTGGCGAGCTTCATGAAAAACCTCCAAAAAATGACTTCGAAAAAATCATTCGGTTGAAATGAAAGGCCCTTCCGTCCGATGTCTTAAAATGCGCGACATCAGGCTGAAGAACCCTGCCCGCCCCCTGCCCAAATATTCAGACAAGCGACAGACCGCGCCTCGGGGAATCCGAAGGCATGGGCTATACTGTAACGAGGACAGATACCTTCGTCTCCCGCAAATTGACCAAAAGAGGTGCACAGGCCGCTTTTCAGCCACAAGCGTGGCAGTCCGGCCACAGTTGGGCGGCTGGTTGGGATGGAGGCTTATGGGAAAGACCCGGACACCCCCACCCCAGCCCTCCCCGCCGTGGGGAGGGGGATCAGATGCGGCGCGTCACGTAGATCGCTTGTCATCATCAGCATCAAAAGAAAACGGCGGGCCTGAGCCCGCCGTTTCCGTTTTCATCATCCCACACAATCAGAAGGTGCGCTCCACACGCAGGCGGCCTGTCCAGTTGCCGTTGCTCACCCGCGAGACGGAGGATGCGTAAGTGCCGACATTGGTGAAGGCCCCCGATGTACCGCCAGCGACATTGGCACCATCTAGGCGGCGAATGTCTTGCGCGACGCGGGCATAAAGAACGTCGACACCAATCTCGAAATCTTTCGTGGGAATGAAAGCGAGTTGCGTGCCCAGATTCCACACGCGCGCATCACCAAAAGCGCCCGTTTGCGACCAAGCCAAAGCGCGTGATGTGCTGGTGCCATCCACCGCGCCATAGCTGGCGAGGAAAGAATGACGCCACATCGGCGTCCAGAAATGGGTGAAGATGGCCGCGATGTTCCACGACTTCAAAGTTTCAATGCCGCCCGATGTCACAATCCATGAGGTATGATTGACAACATAGCCACCCACATTGCGACGCGTGTCGGATGATTTGAATGATGTCCAATTGGTCGTATATTCGGTCATGCCATTGGCATAAGCCGCATTGAGCCAGAGCACATCACCCGCGGCCATTTGCGGCAGATTGAATTTCATGCCTGCACCAACGGCATAAGTCATTTTTGACTGATCATAAGTGCCAGCCGGATTGACAGCCACCGCACGCCCCACCGCACCCATGGCCGAAACAGAGCCCCATGTTTGATCAAAGTCGATGCGACCATTGATCTGCGGCAGATGATTATAAGCATAGGCGGGTGTGCCGAAGGCCAAAGCATCCGGCGTTGTATTGGTCGCGCTCGGGCCAATCAAAACACCTGGCGCATAAGTGGACACTGTGCCCAGAGCATTCACGCCACCGGCTGTTGTGTCGGTCGCATCTTGCAGAGCAATCGTGGCGGCTATGCCGCCGCCCAAGAGAGCTGTGTAGGCAATTTGCTTCGCGCCATTGGCAAAGCTCGCCCAATGTCCAGCGCCATAAAAGGTCGAGGGCATGAAGGCGAAATTATCGCGCGCCACACCAAAGGTGAAACCCGCAAAGCGAATGTAAGCCGATTCCAATGTCGGCGAAGCGGATGATGATGAGAGGCCCGGCCCCGCTTCTGCCAACACGCCCGTGGTGCGCGCCAGACGCAGCGAGGCGACCGCTTGCACCGTGCCATAGGGCGTGGGTGTGCGCGCATCAAAATCAATACGCGCGCGCGCTTCCCACCCATAGAGGTTGGATGATTTGCCCGACACGCCATTGGCCGCGACATAACCTGTCTGTGTTGACGTCGACGCGCCGCCATAAACAGCGCCCAAAGTGCCGCCGACAAATGGCTGCGCTGTCGCGGTAGATGTCGCATTGGCGGTAATCGCTGTGTTGTAAACATAACCGCCCACGACATTGCCGGCATTGGATGTTGCGAAAACATTGCTGGCGTAAATGTCCTGGCGGCCTGACATGGCAAAGTCGGCGCGCACGCGGCCACCGATCTTCACGCAAGTCTCCGTGCCAGGAATGATAAAGAAGCCCGCGCCGAACGTGTCGCAGACCCGCACATATTCAACCGGTGCTGCCTTGCGCATGGGCAGATCCGCAGCCCCGGCCCCCGCGAGCGCCACAAAGGCAGATGCGGAACCGAGGAGAAGACTCTTGGCGAGCTTCATATTCAACCTCCAGAAAGTAAGACCCGTGAGAGCTTTGATATCTCTCTATGCGAAAACTATGTTTCACATACTGAGACGTTAGCAATGAAATCCGAGTCTCGCGACAGGCTAGAGGCCATCAGACGCGAGTTCATTTGTAATTGTTGTTAAATAGCAACAGTTTAGCGAAAGCTTGGCTGGTTTGTAGAGGGCGCTAGGGCGGTTCGAGCGCGAGCAGAGCGGCTGTCCAATGTCCAAAGCGCGCTCGACAATGCAGGGAATGATCACCAGAGGCCTGTGCAAGGACCCAATTCCGGCGGCAGAAAAAGTTGATCTGCGCGTCCGCTAGGATTGGCGCATCGGTTTCGGACATTTTGAAGCGCCGCCCCACCCTATCGGACAAAAGCCTTTTGGACGCGGCACCTTTTCTTACCCATCTGGCCCCCATTATTTCCCAAATGACCTTGGAGGCGGAAAATTCTGGCCGTCGGGTCATGCGGGAAATATACAGATGGTCTCGTAGCTTAAGGGTTTGATCGAAATGTCGCTGAGAGAAGATGCCGCCCGTCAATTGCTCATCGAAGGGCAAGAAGCCCTTAATCATGGAAAGATTCATCAGGCGCGTGCACTCTTAAAAAAATCCCTTGAGAAATCGCCGAGTTTTGATGCGGCATTTCTGACGGCTTTGACCTATGGACAGCAAGAAAATCTGAAAATGGCGGCGAGCTATTTCCGTCAGGCTACACAGATTGATCCCACGATTGATGCTGGCCATTACAATCTTGGTTATGCGCTGCAACTGCTGAAAGATTTTGCGGGCGCAAAAGCAGCTTATCTCGCTGCTTTGAAAATACGCCCCGGCTATCATGAAGCACTCCACAATCTGGGCGTTGCCCATGAAGAGCTCGGCGAATTAGACGAGGCCAGAACGCAGCTCGAAGAGGCGTTGAAACTCAATCCAGAAGCGCCAGAATCGCTTTATAATTTAGGCTCTTTACTGATGAAGCTCGGCAAGAATGACGAGGCGCTGGAAAAGCTCGACCATGCGCTCAAACTCATGCCCAACCATCTCAAAGCGCTCAACAACCGTGGGCTCATTTATATGGCCCAGCAGCGTTACCGTGAGGCGGTGGATGATTTTAGCAAGGCCATTGCGGTTGATCCGGAAGATGCAGAGCTTCATTTCAATAAAGGGCTGGCTGCCTTCAAGCGCAAAGCCCTAGATATCGCCGTTGAAGCTTTTAAACAGACCGTCAAACTAGATCCCGAGCATGCTGATGCATGGATCAATAGGGCCTTTGCTCTGGAACAATTGAAGCAGAATGAGGATGCAACGGCTTGTTTCGAGCGCTTCGTCAAACTGCGCCCCGATGCTGCAAATGGACAAGGCTATTTGCACTCTTCACGCATGCATTTATGTGATTGGCGCGACTATGATAAGTCAGCGGCAGCCATTATGGCGCGCGTCGAAAAAGGCGAGCCAGCCATGGTGCCCCATGGCCTTACCTTGCTGCCCTCCAAGCGGCATCACCAGCGACAGGCTGCAAGCATTTGGGCTAAGATTTTTTTTGGCCCAATCAAGCCAAAGACTTTCGAGCCTGCAAAGCCGCGCGTAGATGATCGGATCCGGATCGCTTATTTTTCAGCCGATTTCCACAATCATCCGGTGGCTATTCTGACTGCTCGACTGTTTGAGCTGCATGACCGGAAAAAATTCGAGGTATTTGCCTTTTCAATCGGCTCTCCATCTCGTGATCCGATGCGCTTGCGCATTGAGCAAGGCGTCGACCATTTTATAAATGTGCGCGAAATGTCAGACATGGAGATTGTCGATCGCGCCCGAGAGGAAGGCATCGACATTGCCATTGATATGACGGGCTATACCGCGGACAATAGAACTCCCATTTTTGCACTGCGCGCAGCCCCTGTGCAGGTCAACTACCTTGGCTATTCAGCGACGATGGGCGTCGATTTTATCGATTATATCATCGGCGATCCGGTGTTGATCCCACCATCGCATGATGTGGATTACAGCGAGAAAGTTGTACGGCTTCCTGACACGTATATGCCCTGTGATCCCACACGCGAAGTTTCAACGCGGAACGTCACACGGGCAGAATATGGCCTGCCTGAAGACGGTTTCGTTTTCTGCGCCTTCAACAATCCTTACAAGATTGCACCGCACCAATTTGATCTATGGATGCAAATTTTGTTAGCCGTACCTCGCAGCGTCCTTTGGCTGTCTCCTACATCTCGCAAGGCGGCAGAAAATCTTCAGCGTGAAGCACGTCAGCGTGGTGTCGATCCAGCGCGCATTATTTTCTCCAAGCGAGAAGATAATCTCGCTGATCATATTGCCCGCAAGGGTCTTGCCGATCTGTTCCTTGATTCTTTACCCCATAATGCCCATGCTACAGCCAATGATGCCCTGTGGGCGGGCCTGCCAATTCTCACGCGCCTAGGCGAAGGTTTTGCGGGACGCGTCGCAGGTAGCCTTGTGACGGCCATAGGTATGCCCGACATGATTGTTGCTGATGGCGAGGAATATGTGCGCCGCGCCATTGAAATTGCAACGACACCTGGCTTAGCAGCGCAACTGAAGGCCCGAGTTGCAGAGAATAAAAAGACAGCACCGCGCTTTAATGCCGAGCTTTATACGCGCAATCTTGAAAAAGCTTACTGCAGCATGCATGCGCGACGGCTCAAGAACCTACCACCTGAAGCGATTGATGTGACATGAATTAAAAAAGGCGGGCTTAGCCCGCCTTTTCTATGTGACGCATTGAAAACCATTTACTCAAAAGAAAAACCCCGGTGATTGCTCACCGGGGTTCTCGATTAGAGAGTAATCTCTCAGATCAGAAGTTGCGTTCGACGCGCAGACGGCCAGTCCAGTTGCCAGCGGTTTCGCGGGTCACTGCGGTCGTGTATGCGCCGGTCAAAGTTTCCGAAGTACCAGCGGTGAAACCGGTGGTGTTCGTGCCGCCGACGCGACGGATGTCCTGAGCGACGCGAGCGTAGAGGACGTCGACGCCGATTTCGAAATCCTTCGCAGGAAGGAAAGCGATCTGCGTACCAACGTTCCACACCTTGGCATCGCCGAAGGCAGCCGACTGACCCCAAGCAAGAGCCTTCGACGTCGTCGTGCCGTTCGCAGCGCCGTAAGTGGCGAGGAAGGCTTGGCGCCACTGCGGAGCCCAGAAGTGCTGGAACACTGCAGCCACGTTCCACGACTTAACCAGCTCAATGCCGGTCGAAGTGGTGATCCATGACGGATGGTTCACAACATAGCCGCCGACAACACGCGACGTATCGGACGACTTGAAGGAAGTCCAGTTGGTCGTGTATTCGGTCATGCCCTGAGCAAAGCCACCGTTCAGCCAGAGAGCGTCACCAGCTGCCAGCTGCGGCACATTGAGCTTCACGCCAGCGCCGACTGCATAAGCATTCTTCCGCTGAGCGTAAGTACCAGACGTGTTGTTCAGGTTGATCTGGTGAGCAGCGCCCATAGCCGAGATCGTGCCCCAGCTCTGTTCGAAGTCAACGCGAGCGTTGATCTGCGGAACTGAATTGTAGCTGTAAGCAACAGCGCCGTTCGCCAAACCGTCAGCCGACGAGTTGGATGCCGACGGAGCATTCAAGATGGCTGCAATGCCGCCGTAAGACGGAATGTTGCCCATAGCCTGCACGCCACCATTGGTGGTGTCAGCCGCATCCTGAACGCCGACAGTGGCCGAGAGACCGCCGCCGAGAACGGCAGTGTAAGCCAACTGCTTGGCGCCGTTTGCGAACGAAGCCCAGTGACCAGCGCCGTAGAAGATCGACGGCATGAATGCGAAGTTATCCTTCGCTTGACCGAAGGTGAAGCCAGCGAAGCGGACGTAAACAGCCGTCTGCTGAACACCAGCTGTCTTGACCAGAGAAGATGTGCCGCCTTCAGCCAGCGAACCAGTGGTGCGCTTGATCTGGAGAACAGCAACCGACTGCACTGTGCCATAAGGTGTTGCTGTGCGGGCATCGAAGCCGATTTCCGAACGGGCTTCCCAGCCGTAGAGGTTCTGAGCCTTAGCAGCGATGCCGTTAGCTGCGACGTAGCCATAGGCGGTCTTGGTCGTCGTTGCCGCGAACGAAGTGCCAATTGTGGCTGTCTGCGCAGCAGCGCTGTAACCCATGCCATCCATGTAGAGATGGGTGGTGCCGAAAATGCTGGTGTCGGTAGCAGACGACGTAGCTTGCTTGGTCAGCACGTTGTTATAGATGTAACCGCCAACAATGTTCGCGCCCGAAGTCGGAGCGTAAACATTGGAAGCATAGACGTCCTTCTGACCGGAGAAGGCGAAGTCAGCACGCACCTTGCCGGTGATGCGGACGCAGGTGTCCGAGCCGGGGATCGTGTAGAAGCCCGCGCCGTAGGCATCGCAAACCTTGACGTAAGTAGCAGGTGCGGCCTTCTTCGAAGGAAGATCGGCAGCGTTGGCGCCAGCAACGGCAACGAAAGCCGTGGCGGAACCGAGGAGAAGGCTCTTAGCGAGCTTCATGTGAAACCTCCAGTGTGTTGACCCGATCTGGACAATGGGAGAAGCCCCGACGCCAGATCCGAAAAGGGAGCCAATTGAGTTTGAGACTCTCCCTTCCGGTGCCTGAACACTACCCGCCGATCTGTTTCACGATCTGTTACGCTATAGTTTTGCTATGAGTTCGCCTTGTTTGCCCGAGGCTTGGTGCATTTCTGCAACATAACTAGCCACAACCTGGGGAAAGTGTGCTGAATCCACCCTAAATCAGCACCCAAAACGGGCGACGCGCCGCCCATCAGGGCAAGATCAAGGCGCAGAGCGGGCTGAGTTGGGACTGAGAGCCGGCTGAGTCTTGGCTGCGATCAGGCCACAGAAGGCGCCCTTTGGCGCATGTGCTGGCGCAGAGATTCGGCCTCGAGACGGCCCAGATAGGCCTCGACCGAAAGGCGTTTCGCCTCTGGCAAAGAAGCGCAAGCGCGTAGGGCGGCTTTGAGCATGGCGCGCTCGGGGTGAGCGCTGGGCGCGCGCGGAAACTGCCTCATCTCCTCGAGCACAGCGATAAAGACCGGCCGCATCGCCTCGGGCAGCCCGGCTTTTTCATAGAGGGCTGCGAAAGCATGCCCCGCGGGATGATCGAGATAGGCCAAGACGCGCTCCATCGGGCGCTCGCCCAATTCGGCAAGCGCCGCGGCCAACATCAGGCGATCACCACAAAGCAAAGCGCGCAAAATGAGGGCGGGCGTTAATTGCCCCTGCCCGCGCAAATGGCGCACCAGCGACAGACCAGCTCCAGCTGCGCCATGAATGGGTGAATTCATATCATCCGCTTGCGCGCTGATCTCGACAATCGCGCGCTCACGCGCGTCTCGTAACATGCGCTCGGCGCGCTCCGGCGAAAGCCAGCCGGTCTGGTTGAGAAAAGTAGAGAGCGCGCCGCTGACATACTCCAACAGGCGCAAGCGCACTTCGGGTCCGGCATCAGCGCGCATCATGAGAGCATCGCGCAAGCGTCCCTCTTCGCCCGCGCGCTCCAACATGCGCAGCATCATGGCTTGCGATAATTGCGCTTTTTCATTGCGCGCCAATTCAATCAAGACACACGGCGCACCGGATTCCGTCAAAGCCGCGCAGACAGACCCTGCCAGCGGCACACGCCGCGCCATCGCCAATTGCGGGCCGACAGAAGTCGTGAGTGCCATTTCTGCCAATTCAGCATCAGACAAATGCGGCGCATGTTGAAGCACAAGCGCGGCAATCTCCGGCTGGTCGGTAGCCAGCGCTAGAATAATATGGCGTGGTGCTTTGGCTTCATGCGCGAGACCTTCAGCTATAGCGCGCCGCACCAGCGGAGATGGGTCATCAAGTAAGACCGCGAGAATGCCTTCAACCTCCAGTGCCTCATCATCGCTCAAGTCCATATGCAAATAATCGCAGATGAGCGACGACACGCCAGCCGCCCGCGCTGACGCTGAGGCTTCGCGCGCAAAGGCGAAAAAATCGGCGCTAATCGACAAGAGCCAAAATCCATTCGTCATTCAAAAAGAAAGCCGCAGCTCGGAAAAAAATCGGCTGGGCCTGAATCAGCCAAAAAGCTGAACCAATGCCCCTAGTCTTAAAGACGCCCTGATGCGGCCTCAAGATAAAAGACGAAGCTCGGCTAGGCTTTGGCGAGCGCGCCTTGGTTTTTCACCGCGAAAGGCTCCATGGACACCGACTTCCGCTCGCTCCTCTTCGTCCCGGCCGATTCCCCCACCCGCCTTGCCCAAGCGGCTCAGAGCGGCGCTGATGTGGTGGTGCTGGATCTTGAAGATATGGTCGCCTTTGAACATAAGGCCGACGCGCGGGCCGCCGCTCTCGCCTTTCTGCGCGACAGCCAAACGCGCGACGAGGCCCCTGCTCTTTTCGTGCGGGTCAATGGCTTCTCCAGCGGCTTTCTGGAGCAAGATCTGGCGAGCATCATGCCGTGTCTACCGCGCGCCATTATCCTGCCCAAAGCGCAGAGCGGCGCCGATGTGCGACGGCTTGCTCATCTCCTGACGGAGTTGGAAACCACCTATGACAGCGCAGAAGGCACCACGGGCATTGTGCCGCTGGTGACCGATCGCGCCGCCTCACTCTTTGGTCTTGCAACCTATGCGAGTTGTTCTTCGCGTCTACTCGCGCTGGCTTGGGGTGCAGAAGATTTGGCAAGCGACATGGGTGCGGATGATCCGCGCGAAGACAATGGCGATTGGTCGGCGCCTTTCGCGCTGGCGCGCAATCTCACATTATTTGCGGCTGCCGCTGCGGGCATTCCAGCCATTGATACGGTGTTTCGCGATTTCGGAGATCGCACCGGCCTTCGGCATGAGGCCATGCGGGCGGAAAGCGACGGGTTTGGCGCCAAAATGGCGCTGCATCCTGATCAGATCGCCATAATCAATCATGTTTTCACGCCGCATGGCGAGGCTTTGGACCGCGCACATGTGATTATCGCGGCATTTGAAGCGCAACCGCAGGCCACGCATATCAGCATTGAAGGCCATGTCTTCGACCGCGCGCAATGGATGCGCGCGAAACGACTTGTGGCCCGTGCGCAGCGCGCGTGATCAGCCGCCGGCCGCTTGATTGCCAGCACCCGCTGGACGCTTCAGCGCGAAAACTTTATCGACCACCGCATAATCCTGATAGCCGCAGCGCGCGAGGGGCTTCATCAAAGTGATATCCATAATGCCATCGCGCAAATAGGCTTCGTTCAAATGCACGCCAATCACTTGGCCGAGCACCAGATAACGATCCGTCTGCACGCCGCCGACGGCATCAAGCCGCACAACTTGCGTGACTTTACATTCCAGCGAAGCGGGCGAGGCTTTGACGCGCGGCGCTTTCACCAAAACGCAATCGGCCATTTCGAGCCCAGCGTGCTCGAATTCGCTGGAGCCGCGCGGCAGTGGCGCGGAGGTCGCATTCATCTGGTCGCGCAAATCATAGCTCGCCAGATTCCAGACAAATTCGCCGCTCTCTTTGGCAAGATAGGCGCTGTCTTTAAAACCTTCCGAGCAAAAGCCGACGATGGGCGGCGCCCCCGAAAAGGCATTGAAAAACGAATAAGGCGCGAGATTGATCTCGCCATTGGCGCCGCGCGTCGAAATCCAGCCCACGGGACGTGGCGAAATCAGCGCTTTGAACGGGTCGTGCGGGAGAAGCGAACGATCGCGCTTATCGGGTTCATAAAACATTGGCGACACCGTTCTTGTTAGAAATAAGTGACGATCTGGGAAAGATCAGGACGCGGGCGATCATCGGGCACTTGCGCAGCGCGGCCAATGTGCATGAAGCCCGCCATGCGCTCACCCTCTTGCACGCCAAATTGCGCAAGAACGGCGCGATCATAAGAGAACCAATTGGTCAGCCAGGAGCCGTCAAAGCCAAGGCCCTTGGCGGCAAGCAGAATATTCATGCAAACGGCGCCCGCTGACAGCTCCTGCTCCCAAGCTGGCACTTTGGCGCCCTCTTTGGCGGTCGAAACGACACCAATGATCAGCGGCGCCATGGTCATGCGCTTGGCTTCCGCGGCAATGCGGGTGTCATCCGCCTGCGGTTCGCGGCGCTTGAAACCTTCAGCCACGATCTGGCCAGCGCGCTCGCGCGCCTCACCCTGAAAGACAATGAAGCGCCAAGGCGCAAGCTTGCCGTGGTCTGGCACGCGTGTCGCGATTTTCAGCAGGGTGGCGAGTTCCTCTGGCTTCGGGCCAGGGCCTGTCAGCGAAACGGGCGGCACGGAACGGCGGGTGGAAAGCAGATGCAGGATCTCGGTCATGCCGGGCTCATTTTCATCATCTTTGGGGGGCATGTGATCGCCTAAAGGATCGACTGGGTCCTTTTGACAAGTTCCAGCCGCCCCCGCAACCCGCTCGCTTTGACTAAATCCCGCGCATTGGGCAGAACTCTCCCCACCATGACCTTTCGATCTGCCGCCGCCCTCCTCTGTGCCGCCCTTGTGCTAGGCTCTGCCGATGCACGCGCACAGCAAGCCGGCCCGCGACCGCAGGCTGCCCCGCCGACCACCGTCTCGCCAGGCCCCTTGCGCCCTGCGCCGGGCACGGTGCCCATGCCGGGCTCGGGGCGGCTGTTTATCTCGGCCACCTTTGGCGGCTCTGCCACAACTTTGGTGAGCGGCGTGCGCTGGCGCATTTTCCAGGCCCGCGTTGAGGGCAATGGCCAACATGGTTTGGTGGCCGAATCCAACGAACTCGCGCCCTCCTTCACTTTGCCCGATGGCGATTACATTGTTCATGCCTCTTATGGGCTTGCCGCTGTCACACGCCGCGTGGTGATTGCCAGCAATAATGTGAATGAGCGCATTCCGCTGAATGCTGGCGCCTTGAAGATTTCCGGCAAGCTCGGTGAAGCTGATATTCAGCCCGTGCGCCTCAAGATCGATATTTATGTGCCTGAGCGCCCAGACCAGCGCGAAAAACTGGTTGCCGCCAATCTCAAGCCCGATGATCTGATCCGTCTGCCGGAGGGCACCTATCGCATCGTCTCGACCTATCTCGATGCGAATGTCTCGCCGTCTGCGCCCACCGTTGCGGGGCTTCCGGCCAATGCCACCAATTCCGTCATCAATGCGGAAGTGCGCATTGAGCCCGGAAAATTGACCGAAGCCATTGTTCGCCATCGCGCCTCGAACATCACATTGAAACTCGTCAATGTCGCGGGCGGTGAAGCGCTCGCCAATACGAGCTTTACGGTGCTGACGCCGGGCGGTGACGTGATCCGTGAAATGATCGGCGCCTTCCCGAGCCTCGTTCTGGCCGAAGGCGAATATACGGTGATTGCGCGCCGCGACGGCCGCACGCATCAAATCACGCTGAAAGTTCCCGCCAATTCCGACCGAGAGGTCGAGGTCATGGCCAACTGACCGGAGCCACACCCATGCAAACGTTTTTTGTCGAAATCAAATGCGCGCTCGGGCGCACCTATGAAGTGGCGAGCGCTTTGGCCGAAGCTGAAATCGCGTCGGAAATTTATTCCATCGCTGGTCACTACGACATTCTCGCCAAATTCTATGTCGAGAAAGATGTCGATATTGGCCATTTCGTTGGCGAAAAAGTGCAGATCATTCCCGGCATAGCCGACACACGCACCATCATCACATTCAAGGCTTTCTGATAAAGCCGCATTGAGAAAGGCCGCACAGCCGTGAACGATCAGGAACAACCTCAATATCTCGATGACCGCATGTTCGTGCTGGGCGTATGGCCTGTGCGCCTAGCAAAAGACGCCGAAGAAAACCATCAGACCGTGATTTTCTATGACACCATGCCGCCGCAGCCGTCCCTTTGGGGCATGGCGACCTATCACAATGTGGAAGGTTATCCGATCGCGGGCATCAACCACTTCGATCACGAAGACATGGCACGCGCCTATAAGGCTGGCATTGAACCCTCAATACCGCTGACAAGCTTGGGTGGGCAGTCGCCCAGCACGCCAATGAACCCGGATGATTTCGCAGCGTGGAAAGCTGAAAATAATCTAGGCGATTTCAATCCTGATAAGGCTCCGCGTTTGAGCGGCAAGGATCGCGGCGATATCGTCGTGCAGACGAAAGAGCAATTCATCGCAGGGCTTGAACAAGTCGGCCGCGTGGTCGCGGGACCTAAGCCTGAGGGCGAAGCCCAAGCCTGATTGGTTTCGTGAGACGCAAATGAAGAATGGCGGGCTTTGGCCCGCCATTTCTGTTTCAAGCTTTGCGCTTGTTTTTGCTTTTCCCATCACTGGCAAGCGCCATTTCCAAAGCCCGCCGGATGAAACGCTGATAGGGAATACCCTCAGCTTGCGCGCGGGCACGTGCAGCATCAAGCAAGGGTTTGGGCAGGCGCATATTCACACGCTCGCTTTTGGGCTGAAGCTCGAAATGCATCGGCTTAAATTGGGAAAGATCATATTCCGTCAAATCAGCATTTTCGACAAAATCTTCGGCCTCTTCATCGCTCATAAGAGCCGGAAGTAGCTTGAGCTTTTTCATAATGAGCGATCTCCTTCGCATGCATGTAGCGTGCACTGATCGGGCGGATCAAAACAAAACCCTCACGAAATCTGATCGTGAAAACAGCAAATATCCATCGCCCCTTCGCCGTTTTCCCAATCGCTCGGGTGCGCGGTTCAAGAGCAGAGTTTTTCAGGTCGGGCCAAAGACCCGGCACTGAGAGAAATAGATTTTCAACCTCAGCAATGCTGACGCCGTGCTTGCGACATTTCTCGCGATTGCCATCGTCCCAATCAAAACCGCTGAAATCCATGTCAGCTTCTCAAATGTATGTACAAATGTCAATACAGCCCGAAACGGACCCAGATCATGATGGCTTGAAAAACACCCCAAAACAAAACGGCGGGCTCAAGGCCCGCCGTTGTCAGATCAATTCCGCTTCAAATCCGGCGGCACGGCTTCGGCGACCAAGGCATCGAGCGCCTCACCCAGAGACATGGATGTTTGCGCTTGTGATCCCAGGCGGCGGATCGAGACGGACTTGTCTGCCGCCTCTTTCCGGCCGATGCAGAGCAGCACAGGGATCTTGGCGAGCGAATGTTCGCGCACTTTGTAATTGATCTTCTCGTTGCGCAGATCAGCCTCAATCCGTAGCCCGCGCTTGCGAGCTTCCGCGACGATCTCCATCGCGTAATCATCAGCCTCCTGTGTGATCGTGCACACAGTGATCTGCTGCGGTGACAGCCACAGCGGAAAATGTCCCGCATGATGTTCGATCAAAATACCGGTGAACCGCTCCAGCGAGCCGAACATGGCGCGATGGATCATCACGGGCACAGTCTTCTCGCTGTCGGGTGCGATGTAGAAAGCGCCAAAGCGTGTCGGCAAGTTGAAATCAACCTGTGTCGTGCCGCACTGCCATTCACGACCAATCGCGTCGCGCAGAGTATATTCAAGCTTGGGACCATAAAACGCGCCCTCGCCCGGATTGACGCCCGTGCGAACGCCACCTTCTGCGACCGTTTCCAGCACGCGCATAAGCGCGGCCTCTGCCTTGTCCCAGACATCGTCTGAACCCACGCGCTTTTCAGGACGTGTCGAGAGTTTTAGAACAATGTCGGTGAAGCCGAAATCTTCATAGATCGACATGATGAGATCATTGATCTTCATCGCTTCATCCATGATCTGCTCTTCGGTGCAGAAAATATGCGCATCATCTTGCGTGAAAGCACGCACGCGCATCACGCCATGCAACGCGCCTGACGGCTCATAGCGATGCACGGTGCCAAATTCAGCAATTTTCAGCGGCAAGTCGCGATAGGACTTCAGACCATTTTTGAAAATCTGCACGTGGCCGGGGCAGTTCATTGGCTTCAGCGCGAAGACGCGCTCGTCTTCCGTCTGGGTGACGAACATGTTTTCGCGATACGTCTGCCAATGGCCGGATGTTTCCCACAGCGCGCGATCCAGCACTTGCGGCGTATTCACTTCCACATAGCCCGCCTGCTGTTGGCGACGGCGCATGTAGGAAATGAGCGATTGGAAAAGCGTCCAACCCTTTGGATGCCAGAAGACCGTGCCCGGACCTTCTTCCTGAAAATGGAAGAGATCCATTTCGCGCGCCAAACGGCGATGGTCACGGCGCTCGGCTTCTTCGAGCTGCTTGAGATAAGCGTCGAGTTCTTCTTGCTTGGCGAAAGCGGTCGCATAAATGCGCGACAGCATCGGCTTGGTGCTATCACCACGCCAATAAGCGCCCGCCACTTTCATCAGTTTAAAGGCGGTGCCGATCTTGCCCGTCGAGGTCATATGCGGACCACGGCACAGATCGAGCCAATCGCCCTGCTTATAGATTTTCAAATCTTGATCGGCAGGAATCGTTTGGACGAGTTCGACTTTGAAAGCCTCACCGGCTTTTTCGAAATGCGCAATCGCCTGATCGCGGCTCCAGACTTCCTTCACGAAAGCTTTGTCCTGCGCGATGATCTCGCGCATCTTCTTTTCAATGGCCGCAAAATCTTCCGGCGTGAAAGGTTCCGCGCGGAAGAAGTCATAATAGAAGCCATTGTCGATGACGGGGCCAATCGTGACCTGCGTGCCGGGAAAGAGCGCCTGCACCGCTTCCGCGAGCACGTGGGCGCAATCATGCCGGATCAGTTCCAACGCGCGCGGGTCTTCGCGATTGACGAATTCGATTTTTGCGTCCCGTGTGATGGGGTCGGCCAGATCGGTCACAACACCATCGAGCGCCATCGCGACTGTGCGCTTGGCGAGTGAGGGCGAGATGGATTTGGCAATGTCAAAACCGGTCACACCGGCATCGAACTGGCGCTGGGCGCCGTCCGGAAAAGTCACGGAAATCATGTCGTCTCCTGTTGCTCACTCGCCGATACGAGTCGGCGTAAGCGGGTTTCGTGATGGCATGCGCAATAACCGATAGGTCGCGCACTTTGCAAGCTTTCTCCCGTCATTGCGAGCGGAGCGAAGCAACCCAGAGCCTCACGTGTTGCCCCTGGGTTGCTTCGCGCTCGCGCTCGCAATGACGGCTTATGGGTCGATCGCTTCACAGCGCCAGCGCCCATAGCGCCAGGGCGTCAGGGGAGAGGCTCCCGGCGGCTTGTCTTTGGGAGCCGGGTCATAGCCAGAGCCCCCCCAAGGGTTGCAGCGGCAGATGCGGGCAAAGCCCATCCAGCCGCCGGCCCAAAAGCCATGGGTCTGGATCGCCTCATCGGTATATTCGGAGCAGCTCGGCATATAGCGGCATTGGCGCCCGATGAGCGAAGACAGGGTCAATTGATAAGCCCGGATCGCCCAATGAGCGAGGCGGCGGGGCCAGAGAGCGATGGGGATCACCCCGCCTTGCCCGTTTCGATCTGGTCGAGCGCCGAGACCACCGCATCAAAGGTCAACAGGGTCGAGGCATGGCGGGCTTTATAGTCGCGCACCGGCTCGAGCACGGCGCAATCGGCCCATTTGCCGGCGGGCGGCGCGCCATTTTCCTTGAGCATGCGGCGCATATCCTCACGGACAGCGCGCAATTCCTCGGGCGTCGAGCCCACCACATTGCGGGCCATAATGGAGGAAGAGGCCTGCCCGAGGGCGCAGGCTTTCACATCATGGGCAAAGTCCGCGACCTTCCCCCCGGCCAGTTTCAGGTCGATGGTGACGGTCGAGCCGCAAAGCTTGGAATGGGCAGTCGCCGTCGCATCCGGCTGGTCCAACCGGCCCAAACGGGGGATTTCGCCTGCCAGTTCAAGAATCCGGCGGTTGTAAATGTCATTCAGCATGGGTGACCTGACAGAAGCTCATCAGCCCCTTATATAGGGAGGGAGCGGAGCTGACGAGAAGGGTGATGCCTTCGGTCGCACCCCCGAAAGAAAAAGCCAAGCTACACTGGTCCAAGCTGAAATCGCCGCCGTAACTTGTCAGAATTCCCTGAAACCCTCGATTGGAGGCGCCACATGGATGCCGTGGTTAAGACCTTGCCTGCCCGAAACACCAAGCCGGCTGTCGAGCCGGTTGTGCGGCCGAGCCGCGAAGAGGCCGAAGCGGCCGTTCGCGTCCTGCTGCGTTGGGCTGGCGAAAACCCCGCCCGCGAAGGCTTGCTCGACACGCCCAAGCGCGTGGTGAAAGCCTATGAAGAATTGTTCGGCGGCTATCGCGACAATGCCAAAGAGCATCTTGAGCGCGTCTTCGAGGAAGTCGAAGGCTATGACGACATGGTGCTGGTGCGCGACATCAGCTTTGCGTCGCATTGCGAACATCACATGGTCCCCTTCGTCGGCAAGGCACATATTGCCTATTACCCGTCTGAAGGCGTGGTCGGCTTGTCGAAGCTGGCGCGCGTGGTCGATACTTTCGCCCGCCGCCTGCAGACACAAGAAACCATGACAGCGCAGATCACCGACGCCATCGACGGCGTGCTGAAGCCCCGCGGCATTGCCGTGATGATTGAGGCCGAGCACATGTGCATGTCGATGCGCGGTATTCAGAAACAGGGGGCCTCAACGGTCACCACCCAATTCACGGGCGTCTTTCGAGACGACCCGTCGGAGCAAGCCCGCTTCTACACGCTGCTGCGCGGCTTCAAATAAAGAAAGGCGGGCTCAAGACCCGCCTTTTTCTTTGTTCACGCCTGCCCCGTCATTGCGAGCGAAAGCGAAGCAACCCAGGGGCAACATGCGCGGCTCTGGGTTGCTTCGTCGCTTTGCTTCTCGCAATGACGGCGCAACCCACACAGCCTCGCATTGACGCGACCCTTGCGCTATAAAGCCCGTGAAATCATTTCGACACAGGCTTCCCATGACCGCCTCCCCTTTCGCCCCGCGCGGCACCAAGCACGACCTTGAAGAAGGCGCCCTGCTCGCGCCCAAATTCGACCGGGACGGCTTGATCGTCTGCGTGACAACAGAAAAGGCGAGCGGCGATATTCTGATGGTCGCCTATATGAATGAGGAAGCTCTGCGCCTGACGCTGGAAACAGGCGTCGCGCATTATTGGTCGCGCTCTCGCAATGAGTTGTGGCGCAAGGGCGATACATCGGGTCAGGTGCAAACCGTCGTCGAAATGCGCACCGATTGCGACCAGGATGCGATCCAGCTTGTTGTCGAAGCAGGCGGCGATGGCAAAGCCTGCCACACGGGCCGCCGCTCCTGCTTTTATCGCAAAGTGGGGCGCGCCGCCGATGGCAGCGCGCGTCTCACCTTCACAGAATAAAAGCCTCACGCCGTCGCGATATAATCTTTCAGCGCGCGTTGTTCAGCTTCAAATTCCATCAGGCGATGGTTCACCACATCGCCGATGGAGACAAGACCGCGCAAGCGCCCGCCCTCCACAATCGGCACGTGACGAAAACGACCGCTCGTCATTTTCTGCATGAGAGCATTGATCGTCGTGCCCTCGTCTGCGGTAACGACGCGCTCCGTCATATGGCTTTCGACCATTTCACCCAAAGCCTGCGGACCGCGCTTGGCAAGTGCGCGCACCACATCCCGCTCGGAGATGATTCCCACCACGCGCCCGTCATGATCTGTCACAACCAGCGCGCCGAGGCCTTGTGTTGAAAGAAGAACAGAAACTTCATGCAAAGTCTGCTCGGGTGCGACCGTCGCGACGTGACGGCCCTTCACTGCGAGAATGCGTGAGACTGTCATGACAATCATCCTCCCGCCTGCTGATGCAGTTCAACGAGGATGAGCGCAAATCCGCTCCACCACAAGCGATACAATATGCGCCTTTCGGCCAAACTTACCGAAATTCGAAAGTGGAATCCGAGCCTTTGGGATCAAAGCCCGAGAACAACAAAAGCCCGGCGAGAAAACCACCGACATGCGCCTGCCAAGCAATGCTGCCATCGCTCAAACCCAGCGGTTGTGCACCCACTCCAAAAATCAGATTCGAAAGAAACCAGAAAATGATGAAAGTCAGCACACGCTGATCGCGCATCACATGACGCAAGGGCAAAGCGCGCAAACGATAGGCGAGCGGTTCATCCGGCCGCAAAGCCAAAGCTAGGCCAAGCGGTGCGCCGGGCTGGAAGACAAAGCGCAAGGCAGCGCCCATCGCGCCCGACACTGCAGCTGAGGCACCAATCATCGGCGCGGCATCATAGGCATGAAACAGCCAATGGGCGAGCGTACCTGCAAGGGCCGTGACGACAAACAAAGCGATAAAACGCGCCGGTCCAAAACGGCGCGCAACAGGTGCGCCAAAGGCTGCAAACCAGATTGAATTCAGGCTGAAATGCATCCAGTCGGCGTGCAGGAAAGCGTAAGACAGCGCCGTCCAAGGTTGGAATGATCCATCGCCAAAGAAATAATTCGCGATTTCGATATCGTCACCGCCGCGCAAAGCGATGGCGCGCAGCACAGCCGCCACGCCTGCGGCATCAAATTGCGCAGTGAGACGTGCAGGCACGAAAGAGAAAGCCGCGAGCAGCGCGACATCATCTTCATTGGTCAGAAAATGCTGGCGGAAAAAATGCAGCGCACCCATCGCTACGATCAGCCATAGGATCACGCCTGGTAGATTGAAAAGGCGCTCGCGGGGCTGGTCGCTCAAGGGGGCAGGCTCTCCTCAGCCGATCTTCTTCATCTCGCGCGCGAAGCGCTGCCAATTGGCGACATAGCGATCGGCCGAACGGCGCAAGCCCTCAATGGCATTGTCATCCAATGTGCGCACGACTTTGGCGGGCGAGCCCACGATCAGCGAATTGTCGGGAAATTCTTTGCCTTCCGTCACCAAAGCATTGGCGCCGACGAGGCAATTTTTGCCGATCTTCACATGGTTCAGAATGGTCGCGCCCATGCCGATGAGCGAATTGTCGCCAATCACGCAGCCATGCAGAATGGCCTTGTGTCCGATGGTGCAGCCCTCACCCACAACAAGCGGGGCGCCGGGATCGGTATGCATCACCGTGCCTTCTTGCACATTGGAACGCGCGCCAATCGTGATCCATTCATTGTCGCCGCGCAGCGTCACGCCAAACCAGATGCCGACATCTTCGCCGAGCTTCACCTTGCCAATGAGATTGGCATCGGGTGCCACCCAATAGCGGCCTTCAGCGGGAAGATCAGGCGTCAGATCGCCCAGAGAATAAATCGGCATCAGAAGCTCCGAGGCTCAAAAATCTTCCAGATCGAAATCAAGAATGGCCATTTGCAGCGTAAAACTTTTGCCTTTGGCATCATCGGCTGAAATCACG
>CANGFE010000015.1 GCA_947453155.1 Beijerinckiaceae bacterium | reverse complement strand
GCCATCGACGAATTCAATTTCATCGACCTGCGGCTTCACATTGTTCCATTTGAAATTGCGCAGACCCGCAACCTGAATTTCGGAATCGAAGTGACCAATGTTGCAAACAATGGCGCGATCTTTCATCGCGCGCATGTGGTCAACCGTGATGACATCGACATTGCCTGTCGCGGTGACGAAAATATCGGCGCGCGGAGCGGCCTCTTCCATCGTCGTGACTTCATAGCCTTCCATTGCAGCTTGCAAAGCGCAGATCGGGTCGATTTCCGACACGATCACGCGGCAGCCGGCATTGCGCAGCGAAGCAGCCGAACCTTTGCCCACATCACCAAAGCCCGCAACCATGGCCACTTTACCAGCCATCATCACGTCTGTGCCGCGGCGAATACCGTCGACGAGTGATTCTTTGCAGCCGTAAAGATTGTCGAATTTCGACTTGGTCACGGAATCATTGACGTTGATCGCAGGCCACAGCAGCGTGCCGTCTTTTTCCATATTGTAGAGACGGTGCACGCCCGTCGTTGTTTCTTCCGACACGCCCTTGATGGCCTGACCATTGCGCGTGTACCAGCCCGGATTGGCCTTCAAACGTTTCTTGATCGCGGCGAAGAGAACTTCTTCTTCTTCATTGCCCGGCTTGTCGAGGAAAGCAGTGTCGCCCTTTTCAGCGCGCATGCCCAGATGGATGAGCATGGTCGCATCGCCACCATCATCGAGGATCATGTTGGGTGTGCCGCCATCGCTCCATTCGAAAATGCGATGCGTGTAATCCCAATAATCTTCGAGGCTCTCACCCTTGATCGCGAAGACCGGCGTGCCAGCGGCTGCAATGGCGGCAGCGGCGTGATCCTGCGTCGAATAAATATTGCACGAGGCCCAACGCACATCGGCGCCGAGCGCCTTCAACGTTTCAATCAGCACGCCCGTCTGAATGGTCATATGCAGCGAGCCTGCAATACGCGCGCCCTTGAGCGGCTGCGCCTTGCCATATTCGGCGCGGGTCGCCATGAGGCCGGGCATTTCCGTCTCGGCAATGTTCAGTTCTTTGCGGCCCCAATCGGCCAGCTTGATATCCGCGACGACGTAATCGTTGAAATGAGCGCTCATGGTGTGCCCCAGTTTGAGATGAGCGGTCTATAGCAGGGGCAGATCCCTCCGGCAACGAGGATATAAAGAAATCTTTATATCGTGATCTGATCGCCAGTGGGGGCGGTTACGTTACGTAACTAACTGTTTTTGATGAGATTTTAACATTGCGTTCAATTCTGTGGGCTAGCCTCTTGGTGTTTCAGAGAGGCTTTTTCTTCTTATTCCTTTTTCCTTGGGGTCCTTGGCATGTCCAACCTGAAGATCCGCGGCCGGTTGATCGGCGCTTTTTCGCTTTTGATTGTCCTGCTCGGCCTGATCAGCGCGGCCATTTATGTCGAGGTGCTGAATATGCGCGCGGCAGTGACTGCTGGCGAACAGGCTTCCTACCGCCGCGAGGTCATGGAACGCACTTTGGGCACTCTGGTCGACCGGCAGAATATGGTGCGCGGCTTTTTGCTGACGGGGGATGCCTCCTTTGAAAAGCTGATCGCGGGTCTCAACGCGCAGCTCGCTGGTCATTTGAAGACGCTGGAAGAGACCACGGTCTCGGATGACGAGCGTGTGCTGGTGACGAAGTTCCGCCCGATGATCGAGAAAGTCTGGGGCGAAGCGCGCGATCTGATGGCAGAAAGCGCCAATCCCGAAACACATGCGCAGGCGCAATCCAAAGCACTCACGCGCGGTCGCTTGACCGAGAGCCGTGTGGTGCTTGCCGATCTCAAAAAATTGGCCGATGCGACATCGGAAAAATCCGATCTGGAGCGTGACAATGCTATTGCGCATCTCGCGCAATTGATGGCGGCCGCAGCACTCACGGCGGTTGGCGTCGCGCTGGCCTTGGCTGTCTTGCTCAATCGTTCGATTGGCCAGCCTGTCGCACGCTTGGCGACAATCATGGGCGAGCTTGCCAATGGTGCGAGCGCTGTCACTATTCCCGATGTGACGCGTCGCGACGAGATTGGCGATATGGCGCGCGCGTTGGAATATTTTAATTCCGCTGTGCAGGAAAAACTGAAGCTCGAACGCAATGAAGAATTGCGCCGCGAGGCCGAAGAGTTGCGTGTGCGCACAGAGACGGAGCGTACGGAAGCCGCTGCACGTCAGGCGGCTGTGATCGGCCAATTGGGTGAAGCTTTGTCAGCGCTCGAGCAGGGCGATCTTACCTATCGCCTGCGCAATCTGCCGCCAGCTTTTGCCAAAATCGAAGGCGATTTCAATGTAGCAATGGAAAAGCTCGAACTGGCCTTGAGTGGCGTAGTGGCAAGCTCGCAGATGATCCATAGCAATACAGCGGAAGTCGCCAATGTCTCGGATGATGTGGCGGCGCGTGCCGAACAGCAGGCGGCTAGCCTGGAAGAAACAGCGGCTGCCTTGGCACAAATTACGACAACATTGAAAACAACAGCTGAAGGCGCAGAGCGCGCCAATTCGCTCGCCGGTCAGGCCCGCCAAGAGGTGCATGGCAGCAAGAGTGTGCTTGATGAAACGATTGGTTCGATCCAGCGCATTTCGTCTTCATCTGAGAAAATTAGCGCCATTATCGGCGTGATCGATGAGATCGCCTTCCAGACCAATTTGCTGGCTTTGAATGCCGGTGTTGAAGCCGCACGCGCAGGCAATGCTGGTTTGGGATTTGCTGTTGTCGCCTCTGAAGTGCGTGCTCTCGCGCAGCGTTCAGCGGCAGCGGCCAAAGAGATCAAAGGCCTGATTGAAAGTGCGCAATCCGATGTGCGCGATGGCGTTACGTCTATTGGGCGCACGGGCGAAGTGATGGCGCGGATTCTCGAACAGGTGAGCGCGGTCAATGATGTGATCGGCACCATTGCGCTGGGCGCGCGTGAACAATCGACCGGCTTGCAAGAGGTCAATCTGGCTGTGCGCCAGATGGATCAGGTGACGCAACAGAATGCAGCCATTGTTGAAGAAGCCAACAATGTGAGCAAGCAGCTTTATCGCGAAGTCACCAATCTTACCGATCTGGTGAGTCATTTCCGCACGCAGCGCGGCGGAGTGGCGGGCGGCGTCTCAGGCCTCGCAGCCTAAATCTTCGGCGCTGAGCCAAAAAACTTCGCCGCTGCTGTCTTCCGTGTCGAGCCACAGGAAGGGCAGATCGGGGAATTCGGCTTCGAGGATTTCACGGTCTTCGCCAATCTCGCAGAGCAAGCCACCGCCTGGATTGAGGTGCTTTCCGGCCTCTTGCAGAATGCGCCGCGTAATATCGAGCCCGTCATCGCCCGAGCCCAGTGCCATTTCGGGTTCATGCGCATATTCGGGCGGCAAGGCGGCCATGACTTCTGCGCTGACATAGGGCGGATTGGTGATGATGAGATCGTAGCGATGGCCCGTAAGCGGGGCGAAGAGATTGCCCTCAATCAAGCCGATGCGATTTTCCAATCCGCTTTGCGCGAGATTGATGCGCGCGACGTCCAGTGCATCGGGTGACAGGTCCACCGCTTCAATCATTGCATGCGGGAAATGCTGGGCCATGAGAATGGCCAGACAGCCGGAGCCCGTGCACAGATCAAGCGCCGATGACACGCTTTCAGCTTCGATCAATTGATTGCCGTCAGCGCCCGAGAAGAGGCCTGTGCGCAGCAATTCGCCGATGAAAGAACGCGGCACAATCACGCGTTCATCGACATAGAAAGGCACGCCGCCGACATAGGCTTTGTTGAGCAGATAAGAGGCGGGTTTACGCGTCGTAATGCGCGCGACAATGAGCTCGGCAAGACGTTTGCGCTCATGCGGCATGAGACGCGCGTCGAGGAAGGGTTCCAGACGGTCGATTGGCAGAGAGAGGCCTTCGAGCACCATGAAGGCAGCTTCGTCGAGCGCTTCGGTTGTGCCATGACCAAACACCAGCTCATGCTCGCGGAAGGCGCTGGTCGCATAGCGCAGAAAATCACGAAGCGTCACAAGTTCGGCCGCAAGTTGCGCGGCATCGGGCAGTGTTTCGGGCTTCATGGCAGGCTCCGCAATGGCTTTTTCAAGGGTTTAGCTTGCAGGCCCCGATCTGTCGAGGCGCGCACTGGCCTCGGTCGCCTGATCCTGCCATCCTGCCGCCGATTCGTTTGAGATTTTCTTTTTTGATTTTTTTAGGTGGCGCATGACCGATCAACCGGTGAAGCCCGAAGCCGCCGATTTGGCGACCGCCATACAAGTGGCAGATCGCGAACAGGCAGCGGGCCGTTTTGAAAATGCAGTGGCTATTTACAAGGTCGTGCTGGCGCAAATCCCAGCCTATGTCGATGGGCGCGCGAAAATGGCGCGGGCGCTTTTCTGTTTGCGCCGTTGGCCGGAGGCTTGGGACGCATTCGACATTCGCTTTCGCCTGATGGATGTGCCCCCGCAAGTGAACGGGCGCAACCGCGCTGGTTCGCCGCGCCCGATTGTGCGCAGCGCCCGCCCGCCTTTGCCTCAACGCCTGCTCGTTATGTCCGAGCAGGGCATGGGTGACACGATTCAATTCGCCCGTTTTCTGCCGCGCCTCATTGAAGCGGGCGTTGATGTGCAGGTGGCCGTGCCACAAAAATTATTCGGCCTTTTGCGCACGCTTGATCCCTCGCCGCCTTTGCTGGCGGGCGAAGTGCCAAGCTCCGTCACCAATGTCGAAAATTGGACAACGATGATGGATTTGCCGCGTCTGCTCGACTTGCCAGAAGAAGAATATCTGGCGCGCGAGCCCTATTTGCGCGCAGATCCCGTGCGTGTAGCGCGCTGGCGTTCTTGGCTTGACGACAAGATTGGCGAGCGCGATGGGCCGGTGATTGCTTTTGTCTGGCGTGGCAATCCGCAGCATAAGCTCGACCCGAAGCGCTCGGCGCGACTGGAAGATTTTGCGCCTCTGGCGGCCATCCCCGGCGTGACTTTGGTCTGTTTCCAGATCAATGCAACAGATGAAGAAATCGACGCCTGTTCGTTCAAGGACAAGATTGTGCGCCCTGACGAGAGTTTTGACTCAGGCCTTGATGCCTTTCTGGATTCAGCTGCGCTGTTGCAATCGGTGGATCGCTTGGTGAGTGTCGATACATCGCTCGTTCATCTGGCGGGTGCTTTGCACTGCCCCGTCGAGATGATGATCACCAATGAATGGCCCGATTGGCGCTGGCTCGATATTGATCATGAAAATGTCTGGTATCCGACGATGAAAATCTGGCGGCGCCAGCCTGATGATGAGACTTACGCCGCTATCGCGCAGCGCATCGCGGCCAGTCTCACGAAAAGCTGAAAGTGGGGCCTCATTTTGCCGGGCCCACTTATGGACAGGCCGCCCGCCTTGCCCTAGGTTCCCGCCAACAAATGAGGAGGAAACAGATGGCTTTTTCGGGCTCAACGCTCTTTCGCGCGCTTCTGGCGACCACGCTTCTGGCTGGTGCATCCGCCCAAGCGCAAGAGGTGAATTTCACCAAAAAGACCGTCACGATTTACATCGGCAATACGGCGGGCGGCAGCTACGATCTCTATGGTCGTGCAGTGGCGCGTTATCTGGGCAAGCATCTGCCAGGTCAGCCGACGGTGATCGCCACCAATATGCCGGGTGCCGGCACGCTTGTTGCTGCCAATTACATTTACAAAGTCGCGCCGAAAGACGGCACGGCGATCGGCATTGTCACGGAAACTCTGGCCGTCGAACAGGTCACGGGCAATCCGGCTGTGCAATTTGATGCGGCGAATTTCCTCTGGGTCGGCCGCGTCGCCTCGTCCAACAATATTCACTTCCAGTGGCATACGGCCAAAGCGCAATCGATTGACGACATCAAGAAGATTGAAACGCCGGTTGCCGCTGCGGGTGCAGGCAATATTTCGGAAGTCGTGCCGAAATTGCTGAATGCCACCATTGGCACCAAGTTCAAGATCATCTCGGGCTTCCCGGCATCTGCCGAAGGCATGCTCGCGATGGAACGCGGTGAAGTCGATGGCACGGCTGGTTCATGGGCGACCATTCGCACTGGCAAGAAGCAATGGCTGGAAGACAAGAAGATCAAGATCATCCTGCAAGACGTGCCGGAACGCGCGGCTGATTTGCCGGATGTGCCGGCGCTGGGTGAACTCGGCAATAATGAAGCTGATCGCCAGTTGCTGCGTCTTTATGCGTCCGGTGGCGCCATTGGCCGCGCTTTCATTGCACCGCCCGGCACGCCTGCGCCTGTCATGAAGGCTTTGCAGGACGGCTTCCTTCAGATGACGAAGGATCCCGAAATGATTTCCGAAATGCAGCGTACCAATCTTGATCTCGAATATGCAGCGCCGGAAAAACTGGCCGATGAAGTCAAGAAGACGCTGGCAACACCAAAGGCCGTGGCAGATCGCGCACGCGAACTCTTGTCGCGCTGATCTCGTCTAAAGCTTTGACGACCATTCTGTCACCTCGCGGGCCAAGCTCGCGAGGTGATTTTTTATGGTGAAGCCCGAGACGCTTTTGCGCGGGCGCAAATCATGGTCGCCATCTTCCATCCAGAGAATTTGGATCGCGGGCGATAAATCGTAAGTGGTCACTTCGTCGCGCGTGCCGAAAGGATCGCGCGTGCCTTGTGCGATCAGTGTTGGCTTGCGCAGATGTTTTAAATGCGCAGTGCGTAATTTTTCCGGCTTGCCGACGGGGTGGAATGGATAGCCGATGCACAGCAAGCCAGCGGCTTGCGTCTCATCTGCGATCATGGAGGCGATGCGCCCGCCCATGGATTTTCCACCGATGATGAATTTGCCCTTCACTCCCAGCGCAGCCATTGCGGCGCGATATTCGGGGATCAGCGTCTCGGCTTTGGGCGGTGGCTTGCGGGTGCCTTGGCGGCGTGCGGCCATATAGGAAAATTCGAAACGGGCGACCCGCAAGCCTTCGGCGGCGAAAACTTCCGCAAGGGCCTGCATGGCAGGGGAATCCATGGCCCCGCCCGCGCCATGGGCGAGCAGCAGCGTGGTCTTGGCGCTATCGGGTCCGTTGAAGAGGAAATCCGGGCTCATGCGGCCACCTTAAAATAAAAAAACGCGGCCCGAAGACCGCGTTTTTTATGGTGCCCAGGAAAGGACTCGAACCTTCACGTCCTTTCAGACACTGGCACCTGAAGCCAGCGCGTCTACCAATTCCGCCACCTGGGCACGGGCGGTTTCTACGGGCGGGGGGTGGCGCTGTCAATCTCGCAACCGTGACATATTTCCTCTTCCCAGCCCGCTGAAAAAGCGAAAGACTGACCCCATATCCTAGAGACGCGCAGGGGCTCCCCCCGCCGAGATTGGGACAGGTCATGACGAAGCGCATCGAGCAGAGCCTCGTCCGCCTTCTTGTCTGGAACGCCTTTGCGGGCGCCCTTCTGGGCTGCGTCTTCGCGGCCTTTCTCCTCTATATGGATGTCGGCGGCCTCGGCACGTTGCTGGCGCGCGCTGAAAATCCCCTGCCAGCGCTGTTCCTGCTGTTTGGCGGCTTTGCCGTGACCTTTGGCTGCGCGGTCTGTGGCACGGCGATTATGGCGCTTCCGGCCGACGATCAGGATGACGGCCCTGGCGGCGGCCACCGCAAGGACGAGCGCGAGATGGAGCTTGCCCTGATCCCCATTCCCGTGCGGGCGCGCCGCAAATAGGCATGGTTCCGCCCTTCGGCCCCCTGTACAGGATTGGCAGGCTCCTCTAATCAGCGGCCTCAAGATTCTGGGCTGAACGGGGTGTTTCCATGCTCGACACAAACGACAAATCTGGCCGTCTGGTGACGGTATTCGGCGGCACCGGTTTTGTCGGGCGCCATGTCGTGCGGGCTTTGGCGCGTGAGGGCTGGCGCATTCGCGTCGCCTGCCGCCGCCCCGATCTGGCGGGCCATTTGCAGCCGGCGGGCCGCGTCGGCCAGATTCATGCTGTCCAAGCCAACCTGCGCTTTCCAGCTTCCGTCGCTGCCGCTGTGCGTGGCGCTGATGCGGTCATCAATCTCGTCGGCATCCTGACCGAAAGCGGTCGCCAGCGTTTTGACGCGGTGCAAGGATTTGGTGCACGTGTCGTGGCGCGTGCCGCAAAAGAAGCGGGCGTACAGCATTTCGTGCAAATGTCGGCTTTGGGGGCGGACCCGCAGTCTGACTCAGCCTATGCGCGCTCGAAAGCTGATGGCGAAGCAGCTGCGCTCGAATATTTCCCCAACGCAACCATCATTCGTCCGTCCATTGTCTTTGGTCCGGAAGATGATTTCTTCAATCGTTTTGCCGCGCTGGCGCGCATGTTGCCGGTGCTGCCGCTGATTGGCCCCGATACGCTGTTCCAGCCCGTCTATGTCGGCGATGTCGCACAAGTGGTTGTGCGGGCGTTCGATGGCCAGACCAAGCCCGGTGCGGTTTATGAATTGGGCGGACCGGAATCCAAAAGCTTCCGTGATCTGGTGCAATTCACTTGCGACACGATTGGCCGCAAGCGCCTGCTTTTGCCGCTGCCGTTTGAAGCCGGTCATTATATGGCGCTCGGCATGGAGATCGCGTCTTCGGTCTCGCTCGGGCTCTTCCCAAAAATGCTGCTCACCACGCGCGATCAGGTACGTATGTTGAAGCATGACAATGTCGTCTCTGCTGCGGCTGAACAGGACGGCCGCACACTCGCGGGTCTTGGTATTCACCCCGAGGCTTATGAGACGATTGTGCCGACTTATCTCTATCGCTTCCGCAAGACGGGTCAGTTCGAGCGTCAGCGCCCGGCCTGAATCATCACCAGATCTTCGCGCGCGAGCCTGGCATGGATGCGAACCATGAAGGCCGTGCCGAAGAGTGGCGTGAGCAGATTGACGATTGGGATGGCGACAAAGCCCGCAATCAGCAAGCCGCAGATGAAAATATAAAAGCGGTGGCGACGGCGCAGCTCATGCGTTTCTGCGAGCGAGCGAAAGCGCAAGGATGCGAGCTCGAAATATTCTCGGCCGAGCAAATAAGCATTTGCCAAAAAGAAGACAAGAAGATTGACGCCCGGCAGCAAGAAGACCGCGAGCGCAAAAGCATTCACCAATAAAGAGACGAGTGCAAATTTGCTGGCGAGCCACATGGCTTGCCCGGCCGGCAAAGCGCGTCCTTGAATACCGATCTTTTGCTCGACCACATCGGCCAGATCATCGAGATAAAAACCCGCCACCAGCGAGGAAATCGGTGCGATGAAAAAGGCCAGACCAATCATCAAGCCGAGCCCCGTCAGAAAAGACAGAATGCTGGCGAGCCATGGATAGGGCACGGCGATATAGCCAACAATCGCCTTATCGAGTCCCGCCCACATGAGTACGAGCAGAATGAAGGTGAGCCCGAGACTCTTCAACAACACAGAGCGAAAAGGCGGCGTGAAGATTTGCGGAAAGGCAGCTTGTGCGGCTTGGAACATGGGTGTCAGGTGTTCTTGGGTTCAGTGTGGTGGGCAATACCTCGTGCGAGCAGATGTGCCCAGGCAGCTTCTCCTGTTTCAGCAAAGCTGAACAGAGAGAGATCACGCTCTTCAATCATACCGGCCTCAACAAGCGCATCGAAATTGACGATGGAGCGCCAATATTTTTCATCGAATAAAACGACCGGAATATTCGTCGCCTTGCCTGTCTGATGCAGAGTGAGAATTTCAAACAATTCATCCAGCGTGCCAAAGCCCCCAGGAAAAACAACCAGTGCTTTGGCGCGCATCGCCAGATGCATTTTGCGCATAGCGAAATAATGAAAGCGGAAGGTGAGTTCAGGCGTCGTATAGGGATTAGGCAATTGCTCATGCGGCAAGGTGATATTGAATCCGATGGACGGTGCGCCTGCATCATGTGCACCGCGGCAGGCGGCTTCCATAATGCCGGGGCCGCCACCTGTGGCAATCACATTGTCACGCTGGCCGCCATTGCGATCTAGCGCACCGCCTTCAAGTGAACAAATCTTGCCGAATTTGCGCGCCTCATTATACCAACGCGCATGTTGCGGGTCGCCATTTTCACGCACGCGCGCGCTGCCGAAGACGACAACGGTTGAGCGCACGCCCCAATCGCGCAAGGCCTGTTCGGCTTTTTCATATTCCAGCATGAAGCGCAGACCGCGTTGCGCATCCGAGAGCAGGAAATCCTGATCCAGTGCGGCGAGGCGATAAGCGGGGGAGGCGAGCAGGGCCTCCATATCAGGGTGTTTCTCAGTCATGTCATTCCATTATGGCGTGCGCGCGATGACGATTTTCTGCAGAGGCGCCCCTTGGAGATAGAGCTGCAGATTATCGCTTAAGATTTTCCCCATGCCTGCGCCGGTGCCTTGCGATCCTGCCCCCGCTACATGGGGTGTCAGCACGACATTGGGAAGAGTGTAGAGCTTATGTCCTGCGGGCAGGGGCTCGTCGAGGGTGACATCAAGGCCAGCGCCCGCGATTTTGCCGCTCTCCAGCGCGCTCACCAGCGCCGCCTCGTCTACCAGCCCACCACGCGCAATATTGATGAAATGCGCTTTGGGTTTCATCGCCCCAAACATGGCCGCACTCATCATCTGACGGGTCTCGGCCTCATAATTGGCCGCCATGAGCACGATGTCACTTTCGGCTACGGCCGCTTGCAAGTCGCTGCGCGGGCGCATCTGGTCGAAATTCGGCAACGGTGTTGTGGCACGCGAAATGCCCGTCACCATCATGTCAAAAGCTTTGGCCTTGCGGGCAATCTCTTGGCCAATGGCGCCCGCGCCAATGATGAGCAGATGCTTGCCTGCCAGATTATCCATCTGCGGTGTGATGGCATCGCGCACCCATTCTTCGCCACGTTGGCCAACATCCGCCGCGCGCGATTGGCGCATCAGAGCGAGCATCAGAAAGAAGGCGTGTTCCGCAACAGAGAAAGCGCGCAAGCCCGCGGCATTGGTCACTGTCACGCCAGCAGGCAGACCCAGAGCTATGGCTTTGTCGAGCCCGGAGGTCGTGAATTGAATCCAGCGCAGAGATATGGCGTGCGTGCGTATAATCCGCGCAGCATCTGCCTCATAGGCGCGGTTGCTGGTGACGAGAATCTCAGCGCCCTCAATTGCGGCCTGCAAAGCCTCCAGTGTGACGGGGGCGACGAAATCCACTTGCGGAAAAGCGCGCATGGCCGCCGCAATTTCGGGGCGGCGTGCATGGGGATCATAGCAGACGAGTTTCATGAGGTGCGCCCGGCCTTTTCTCTTGTTGCCAAGATTAGGTGCACCGGGAGACGAGGTAAAGCGCCGCTAGCGGTAGGCTGTCGCGGTTGGGACAATATCCGTCACATTGCGATAGCGGTCGAGCCGCAGGCCCATGGCCAATTCGATCTTGCGATGAACTTCTGCCACTGACAGGCTTTTGGACTTGCGCCCCGAATGCGCAAAAAAGATCGGGCGATTGGCGCGTGCAGGCTTGGGCAGAAGTTTGGCGGCCGCCAGTTTGGGCGTCGCATCGACACTGGCCAGAAATTTATAGGCATCGCCTGGCCCCAAGAAATGGGCGAGGTAAATCTCTTCATTGGTCAGCTTGCGCCCAAGTTTTTCGCCAATTTCAGCGGCATCTCTCTTCAGCATTTCAGCGGCCATTAGCGCAGCCAGATAGGGGTTCTTGCGTAAATCGAGAATGAGCGTGCGTTCTTTCGTACTCAAGCTCTCATCGCCGGCAAGTAATGTGGCTTCACGCGCCAAACCATGATCCGTGCCGAATTCGCGCACAACTTTAAACCAGGTGCCTTCAACAAATTGAAACAAACCCACCGCCGAAGAGGTGGTCGCGCCAATGCTGGTGACGAAGGAGGATTCCTTATCCGCAATCGCCATCAGCAAAACAGGATCGGCTTTCGTTTCACGTGCGGCGCGCACAATGGTGGAGACGAGTTCTTGTTTGATCCGAATGGGCCCGAATTTCAGCAGATCTCCAGACAGGCCAAGTTCGTCGGGCTTTGTGGTGATGATGCTGCTGAACAATTTAGTGAAGCCGTAATCAGGCTGTGTTTTGGCATCGGCTTGCGTGACAGCTTGTGTGATGGCGCTGGCAACGGCCAGCTCTTGGCGTGCCTCGCGTGCACGTTCTGCGAGATCATCTGAAGCCGTTGCGACATTGCGTCCTGCAACGGATGGTTTGGCCTGCGCATTGAGAAGGGCGACGGGGGGCGCAACGGATGCGCGGATAAAAGCGTCTGGCTGATGTTTCGTGCTGTGAAGTGCTGAGAGGCCGGCCATGGAGCCTGACGCCATCAGTCCGCTGACGAGAAGCGATCGTAAGGCAAAAGCAGCAAAGCTAGCCTGTCCTTGTTTGCGCGCCACAGTGACGCGCTGGTGCGATGAATAGGGCGGGGCAGTGAGCGCGCGTACTTGCAAAGGCAATGATCCGGCTCCCATCCGTTTGCGTGAGGCAAAGGGTTAGAGGGCCAGTGCGGCCAGAATCTGGCAGCTTAAGCGTGATTTTAAGGTGATGTTGCGCGCAAACAGCGACAGCTTAGCGCAGCGCATCCGTGAACGCGCGCAGATTGTGGCGCATCATATCGAGATAGGTGGGCGCTGCGCCACTGCTGTCCGACAAGGAATCGGAGAAGACGCGGGGGCCGATTTTTGCATTCGTCTCGCGCGCGATCTGCGTCATGAGACGTGGATCTGAAATATTTTCAAGAAAGACCGCCGGAATTTTTTCAGCGCGGATCTGGCGGATGATGCGGGCCACATCGCGCGAGGAGGCTTCCGCTTCTGTAGACACGCCTTGGGGCGCGACAAAATTCAAGCCGTAAGCTTTGGCAAAATATCCAAATGCGTCATGGCTGGTAATGACACGGCGGCGATCGGCTGGAATTTGCGCCAATCCCTCTTTGATGTCGCGCGCCAGCTGGTCGAGTTCCGCCAGATAGGCTTCCGTCCGCGCCGCATAAAAGCTGGCGCCATCCGGATCGGCAGCGCTCAATGCCTCACGAATATTGCGCGCATAAAGCTTGGCATTGGCGACATCTTGCCAGGCATGCGGATCAAGATCGTGGCCATGACTATGGCCATCGGCGGCTTCGCGAATGGCCTGCACGCCGGTGGAGACCGTGATGACTTTGGCTTTGCTGCCTGATGATTGCACAAGACGCGGCAGCCAGCCTTCAAGGCCCAATCCGTTGATGAAGACAAGTTTCGCTTGCGCCATGCGCCGCGCATCTTGTGGGGCGGGCTGGAATGTATGCGTGTCGCCACCCGCACCCACAAGCGTGGTTACTTGCACGCGCTCGCCGCCAATCTGTCGCACGAAATCGCCGATGATCGACATGCTGGCGATGGTTTCGAGCTTGGCTTGCGCATGTGCCATCGTGCTGGTGAGTGCAAGCGCAAGGTAGAGGGCAAGGCGTTTCAGCATGTCACGCTTCCAAATGGCGCTGTGGCAGAAGCTTCAAAATCAGCCCGCCTTGCGGACCGAAGCTCAGCGAGAGCAGATAAAGCGCGCCAGCCACAAGAATGATCGCCGGGCCAGAGGGCAGGCCCGTATGGAATGACAAGATCAAACCGCACAGGCTTGAAACAAGACCGATCAAGGTTGCAGCAAAAATAATGCCCGTCAGTTCCACCGCCCAGAAGCGCGCGGCAATAGCAGGCAACATCATCATGCCGACCGACAGCAAAGTGCCCAGAGCATTAAAGCCAGATACGAGCGTCGTGACGACAAGTGCCAAGAAGATGAGATGGGCGGGTCCACCCGCACGGCTCACCGAGCGCAAGAAAGCTGGATCAACACATTCCAGAACGAGCGGACGGAAAATGAGCGCCAGCACCAACAAAGTGCCCGTGCTCATCGCCGCCAGCAGCATCATGGCTGGATCGTCGAGTGCCAGAATTGATCCGAAGAGCACGCGCAGAAGATCAACATTGGATCCTTTGAGCGAGACAATGCTCACACCAATCGCCAGAGAGATCAGATAAAAGCCTGCAATAGAGGCATCTTCGCGCAATCTCGTGGCGCGCGTGACAAGGCCCGCGAGAAGGACAACCAGCAAGCCTGTGGCGAGACCACCGATGGTCATCGCCGTCAGCGAAAGGCCAAAGGCGAGATAGCCGAGAGCGGCGCCTGGCAGGATGGTATGGGCCATGGCATCGCCAAACAGACTCATGCGACGCAGCATGAGGAAAGTGCCCACAGGCCCGGCAGCAAGAGAGAGCGCAAGGCAGCCAACCAAAGCCCGGCGCATGAATTCAAATTCGATGAAGGGCGCGATCAGCGCATCGAAAATCATGATGCGCTCTCCTGCGCACAAATATGCGCTTCTTCATCAAAGGCTTCGATCATCTGGCGCGCGCGGCCAAGATTATTCTCGGTCAGTACATCGACTGTCGCGCCATGCGCCACACATTCGCGCGCGAGCAAAAGGCTTTGCGGAAAATGATCTCGTACGATTTGCATATCATGCAGCACGGCGATGATGGTTCGGCCCTGCGCATGCCAAACCTCAATCATGGCGAGAAGATCTGCGCTGGTTTTTGTGTCGATGGCGGCCAAAGGCTCATCCAGCAGAATGAGATCGGCATTTTGCAAAATGAGCCGCGCGAACAGCGCCCGCTGCAATTGCCCGCCCGACAGGGCATCCAAGGTGCGCCGCTCAAAACCTTGCAGGCCGACGCGCTCAAAAGCCTCGTGCACCGCGTGGCGGTCTTTGTGGCTCAGGCCCCCGAAGGCGCCTGTGCGATGCCAGAGGCCTGCGGCCACCAGATCAAAAAGCGAAATGGGAAAGCTTCGATCAAGCGCCGCACTTTGCGGCAGATAGGCGATGCGAGTGCCAGGCGTGCGCGCCAGTGTGCCGCTGAGCGGCGACATGGCGCCGGCTATGCCTTTCAGCAAAGTCGATTTGCCCGCGCCATTGGGCCCAATAATGGCGGTCAGACTGCCACGCTCAATGCGCCCCGAGACATGGTGGACGGCGGGGTGGCGGTCATAGCCCAGCGTCATGTCGGTGAGGGTGAGGAGGGCTGCGGTCATGTGAGCGCCCAGCGCACGCAGAGCCAGAGCAGGCCCAAAAGGGCCACCGCACCGCCAAGCCTCTGCCCAGCGGAGATGCGAAGCAGCGACCAGCGCAAAGCCGGGCGGGGATGCACAGCATGATGCCCGTGTGCGTGTTGATGGTCGTGCGGCATATCTGGTCCGTTTCCTGAAGGATGCAATGTTATAATGTTACATCTCAGGATCGGCAAGGCGGGGCGAGATCAGCCCGCCCATAAAAAAACCGCCGGGTTGCCCCGGCGGTTTTCTGTTTTCGTGAACCTGTTGAAATCAGGCGCTCGGAATATGGGCCTTCCAGAGCGGCCAGAGATCACCGAGGACCGAGCCCGGCCACGGGATCGTCAGCAGCTGGTCGAAGACCAAATAGACGAGCGCGGTCGTGCAGATCGCCATCGGCAGTGTGATGCGCCACGGTTCCTGTCCTTCAACGCGCATGAAGGCGATGATGAACAGAGGCACCGTCGGGATGAGGCCGATCAACGCCATGGAGGCGAGGAAGCCGATCATCCAGCCGAAGAAGATAGCGCCACGGATGGCGATGTCTTTCGGGCTCATGTCGTCGATGGTGGAGGCGATGTCCATATGCATCTTCTCCGCCGCTTCGCCGCGTGCTGCGCGTTCTTCTTCACGCTTCTTGTGGATCTCACCCTTGAACACTTCGTTCGCGAGCGAGAGCAAGCAGAAGGTGATCGCACCCGTGCCCACGATCATCGGAATGATCTTGGCCGAGAAGTTCCAAGTCACAGCTTCCGCCATCATGACTGCGAAGATGCAGAGCATGAAGGCCGGGAAGATATGCGTGACATTGAAGCGCGGCGCGTGGAACTCGGAGAGCATGCCCTTGATGCCACCATGTGCCTTCACGTCCAAGATGAACGGACGCACGAGCGACAAGAAGGCCATCACGAAGAGCGCAATCACGAGCGGACGCGTCATCCAACCACCGCCGTAGCGCTGGATCGAGATGAACATGTAACGCTCAAGGATCGCACCGAGAATGAAGCCCAAGACCAACGGCGGACGCGGCCATTTGAAGTGCTTCATGCCCCAAGCGAAGATGCCGAAGAACAAGAGCGAGAAGAGGTCGCCCCAGTTACGGTGACCTTCGAAGGCGCCGATGTAAACCAGCGACAGAACGAAGGGCAGGATCAGCGTGTAGCGCAAGCTGGCGAGCTTCGCGAACTGGCTGGAGAATAGGTAGCAGAGACCCGAACCCAGAATGTTCGCAATCGCGATCGACCACACCATCGAATAAGTGATGGCGAGATGCTTCGTCAGCATTTCCGGTCCGGGGACCAGGCCGTGCATGAGGAAGGCGCCGAGCAGAATGGCCATACCAGCCGAACCCGGAACACCGAACACGATGGTTGGCACAAGAGCGCCGCCTTCACGCGAGCAGGTGGCGGATTCTGCCGCGATCACGCCGCGCACGTCGCCCTGACCGAAGGTGAGGCGAGCGCCCTTTTCGGTCTTGAGTGCGTGAGCGTAAGAGATCCAGTCAATAACCGAGGCCGAAATGCCGGGGATCGCGCCGATGACGGAGCCAATCCAAGCGCAGCGGATGTTGAGCCACCAATGAGTGAAGCAATCCACTGAACCCTGCCAAAGACCGCGCCAGTTGTTCTGCACTTTTGCGTCCGACACGACTGAGGTGCGGGCAACAAGAAGATCACAGAGTTCTGGAAGCGCGAAGACGCCGAGCGTCAGCGGAACCAGCGGCAGGCCTTCCCAGAGATAGAGCGAGTCCATCGTCCAGCGCAGCGTACCGGTCTGCGGGTCAGAACCGATCATGGCGAGCATGATGCCGAAGCACGCCATGGTGAGACCGCGCAGCGGGGTGTTGCCCGACAGAACAGCGACCATGGAAATACCGAACACGGCGAGCGCCAGAAGTTCTGGCGAGCCAATGAACAGAATGAGGGGACGAACGATCGGCAGCGCGACCGCCATGAGCACCGCACCGAAGAGGCCGCCCATGAGCGCGGACATATAAGCCGCACCCAGAGCGCGGGCACCTTCGCCACGCTTGGTCATGGGGTAACCGTCGAGCGCTGTCGCGGCAGAAGCCGCATGGCCCGGAGCACCCAACACGATGGCCGAGATCGGGTCACCGTGGGTCGTTGTTGCAGCAAGGCCGAGCAGCAGCGCCATGGCGGCCGCCGGGTCCATGTTGTAGGTGAAGGGCAGGAGGAGCGCGGTACCCGCGACGCCACCGATGCCCGGCAGGATGCCGAGAGCCAGACCACACAGCACGCCGCCCCAAAGGAGCATCATACGATGCGGCTCGAGGAGCAATGTGAGCCCCTGGCCTAATGCTTCCCAAATTTCCATGAAAGTCCCCTAATTTTATTCTGATGGTTCTCTCAGCCGGGTTTTTCTGTTTGGCCCGGCGGTCACGCCTTCAAGAGACGAGGAAAGGCCATCGATTTTCTGCAAAAGTCTTCAGCGAACCGCCCCCAAAAGGATGCGTTTCCACCTTAGGCGCGGAAAGCCGGTGGCCCACGGGCATGGAAGGAACGGCCGCAGCCGCTCACCCGGGGAGCCTCCTGAGAGTGGCAAAGCCGCTCACCAAGGCGCAGGCTCACTTCATCGCGCTGGGCCAGGCTCCAGAGCGAATGATCATCGCCACCTGCGCTCTTTTCCTCGACCGCCTCATCAGGGGCTTGGTCGGCGAGCGCCATGGTGGCGGCATTTTCGTAAGTTTTGAAAAGCGGATCGGCGGGGACGAGAACGAGCGAAGCCAGCAGCACAAAGGCATGCAGCCAAGCGGCAGCAATCGCTACCACCCCGCGTCCCTTCTTGCCCGTTTCACTACCCATACTCATTGCCCTGCTCAGGCTCGCGCCCTTGTGATTTTATCCCATGGGGATTTTGGGCCATCACTTATGGCCAGAAAACAAAGTCAGCGGAACGATTCTGTTCCAAAGTCAGGCCTTTTCAGTGCCTTTCACCGGGCGGCCGTCTCCGCGGCCTGCCCGATAACTGTCTTATTTCCCGTTTTTATTCTTCGTTCAGACCATCAGGTAATCACAATTACGCCCTAAGCGGAAGCGCAAACATGCGTCCGGATACGACGAAATGCGTAATCCGTAAGCCGGAACCCCTGATTTTTCATGCTGCAACGCAAAAAGACCCGAGCCGGACCCGGCTCAGGCGACCGCCTCTTTTTGCAATTCCACAAGGCGGATGATGCCGTTGCGGGCCAGCTCCATCATGGCGGCGAGCTGGTCTTGGGTGAAAATGGCGGCTTCCGCAGTCGCTTGAATTTCAACAAGACCGCCTGTTCCGGTCATGACGAAATTGGCGTCGGTCTCGGCGGTGGAATCTTCCGCATAATCGAGATCGAGCACGGGCGTGCCATGTGTCACACCGCAAGATACGGCGGCCACGTGATCGCGGATTGGCATGTCCTTAATAATGGAGCGACCGCGCATCCATTTGAGGCAATCATGCAGCGCAACCCAGGCGCCGGTAATCGCGGCGGTGCGTGTGCCGCCATCAGCCTGCAAGACATCGCAATCGATGGTGATCTGGCGCTCACCCAAAGCCTGCAAATCGACGACTGCACGCAAGGAGCGGCCAATCAGGCGCTGAATTTCTTGTGTGCGGCCAGATGGCTTGCCAGCGGTCACTTCGCGGCGTGTGCGTGTGGCAGTTGCGCGCGGCAACATGGAATATTCCGCCGTTACCCAACCGCGGCCTTGGCCGCGCAGCCACATCGGCGGCTTATCTTCGAGAGATGCCGTGCACAAAACATGCGTCTCGCCGAATTTGACGAGGCAAGACCCTTCCGCATAGCGCGCTACATTGCGCTCGAGCGTGACGGGGCGCATCTGATCATTGGCGCGTTGGGAGGGACGCATGGTGTGTTCCTTACGGGAAAAAAGAGTGGGCGAGTCTCTAGGCGTTTCAGCTCAGTGAAGCAATAGAAATCCGCTTTATCGCTGCGCTATCATCTGATCACGGGTCGGCGGATCAGCGCCGGGGCGCATGCAGCAGACAGATGCCGCTTGCGTGGCGAATGTGAGCCAGCGCACCATTTGCGCATCGTCAGGATTTTGCCAAACGCCGAGATTATTGTCTTGCGCCATGACGGCAAGCAATGCGCCCATGAATGTATCGCCAGCGCCCACAGTATCGCAGACAGTCACCTTTGGTGCGGCGACTTCGATTTGCGACGCGCCAAACAGTGCGAGTACGCCTTGCGCGCCGCGCGTGATGATGATGAGTCGCGCACCCAAGGCGCGCCATTCGCTGATGACATGATCATGCAAAATGCCAGGTGCAATGGCATCAAGATCTTCGCTCGAGACTTTCACAATATCGGCGTGACGAATGCGTTGAGCGAGCAAGAGAGGAATGGATGCGCGATCTGGAAAGATGCTGGCGCGAATATTCGGATCAAAACTCGCCGTCATGATGTCGCGCGCTTCGCGGAGAGAAGCATATGCAGCCTCGCCGCCTGGACCCAAGGTGGCCGCAAAAGATGTGGCGTGAAAATGACGCGTGTCATTGGGCCAAGTCCAGCGTGCTGGTGCATCTTCCAAAGCGCTGCCTGCCAGATGCAGATCATAATGCGGCGTGCCAATCGTATCTTTCGAGACCATCACATGCGGGCAAGGTTTGGCACTCGTCAGCGCATGATCAAGGTGGATTTTTTCTGCGCGCATAAATTTGGCGAGGCGCTGCCCGTTGTCGTCTTGTGAGAGCGCGCCTGTAAAACTGGTCTCAATACCAAGACGTGCGAGGGCGAGCGCCGTGTTGAGGCCGGAGCCACCCGGCGTCCATTTCTGGTGGCCTTGCGCATCAGGCACAAAATCTACCAAGGCTTCGCCGGTAACAGAAATGCGCGTCACGGCTTTACATCGACCTTATGCTGCGCAACAGGAATTTGCGCGCGTACGCGTTTGATCAAGCCGCGATCTATCTGCGCCGTCGTATAGCCAATGCCATCAGAGACTTTCGCGACCACCAAGCCCCATGGATCAGCAATGAGCGAATGGCCATAAGTGGCGCGTGTTTCTTGCCCCTGTTTGAATTGGCCTGTTTGTGCGGCGGCGGCAAAATAGGTTTGCGTTTCAATGGCGCGGGCACGGCACATGACTTCCCAATGGTCTTTGCCGGTTTGCAGCGTGAAAGCAGAGGGAAGCGCAATCAGATCTGCGCCGCGTTTGCTCAGCGCATCAAAGAGCGCGGGAAAGCGCAGATCATAACAAATGGCGCAGCCAATCGTGAGCCCCTCGCAATCGTAAGTGACCACGTCCTCGCCCGGCTTCATGGCATTGCTTTCGCGATATTCTAGGCCGTCGGGTGTGGTCACATCAAACATGTGAATCTTACGATAGCGCGCGACTTCCGCGCCTTGGCGATTAAAGGCGACGGTGGTGTTGCCGAGCCGCTCTTCGCCCGCGATTTTTTCAAGCATGGAGCCTGCATGAATATGCACGCTGTGGCGGGCGGCGAGATCACGCATCAGCGCATAGGCGGGGCCATCGGGAAAGCACTCGGCAGCCGCGATTTTGTCTTGGCGTGTGCCACCCATGAAGGAGAAGACTTCCGGCAGGCTGATCCAGTCGGGCCGCTCTTTGTCGATGCAATCTTCGATGAGACGGCGCGCCTGTTCGAGATTGGCTGCTTTGTCATCTGTCGAATTCATCTGGATAGCTGCGATTTTCAAAAGAGGCTCCGCAAAGAAGAAGGGCGCGGGATTTTGTCCCGCGCCCTCGCAATCTGTCGCTTTTTGATCGATGCGGCAAGCGCGTTAGCGCACGGCCTCCAGCGCAATGGCAATGCCTTGGCCGACGCCAATGCACATGGTGGCAAGCGCGCGCTTCTGTTTGCGCTCATTCATTTCAATGGCCGCCGTCAATGTGATGCGTGCACCAGACATGCCCAGCGGATGGCCGAGCGCAATAGCGCCGCCATTCGGATTGACGTGTTCGGCATCGTCGGGCAAGCCGAGGCCGCGCGTGCAGGCGAGGGCCTGCGCCGCAAAAGCTTCGTTGAATTCGCAGACATCGAAGTCCGAGATTTTCAAGCCCAGACGATCCATGAGTTTCTGCGTGGCAGGCACGGGACCAAAGCCCATGATGCGCGGTGCGCAGCCTGCGGTCGCCAGGCCATTGATCTTGGCCAGGGGCGTGAGGCCGTATTTCTCAACCGCGCGGGCCGAGGCGATGATGACGGCAGCAGCGCCATCATTCACACCCGACGCATTGCCAGCCGTGATCGAGCCACCTTTGCGGAAAGGCGTGCCGAGCGCGGCCAACTTTTCAAGTGTGGTTTCCCGCGGATGCTCATCACGCTCGACGCGCGTGATATTGCCTTTGCGATCCTTGATCTCATAAGCAACGATTTCTTTCGCAAAGCGGCCCGCCGCAATGGCTTTGGCCGCGCGCGCTTGCGAGCGGAAAGCGAAGGCGTCTTGATCGGCACGCGAGATTTGCTTGTCTTCGGCGAGATTCTCCGCCGTTTCCGGCATGGAATCGACGCCATATTGCGCCTTCATCAGCGGATTGACGAAACGCCAGCCGATTGTCGTGTCGTGAATTTCGGCGGAGCGCGAAAAAGCTTCCGTCGCCTTGTTCATGACGAAGGGGGCACGCGACATGCTTTCCACGCCGCCCGCAATCACGAGTTCGCTTTCGCCCGCTTTGACCGCGCGCGCCGCAGCGCCAATGGCGTCCATGCCAGACCCGCAGAGGCGGTTCAGCGTCGTGCCGGGCACTGACATGGGCAGGCCCGAGAGCAGGCCCGCCATGCGCGCGACATTTCGATTGTCCTCGCCCGCCTGGTTGGCGCAGCCGGCATAAATCTCATCAATTGCTTCGCCGGGAATTTGCGGATGGCGCGCCATCAATTCGCGGATGGCAAAGGCCAAAAGATCGTCCGGACGCACCGAGGACAGCGACCCGCCGTAACGGCCAATCGGGGTGCGCAGGCCGGTGCAGAGAAAGGCTTCGGTCATGGTCATTCCTCAGTTGTTCGCATAGAGAACATATGGGCGGATTACGAACATTTTAGGCCTCCGCCCAATTGTGCGTCAAGGCGCGGTTGAGGTTTTGCGCCTCTTTGGCCTATACCACGAAGCCCCGTTTGCGGGGCCTGTTTCATGAGTGGAAGTGGTTCATGCCTGTCGTCCCGCCCAGCGCGCAATATGTTCTGACGCTCTCTTGCCCCAACAAGCCTGGCATTGTTGCCGGTGTTTCGGCCTATTTGTTTGGCGAGAGCTGCAACATTCTCGACGCGCAGCAATATGATGACACGCAGAGCAATGTCTTTTTCATGCGCGTGGTTTTCAACCTCGTCGGCGAGACACCGTTTGAGAAAATCAGCGCAGGCTTTGCCGATCTTGCCAAGACATTCAACATGAACTGGACGATGCGCGGCGTTGCCCAGAAGAAGCGCGTCATGGTGCTGGTCTCGAAATTCGACCATTGCCTGGCTGATCTTCTCTACCGCTGGCGCATCGATGAATTGCCCATGGAATTGACCGCGGTTGTCGCCAATCATCCGCGCGAGACTTATGCGCATTTGGATTTTGACGGCATCCCGTTCCATCACCTGCCCGTGTCGCGCGACACGAAGATGGAACAAGAAACCCAGCTGTGGAATCTCGTGCGCGAGACCAACACGGAACTCGTCGTGCTTGCGCGCTATATGCAGATTCTCTCCGAAGGTCTCTCGGCCAAACTTTCGGGCCGCTGCATCAATATTCACCACTCTTTCTTGCCCGGCTTTAAAGGCGCAAACCCCTACAAGCAGGCGCATACGCGCGGCGTGAAACTGATTGGCGCCACGGCGCATTATGTGACGTCCGATCTCGATGAAGGTCCGATTATCGAGCAGGATGTGGAACGCATCAGCCATCGCGATCTGCCCGAAGATCTCGTGCGCAAGGGCCGCGACATTGAGCGTCGCGTTTTGGCGCGCGCTGTGCGTCATCATCTGGAAGATCGCGTGATCCTCAACGGATCGAAGACGGTGGTCTTCGGGGACTAAAGCCCTCACGTTCGTCATTGCGAGGAGCGAAGCGACGTGGCCACCCAGATGTGCAAGAGATTTTCTGGATTGCTTCGCTGCGCTCGCAAAGACGGGTTCAAACTTGCAACCCTTCTATTGAGCGTTGCGCTTTCCACGGGTGCCTTCGCGCAAGACCTCGGCACGCTGACGCCAAAGCCGCTGCCGCCACTGTCCAATCCCAATGATCCTGCACTGCCGGCCAAAGAACTCTTTGGCCGCAGCGCTTCGCCTGCAAAAATGGAAGCCAAGCCAATTGGCTTTTATTCGCGCGGCTGTTTGGCGGGTGCTGACATGCTGCCCTTTGATGGCGAGGCGTGGCAGGTGATGCGCCTGTCGCGCAATCGCAATTGGGGGCATCCCGAACTTGTCTCTTTCTTGCAGCGCGTCGCGCGCGACTTGCGCGCCCAAAAAATCTGGTCGGGCTTTTTGGTCGGAGATATGTCGCAACCTCGCGGCGGGCCGATGTTCACCGGACATGCCTCGCATCAGATCGGTCTTGATGCGGATGTCTGGTTCACGCCTATGCCGGAGCGGCGTTTCACACGTCAAGAACGCGAAGAGCTCTCAGCCACCAATCTTGTGCGCGACGATTGGATGGATGTCGAGCCGCAGCTGTTTGGCGCGCAGCAGATTGCAATGTTGAAATATGTCGCGCAGCAAGCCCAAGTCGAGCGCGTCTTCGTCAATCCGGCGATTAAGAAAGCCATCTGTCGCGATGCGCGTGGCGACCGCTCATGGTTGGGAAAAATACGCCCTATGTATGGGCATAATTACCATTTCCATATTCGCTTGAGCTGTCCTGCGGGCGAGGACTCCTGCCGCGCGCAAGAGCCGCCGCCACAAAGCGATGGTTGCGACAAGAGTCTGGATTGGTGGTTTACGGACGAGGCCATGCACCCCAAACCCTTGCCGCCAGAAAAGCAGCCCAAGCCCGTGACACTTGCTCAATTGCCCGGTGCGTGCCGCGCCGTTTTGCAGGCCAAATGATCAGTGCGCTTTGTCGTTTGAAGAATGTGCTTCGCCGCTGATCTTGTCGGTCCAGGCCAGAATAATGCCCGAGATCACGAAGACCATGTGAATGATCACTGACCACATAATATCGCGGTCGGAGACATTTTTGACATTCATGAAAGTCTTCAAGAGCTGGATGCCGGAAATGGCAACGATCGACGAAAGGAGCTTCAGTTTCAGCCCTGTGAAATCGATCTTGCCCATCCATTCGGGCCAATCGCGATGTTCATTCTCGTCGATCTTCGAGACGAAATTTTCGTAACCTGAGAAAATGACGATGATGATCAGCGAGCCCGTGAGCGTCAGATCAATCAAGGACAGAACGCCCAGAATGACATCGCTTTCGCTGGCCGTCAGCGCATGGGACATGAAATGCCAGAGCTCTTGCGCGGCCTTGATCAAAAGACCTGCAAGGCTGACGACCAGCGCGACATAAAAAGGCGCCAGCAGCCAACGGCTGGCGAAGAGAAATTTTTCGAGCGCGCGTTCGATCATATCGGCTTCCCCGTCTGACCTAGGTGTGATGCCACGAAGGGCAGGCGAGGGGCAAGCTCTAGCTGGAAGAAACGCCCGTGCCGATGGCGCAGGTCACGCCCGTGCCGCCGAGTCCACAATAACCATTGGGGTTTTTCGCCAGATATTGCTGATGGTAGGCTTCGGCATAATAGAAAGGCGGCGCGTTGCGAATTTCCGTTGTGATCGGCGCAAAACCTTTCTCGGCCAGGGCCAGACCAAAGCTTTTGGCGCTCCGTTCCGCGGCCTCGCGCTGCGCGTCTGTGCTCACATAAATGCCCGAGCGATATTGCGTGCCCACATCATTGCCCTGCCGCATGCCTTGTGTGGGGTCGTGATTTTCCCAAAAGGTTTTGAGCAGCTCTTCGAAGGGCGTGACGCTGGGATCGAAAACCACAAGCACAACTTCATTGTGTCCGGTCTGGCCGGAGCAGACTTCTTCATAGGTCGGGTTTGGCGTCTGTCCTGCGGCATAGCCAACAGCGGTGAGCCAGATTTTATCTTTGCCCATCTGCCAGAATTTGCGCTCAGCGCCCCAGAAACAGCCCAAACCAAACAGCGCAGTTTCGCAGCCCTCTGGAAAGGGGCCTTTCAGCGCGCGGCCCGTCACATAATGTTTTTCGGCGGTCGCGATGGCATCTGCGCGGCCGGGCAAAGCCTCACCGGGAGCAGGCAGGGATGTCTTTTTCAAGAAAGCAAACATGGGCGCACATCTCCGTCGCGGGGCCAGCCCTAAATTTAGGGTGGCGCGGGCGCAACGGGAAGGCTTATCGCAGAAATAAAAACGGCGGCCGCTGAGCTGCCGCCGTTTGAGGCTTAGCGCGGTGTTGTCGTGGTTGTGGCCGCGGGCATGTTTTGCAGGCGGTCCATGAGCTTGCTCACAGCATCGACACAGGCGCCGATATTCTCGCGGGCCGGGCAGCGGATATCGATAGAGGAATCGCCCCGTTTCAGCTGCAGATGCGCGCTGCCGGCGCGAGCATCATGGTGGGCACGCATCATATGTGCGTGCATGCGCATCATGTCGGGGTCCATCATGTTGCCAGACATGCGCCCCATCTGGTTCGTGCGGCGGCGGCTCGCATCGGTCTTGGGATCCACATCATCTTCCTCTTCTGGATAGGAGCGATTGGCGCTGTCGCGGCTGGATGTGGAGCCCCCGGCATCATCGCGTCCAGTCCGCCAATCTCGCCGGCTGGTGGTGTCGGAGGAGGAGGTGGCGGGGCTGGCTTCAGTTGGCTCTTTGCTGCCCCCGGACGTCTGGGCAAAAGCGGCTGGAACCAGTGCGGTCGCCCCAAGCAGGGCGCAGGCCAAGGCAAGCGGAATGGCTTTCATGAGATCCTCCGGGGGATGGTTGACCGGAGGGAACGCCCTGTTTCAAAGGCAGGTTCCCGCCAGATCCGTCATCAGCCCGAAAGGCCCGATAAAATCCCGATCCGTCCTTGCGCCAGCGCCCATGCTGACTATAGTGCGCGCTCCTGCGGGGGAGGTTCCACCCTCGCATGCGGAGGGGTGGCCGAGTGGTTGAAGGCGCACGCCTGGAAAGTGTGTATACGGGAAACCGTATCGCGGGTTCGAATCCCGCTCCCTCCGCCAGTCTTTCATCTCTGAACCCCAGTCCGGCTTTAGACCTTTCGCGCGCGACTTGTGCACGTGGTTTCAGTAGCTTGTGAGCCCGGCTTCCGTTGCCCTCACAGCAGAGACGCTTTGACGGCCTTTTTTGGCCGAAACTGCCGTGCTTTTCTCAGTTATCTTTTTTGGCAGTACGGAAGTCTCTGCCTGCGCGCCAGGCAGTCACGTTTTCCGGCGTTCAGGTACGGTATTTGAGTTCGTGCTGCGCCAATATTTTGTTCTTAGTGGGCGTCGCTTTGTTCGAACCCGAGTGCGATGCGCTGCTCATACCAACCAAGCGGAAACCGGCTGTCTTTAATCAGCTTGTTCGCTGACAGTCCTGCAGGCTGCTGGCCGGCAATAATTGCTTCGACAATATCGGGCGCCAGATAATTGAGACGCATCAACCGCGCTACATAAGATGGCGTGATGTTTTGCGAGGATGCAACTTCCTCGATTGAAGCGCTTACTGATGTTTCAATTGCATCCTGGATTGAACGCGCGCGGCGAAGCAATCGGATCAGTGATTGATCAGGGGCCTGATTGTTTGCGCCTTGAATGATGAACTTCAGTTCTTTGCCTGTCCGTTTAATCGTCGCATCAACCCGAATTTTTATTACAGGATGTTCGGGGTCATGCTCGTCCGCAGAAGAATATTCCCGATCACCAAATAGCATTTTGGCGAGATCATTTTTATGCACCTGGATCTCGACATGGTCACGATGGACCTGAATGCGGGTAATAAATTGTCGGATCATGTGCTTCCAGCCTCTTGCCGGATCTTTTTCGATTGCGTCCAGGATTTCTTTTGAACGATCGTTCAGCCTTGACTGGAAAGTCGCGCCTTGAAAGAAAGCGGGAAGGGCCTGCAGTAAGTCTTCAGGCTCATTCAACAAGGCCTTGATGCGATTGATCACCAGATCTTCGATCAGGTTTGCCGGAATTCGTTGCCCCTCCGGATGATCACCCTTGCAGTTTTTGGTCAGCGTTCGGGAGATGTAATAGCAATAGCGGATTCCCTTCTTGCTCGCGTGGGAAGGTGTCATTGCTTCTCCGGACGCATCGAAAACCAGGCCGGTCAGGATCTGTACGTTTCCCGTAAGGGAGCGCCGCGCAACGCGATTGGTATTCAGGAGAGTTTGCGTCGCCTCCCAAAGATCTTGACACACGATCGCATCATGCTCTCCGGGATAGCTTTGCCCTTTATGGGTTGTGAAGCCGATATAGATTTTGTTCTGGAGGAGCTGGTAGAGGGCGCCCCTTGAGAAAGGTTTGCCGCCATAGCGTGTGCCGTCTGCTGTAGCCCTGACCTTGCTGAAGATTTTTCCTGTCTCCAGCTCCTGCGCAAGTGCGCGCACTGATCCAATGGCACAGTAGCGCTTGTAAATATGCCGGACAGTTTCTGCTTCCCCACCATTCACAACGAGCCTCCTATCTTGGACATCGAAGCCCAGAGGCGGCAGGCCACCCATCCACATACCCTTCTTCTTTGAAGCGGCGATTTTGTCTCGGATCCGCTCGCCGGTGACCTCCCGTTCGAACTGGGCAAATGACAGCAGCACATTCAGTGTCAGGCGCCCCATACTGGTTGTCGTATTGAAGGCCTGTGTGACGGAAACAAAGGTCACGCCCCTTGCGTCAAAAGCCTCCACGATCTTTGCAAAGTCAGCGAGGGCGCGCGTCAGGCGGTCCACTTTGTAGACAACAACAGTATCGATCCGGCCGGCATCAATATCTGCCAGGAGTCTTTTGAGAGCAGGCCGGTCCATATTGCCGCCTGAATAGGCCGGGTCGTCATAGAGTGCTGGTATGACAATCCAACCTTCGTGGCGCTGGCTTTTGATATAGGCCTCACAGGCTTCACGCTGCGCATCCAGTGAGTTGAATTCCTGCTCTAGGCCCTCTTCCGACGATTTGCGGGTGTAGATGGCGCAGCGGATTTTTTGGCGGGGCGATGCGGGCGACATGGGTCTTATTTTTTCCTTTTAGCTAATCCGAAGAAACGGGGACCGGACCAATGCGAGCCCGTAATGCGGCGCGCGATCTTTGACAGAGATCGGTAGTTCTGCCCCTCGAAGAGGAAGCCGTTTTGCAGAACCTCGACGCTATGCGTGCGCCCATGCCATTCGCGAACAAGCCGCGCGCCAGAAGATAGGCGTGCTTTGGGACGCTCAGGAGCTTCTAGAGCCTCGCCTGCCCTCTCGTCCGATCTCGAGAGTTTCCGATGCGCTTGTGCCGATAGTCCGCCAAAGGCTTCGACTTGCAGCTCGTAGGCAACAGCTCGAAGCAAGAGGTCGCGGCTGAGCCGGGGCGGGGCAGAGCCCTTGAGCCTGTACCATTCTTCGCGAAGTGCGATCACATCAAGCGATTGAAGAACCTCGATGCGCTCATGGATAATCGCGGCGTGAACCGGGACGCTCTGCTTCCTGGAAATCCGGGTGGGCGATTGCATCCGCCCGCTCTCCAGGTTTCCCGAAATTACAGTAGGCATAGCAATTATGCCTTTTGGGTTAGTTTCAGGGCGTAATAGTGATCGCTCTCTTTGTCATGTCCCCAAATAGGCCGCGCATTTTTTTCTTTTGCTTCGTGAACAAAGCCTTCTGCAATGAGCCTCGGCTCGAGGGTCTGAGCAGCACTGCTATAAACCTTTGCAGGATGTCCTACGAAGCGCTCTCTACGTTGCACAGCAACAGAAAGTATGTTGCGTTGCGTGGGTATAAATTTGAAATTCATGGCGATCTCCTTTTTCAAAGGAGGTGCTGTTCTCAGCTCCTCACTGAGATAAGCCCCGGATCGGGGGGCTCAGAAAATCACGTGCAATGCTGCGCATAGCAACAACTACAGGAATGCTTGGTTTTTATGGGAAGTCCAGCAAGGAATAATTACGCCAACAAGCCCTCCACATCAGAGTGAAACCGTTTTAATTTAGTGATCCTAGGGAGCGCTAGGTCGATCCAGAAGATGACACATAGTGTGTATACACTTGATTTCGTAAGGACTGGAAAGTCGATTGATAGCACTCTCTGGGATCGGCGCCTTTTAGATAAAATGAGCAATTTGAAGGAAAGAAGATTTCCGTCTCATGTTAACCGCCAAGGAGTGGAGATGAGAACGAAATCCGGAACACTTAAGACTTAGTCTGGGCGTGTCGTTAGAGACGTTCTTTAGGCGATGCGCGAGCAATGTTAGGCAGAAGAAAAGATCCGTATTATGTCCGAATGTTTTTGCGGCGAGCACCGCCCAGTAAAGCTGGGTCGACACGCTGACGTTGCTGAGAGCCTTCGCTGCTTCTAGTCGAGGTAGTTTCTAGAAGGCACAATGGGTGAAAATGCGAATGCATCCCATGCCGCTGAGAATTTTCCCCCCGGTGGCGGTATTGCATGCTTTCGGCAGCTTCTTGTTGCGTGTGGAGCCGCTGGTCAGCTAGTGCGTGATAGAGCTTACTTGTAGGCAGGGCACAATTTTCCCGAGCCAGCACGTGCGAGGTAGAGGTTCATAGTTTAAGTTTGATTGTGCAACCTTGACCCGGGCGGCCACTATCAGGTTGCGCTACCCGCTCTTCAAAGCGTAAAACCAGTGAGGCGTTTGGTCGCCGCATGATTTGGTGGCATCGTTCAGAATGGGTTAAAATGCGCTACATAAGTCTTTTTAGCGGCATCGGCGGGCTGGAGGGCTCAAAAAATAGCCCCGACGCGGTCTGTGAAATTGACCCATGGTGCCAAAAAGTTCTCAGCAGAAAATTTTCTAAAGCAGAGCTTTACCCTGATGTGCGAACAGCTACTCCGCCTCCAGTCGAAGTGGTAGCAGGCGGGTGGCCATGCCAAGACATCAGCGCTGCCGGTCTCCGTAAAGGCTTGGCTGGCGAGCGGTCGGGACTGTTTTTCAAGATGCTCGAGCTTGCCTCTGACGTCGGAGCTCACACAATCATCGCCGAAAATGTTCCTAACCTGCTTAAAATTGAAGGTGGCCGTGCATTTCGGCTAGTTGTTACTGCGCTTCAGCAAGCTGGCTTTACGTCAGTAGCGTGGCGTACTCTGAATGCTCGTGAGTTTGCACTTCCCCAGAACCGCAACCGAATTTTTCTGGTGGCATCAAAGTTCCGTGAGCTCGCAGCCTCTCTTCATCGGCCGGTGAACCAGGGCGCAGTGATCAGCTTGACGCGTGCCTCAGGATTTTATTGGACAGCTGGCCTACAAGGTATCTGTTACTCAGAAGGATATGTTCCCGCTCTGAAAATTGGATCTTCAATAGGCGTTCCATCGCCTCCAGCGCTGTATTACGACGACATGGTCCGGAAAGCTTCAGCGGATGAGTGTCTTTCTGTTCAAGGGTTCCCTTTAGACCAGTTTGTGGACATCCCAGATAAGGCCAAGTTTGCGATGGCAGGAAACGCTGTGGCGTTACCTGTGGGAACATTTGTCATGGACGGCGTCTTTGAAGCAAAAAATCCCGATTATATTACAACCGATCTCTTTCCTACTGAGGGTATTCCTCGCGACGGTGTTGACTTTGGTTCAGGTACGCTTGCCGTTTCAAATAAGCAGTCAGAACTCTCTGCTAATTTAGGCTCGTTCATTGACCGATCCATAAACGAGCCACTCAGCGGCCGCGCTGCACGAGGCCTACTTAGTAGATTGGAGCGTTCCGGAAAACCATGCCCCAAAGACCTGCTCAAAAAGCTACGCGACCTCAGCATAACACCAAACTTGCTTGAGGAAGCGTCAGCGCTCAGAAGCTCGTCTTAGATCTTGCACTGTTTGACATGCTTGAGCATCCCGATCCAGGACGAACCAGTATTGCCAGGGCACGCCATTCGCAGTCATGGCCGCGCACCAAGCTCGAGCAGCTTTTGCTTTCAGATTAGCTTCGGACTGTTCTCCAACAGCTAGAAATTCGCCCTTTATCTCAAGCAATACCTGCCCTCCGTCTTCTAATTTACAAACTAGAAGGAAGTCTGGATAATAATTTCCTGCGGGGGTGACGAGCCCAAAAGACCTTGGGAGGTTGCGCGTCCACCAATCCACTCCCTCGCTCCGGTCAAGTACTTTAGCAGCTGCCAGCTCTCCTGCGCTATCGAATGTGACGGCCTCATGCGGGCATTTTGTCCATCCTGTGACCGGTATTCCGGCGTGCATAGACCTACTCCAAGAAGTCATTGTTAGATGCGAAGCTTGCAATGGTTTTACGAACGACACTGGAACTCGGCAAACCAGCTCACTAACCACATAAGTATTAGTCAGTCCGGAAAGGATATATTCAGGGTCAATGCGCTGCGTCTCTTTTTTGATAATTTCTGCAATTTGTCGAGTTGCCATGTCTATATCAATAGGAACCAGCGCCGCGCCCGCGAGGCCTGCCTGATCAAGCATACGATCGACAAGACGAAGGAGGCTGGCGCGATCAGTCAGCCCGCCAAGATTCCGGCAGATTCTTAAAACTCCTTCTGTAACTATAGAACGAAAGCGCTGCCTCTCAATGCCTGCAGCGTCCGTGCCGTGCTCTCGAATTTGCAGATTACGGAGCCCAATGCTGAGCATTCGCTCTGGGTTCCCAAAAGGCAAATTCAAGACATCAAGATCTGGCTTCTGGGGCTTTAATGCAGTCGATTGGAGTCGCAGCTCCCTTACCGTTAATGCTGGATAGATCACCGTTTTCGATGGCTCGCGACTACGAGACTCCTCTGGGTCATCGCGCACTTGGATAAGACATTGGCCAGGCACGCTACTACCGAACCCGTTCTTGATGAGGTCGTCGACTATGGTTTGCGACGTATCACTTCCGTAACAAAGCAAATCCAAGGAGTCGGCTTCTTCGTCGCCTATCCGTATGCCGAAAGGCAATCGCAGGCCTCTTCCCATAGTCTGCGTCACACCTCGCACTGAGGCCATCGCACGCAGCGACGCTATTACGTAAACATTTGGTACGTCCCAGCCTTCCGTAAGCTTAAATACATGGACGATGACCTTCACGTCATTTTTCTCTACTTGCAAAAGCTCGCTGACATACTCCTCTTCATTTCGACCACTATGAACAGAAATTGCCTTTTCGCCCGGCGCAAGCTGATCCTGTATCCAGGGAGTGATAGCGTCAGCGTGTTCTTTGCTCTCAGCGCAGACCAACATCACCGGCTTAACTAGTGGCGAGCCATTATCTTTGTGTCTGCGATTAAGTGCCTCCTCTTTGATGCGAAGTCTCTTTAATGCATCGCGAAGAGTTATCCGATCCCATTCGTCGTCCTGAATATTAGCTGGGCGTTTTTTTGGAAATAATTCAACATTTTTGATGTAAATTCCTTCTTCAAGAGCTTCCCTGATATCGTATTCATGGAGAATATTAACTCCTATTCGCGGTGAGCCTGTAGTCTCGATCAGCACATCAGGCTTGAGGGCGCGGAGCTCAGTCATCCAAGCACCGCGGCCGGAGGAATCGTCTCCTAAGTAATGGCTCTCATCAAAAAACGCAGCAAGACCCCGATCTCTTGTGAGATATTCGACAGGAGTTCCATTGAGAAATTCTGTTGGCGTTTTGAATTTTAGACTTTCACTACCCGCGATCGACTGCGGCGAGAAAATCCAAATCTCTGGGCCTGATGTTAGCCTCTGTTGGCTTGGGTTGAAGGTTTTAAGATTGCCAGCGTGCACTACCTCAGGTTCACCTACCAGCATCTCGTCTACAAATAGGTATTTTGGATGACCGGGCGCGCATTCCCGGATGAGCTTGTCAACGATAGTTGTTCTCGGCGCCAATATGAGGAAGCGATTTGCTTCGCCTGAAAGGTGCAAATACGCGATAATAGCCCCGATGAGCCGCGTCTTTCCTACACCAGTGGCTAGCGCGCAGGTAAGCTCTAGGTTTCCGTTTGTTGGAAAGTTTGGAAAGCTCTCGCGGAAATAACCATACGATTCAACAGGATCGGTATCGGAGAGCTTTCCCGGGAGCCGTTTGATTGCCTCGTGGAACTTTCGTAGCGCTGTTAGCTGTGGTCGTCGCAATGACATTCGACGCGAAACGAGGTCGAAAGCACTCTGGAGCTCGTATTCTCTCATTTTTTTCTTCCGACCAAGTCTTCAGGATACCTAAGAAGCCTCAACTTGGAGGCCGCAAGCTGCTCGGCGTCTAAGCTTGTGCTCTCGTAAAGGATTGTCAGAGGCGATGGGTTTCCGTCTGCCTCGAACGCCGCTAAATTAGCACCCGTGAGGGGCTCGTTCGGACTAAGAATCTCGCAGCGAGCTCCGTCAAGATTTTGTCCCGATCGGCTGCTGGCGGGCTCGGCAAAAAATCCAGCTAAGCTACCCACCGCTTCTAGAAGCCTACCACCATCGATGTCATATTCGCTGCTATTGAGATCAACGAAGCCATCGACCCTGTCTTGTGAGAAAACATGGGTGCCCACTTCAAGCTCAAGAATATCTCCCGGTGTCCTATCTTCCGAAGGTATTTCACTACTGATCCCTCCGGGATCGTTTCCAGCTAAGACCGCTTTTAGTCGCGGTAAACCGCACTCATTCCATATTTTCAAACTAGAAAGAGTTCCGTTTGCGAGCACGATTGGAGTGCGGCCCGTCTTGACGCAAACACTAGCCATTGAGGCTGCGTTATCACCAATGCACAATACACGAGCGGCCCGATTTGGAGCTAAGAGGTCAAGGAGTTTAATTATTAGACGCTCAGGTTTGGCAACTAATGCAGCAGTTGGAATTAAGCCTTTTTCTTTCAATTCGTTCAGGTGGCGTGATGCATCTTCAGACTTGCCATACCGCTCATAATCCCACCACGTTGTAATGCGTCGGATCCGGCCCGAACGAGGGTGGTGCTTTTTCGTTGAGGGAAGCGCCTTTCCTGTCGATCCAAAATCGACATCGTCGCGCAACACCGCTTTTTGCAATGTCGAACGAGAGAATTCCCAGTAACGACCTTGCTTGGGCTTCCCCTTTTTGTTCTCTCCAAAGGCGAACGGTGATCCTCCAGTGGCCTGCAGCGCAATCGAAAACTCGCTCCCAAGACGAACATTCCAATCAGTTGGGCTTACTATCTGGAGTTCCCCATCTTTTTTGCCGCCATTCTTATCGCTAAATAACCATGGTACTTCGTCAGGAAAACATTCTTTTGAAGCCACGGAAACCTTTATGATGAGACGCTTTTCCGCGATCGAACCTGCCGCGTCGGTTGCCTTAACTACGATTTCGTATGATCCTTCGGCGGATGCTTTTGCACCCCAAATGACGCCGCTAAGCGTATTAAGCCTCCATGCGCCTGGCGGAAGGTTTCCTGACACCAGTTCCCATCTATATGGTGGAGCATTGACTTCGAATTTTGACTCCTCGCTCCCAGATTTGGCGCCCTTGTGCCCCGCATCCCAAGGACCTCTTGGGTCACCATCATCAACAAGATCGTCGGCAAATTTAAAGCCCATCACCGGGAGCTCTTCTGCTGACGCAACAGAATAAATAATAATATATTCTTGCGCCGCAGTTGGCACGTTCAGATCATTCTGTGGCCCGTACTTCTTCTGCCAGACGAGAGTGCAAACGTAATTGCAGGCCCCGAACACCTCGTCCATGCTTAGGCGGGCATAATGGTACGAAGCATCATCGACTTGAAGCGCATAAAATCCGTTTCGCTTGAGCATGTGGCGCGCGCGGGCGCTACATTCACGCAGAATACTTAGCCAAACGGAGTTTCGGTAAGTCGGGTTTTTACACTCCTTTGCGAGTACATCAACTCGATGAGTTTCATGGTAGACTAAATCGATCCTACCGCGAGTTGCTGGACGGAGAGCATCGAGAGCGTCGACTAGATCACCGTATATGATCGTTGCAGCGCTATTCTTGATATTTGGAGCCTCTTCAGGGTCACACCGGAGAAACGGTCGGTACTGTATTGCGGTATCTGGTTTCGAAAGCTGCCAGACGTTGTCCAGTACTCGGGGAATATCCCCTTTACCTGGCCACTGAAGTGCAAGCTGGCCATGGTCTAGTTCAAGACCAGGCGCGGGCGGAGATTCTATCATGAGAAAACTCTCCTTCTTGGGAAGAGGCATCCAGCCACCTGGGTCCCTAAGTCCCTTAAAAGCCTCACGTAATGTTACCCAAGATCGCCGCCCTTTATTTGGCGTCGATGCCTCTGAGTGGGTTGCAAAGTTTTCTACTCGCTTCAGAACCTTTTCTGCGAACGCGCCGGACCGATTTTTAAAACCAAGTATAAAAAGCCGGCGACGCACTTGGGGGACCCCAAAATCAGCTGCCGTGAAAAGGGCCGCACCCAACCCATATGCAAGTGCGTCGGAAGGGTGGCAAAGGCGGGCGATCAGGTTCTCTAGGTATTCCCTGTGATTAGGATTTGTGTACAGGCCTGGCACATTTTCAATCAGGAAAACCTCCGGTTCGCAATCGCGCAAGATCTGAGGAAAGTAACCAAGTAGGTCTCTTGGATCGACTTGCCCAAGACCTTGTCCTGCGTGAGACCAAGGCTGACATGGGGGGCCGCCTAGAAGCATTCCAATTTCTTTGTGCTGTACATAATCGAAATCACGTGCATCCGCGCATATAACTTTAGATGAGCTCCATGGCTTTTTGTGCCGCAGGATAGTGCACGCGGGCTCCCAGAAATCCACCAGTGTGGATGGCTCTAGGCCCGCTGCTGATGAAGCAAAAGCGAGCCCACCAATGCCTGCGCAAATCTCGATGCTATTGTAATTGGCGAAGTTCCAATGCTCACGTACACTTCTACCTATGGCAGCCGCTAGAGCTGGCGGCACCGCATTGCCGAGTGCGGCAATTTGATCTCTATTGCTCACCCCCGGAACATTGACCCAGCTTTGATCAAAGCCTTGGATTATTGCAACCTCAGCGATTGTGAGCCGCCTGTACATTGAGCGCTCCTCATCGAGAAGGTGTGCCTCCTGCGGCCAGCGCGACCACTCACGTCTTACTGTAGTCGCTGGACGATCCAAAGACTGAGGCCGATGTTTTGGATCGTTAGCTACTGAGTAAGACCAAGTCCCACTTGTACTTGTCTCAGATTGTGCGGAATTCATTTCACCGACGGCCTCTCCTCAGATGTAGGATTGCTTGCATTTTCTCCTCCATCGCATCCCCATAATTCGGCGTCCGCACGGTTTGGTAGCGCAGTCGACTGGCAAGATTGAGGGAGCTGGCAGAGGCCCTTCTCGTGGACCCTCAATATGAGAAGAGCTTTTATTAGCCTTTCAAGAAGGGCTTGGGCCCCAGCCTCGTCAATGTGAATTTCTTCCAGAGGTTTTGAATTTCACTGAGGGTTGATCCCGGATCTTCACTTAAGAAGTGACGTGTCTTGATGATGCGTTGTAGGTCAGGTTGTTGTCAAATTTTGTACTTTTTCTGAGGTTAATGGCAATGCCGCCACATGCATGCTTGTAGTGGTTGGCAAATTGGGATCCGCCACCACCATCTTGGAAGGTATTGATACCAGAAAAAAGCCTAGGTGATCGGAGTAGCTTATGATTGGGATCATGATTGGCAATATAGTTGATGAAGCCACAGATGCCATCGTCAATGCAGCGAATGAAATGCTCCTTCCGGGTTCCGGCATAAGCGGGGCGATCCACGAGGCTGCAGGCAGGCGACTGGCGCTTGAATGTGAACAGATCGGACGCTGCGCTACCGGAGACGCCCGCATTACCTCGGGATATGATTTGAGAGCGCGGTTCATAATTCACGCTGTTGCCCCCCGATACTGGGACGGAACGCGCGATGAGGCCAGGTTGCTCAGAAAAACTTACAGGGCTATTTTCGAACTCGCCCTAAAGTACGGAATAAAATCGATTTCAATTCCCGCTATAGGCACCGGAATCTACCGGTTTCCTGTTCTTGAGGCGACCGAGATTGCTTTTCAGGAAGCACGGGTTTTTGAAAAGCATCTCGAAATCAGGTTTGTTTGCTTTGGTGAGAAGGGTTACCAAGCTTATCTATATCAGGCTGCAAGCTATTAAGCCGCTTTACCTGATCACCCTTCAGGCCGCCATATTATGACCGCCAGCGATAATTGGTAACTTTCGTCACACCTATCGATCTAACAGCCTCAGCCACAGGCCGACCCTGTGCTGTGAGAACGTCGACCTGCCGAAGTTTGGCGACGATCTCGTCCGCCTCGTGCTTTTTCTAAAGCCTTCGCATTCCCCCTCAAGGCTCGTAAGCCATACATCAGGGAGGACCACTTTTCAGGGGCTAGGCCATTCAGTAGAATCAGTGCCGCTAGCAATCTGCGTATGACGTCAAGCGACTAAGGATTATTCATGCCAACCCTTCCAAGCGGATTACAGTTTGGTATTTCGAAGCAAGCGCTCTTCGATCATGGAGGCAACTGGTCCTCCTGTCCTGACGGGCATTTTTGGTACTGGATCCCAGATCCTGAGATGGGATCAGGTCCATTTCCAGAGGGCACTGAAATCATTCAGGTCGCGCAACATGCCCCCATCCCGAGGTCTCAAGACGAAGCCAAAAGGCTCATCCAAGTTTTGGAATTCATTGACGACACCAATTATGTTTGGCGAGGCGAATGGCTCGATACGTTCCCTAAGTTTCGCTCTCTTTCAGATGAGGACACGATCGCGTGGAAAGCATGGGTCGATAGTAAAAATACGAAAGAATTTCTGAATAAGGTGATCGCTGAATGTGAGCGCCTTGCAGAAGTGTGTCGTAATGCTGCCGGCTATGCAATTTTAAGTACTTCCGGCGAGAGAAGTGAAACAGGCGAGATAAAAGCATCACTCAATACAAAACCAAAAACGATCTATGATAGTGAAATGCACGAGGCATCGGAGGCCTTCCGGTACTGTTGGCAAGCGGCAGGACGCCATCTCAATGCCCATGGCCGTGGTGAAATTGTCTGGCTCCGCGCTCATCTCAACCCACCCTTTCTTGAGCACCTATCATTCCGGTTGGGGAACCAGCTGTTTTTCGTGCGCCTCGAAGACGTAGATGGAGAGATGACAGTTCCTGGCAACCGAGGGGGCCTCACTGCTGTCAGCGAAGGGTGCCAAGGCCATCCATGCATTCTCCCTATGAAAGGGACCGGCTCCTCATGGTCATCCGCCCATCCTGGCTGGGGACTGCTAGACGCAAGATCAGGCGATCCGATTGATCCGTTCAAGTTGACCACAGATATGCCCGTCGAGATGACGGACTGGGAGCTGCATGATTTTGCGGTCCAAGTCGTTAGAGGTCAGATTGGAAAAAGTGCCAAGGAGCTGATGTCGTGGCAGAGCGAGCCGCATATCAGTCCCTCCCTTTGGTTTGTGGGCGATAATGGTCCCGAATGGGTCGTCGTTCGCGCAACACGTTATCCAAACCTCGAAGCAGATATGCCGGACGATTGGGATTCCATCGCGGATAGATGCGCCAGCTTGGGAAAGGTAGGCCACTTCGCGTCAGTATCTGTCGCAAAATCAGCTGATGATGGCGGCATCGATCCCGGCCCCCTCTTGCGCGGTGGGCCTATGATTGTGCGATTTGAAGGGTTGAAGAAAATTTCTTGAGTGCAAGACCAGCGTCACCAAAGCGGTGGAGATAAGATTGCAAATCATCAACGGCAAACCGCTTCTCTCAGCAACAGACCTCATGAGGTTTCTGGGGTGTAGTCACGCGATTACATTGGATCTGCTTTACCTTGAAGGTAAGGGGCCTGCAAAAAAGGCAGATGATCCGGAGGCAGGGCTCCTCCAGAGGCAGGGGCACGAGCATGAGGCAAAACATCTTGCTGCACTGAAGGCATCCGGCAAGAAGGTCCGCGAAATTAATCGCGGTGGTCGCTCATTATCCCAGGCTCTTAGCGAGACAAAAGAAGCTCTCGTAGAAGGAAGCGACATTATCTTTCAGGCAGCCCTTCTTGAGGGAATGTGGGGTGGCTGGTCGGATTTCCTGACAAAAGTTGATAAGCCTTCCGGCCTTGGAGCCTATAGCTACGAGGTTGCCGATACAAAGCTCAAGCGGAAGCCCCATCCCAAGCATATCTTGCAGCTGGTCCTGTATTCCGATCTGCTTGCAGGGTTGCAGGGCGTTATGCCTGAATTTGCAAGCGTTGAATTGGGGACTGGAGAAAGCTGGAAATTCCGACTTTCCGACTATGCAGCCTATGCGAGAGAATCGCGCGAGCGGCTTGAAGAATTCATTCAATCTAGGCCGGTTACAAAACCAGTCCCGTGCAATGACTGCGGCTTATGTCCCTGGTCAGAGCATTGCGAGAGTGTCTGGGATCAGGAAGACAGCCTCTTTACGGTAGCGAATATCAGCAAGTCTCAAGTCAAAAAGCTCGAGGCTGCAGGCATCTCCACATTGGGAGATTTGGCAAGGACGGATAATCCGGTTCCGCGTCTGGCGCCAAAGACGTTTGCCCGCCTGAAAACCCAGGCGCAATTGCAACATGCAAGAAACGCCGGAGGCCCTCCAGCAATTCAGCTACGTGAAGTCGAGGAAGGCGTAGGTTTTGCGAGACTGCCGAAGCCGGCCGAAGGCGATATCTTTTATGATATTGAAGGTGATCCGCACTTCGAAGGTGGCCTCGAATATCTTCACGGGGTTTGGGCGCAGGATACCGGATTTGTTTCTTTCTGGGCGCATGATCATGATGCGGAAAAGCAAGCCCTCATTGATCTCTTCGGTTTTTTCCGCGACCGGCTGGAAAAATTCCCCGATTCACGCATCTACCATTACGCCCCTTACGAGACGACGGCACTCACTCGACTAACCGAAAAATACAATGTCGGTGAATTATTTCTCGATCGGCTGAGGCGCGAACAACGCTTTGTCGATCTCTACGCTGTGGTGCGCGGCGGCATCATCGCGTCCGAGCGGAATTATTCGATCAAATCGCTGGAAGCCTTTTATGACATCGAGCGCAAAGGCGAAGTCACGACAGCAGGCGGATCGGTTGTTGCTTACGAGCGGTGGCGCAGCACGGGAGAACAGAAAATTCTCGACGAGATCGAGGAATACAACAAGATCGACTGTATCTCGACGCAGCAGTTAAGGGATTTTCTGATCAGGAAACGTCCGGATATTCCATGGCCCAAGCCGCTATCGGATTTCTCCGATAAAGAGAAAGAGGAAAACGGCGAGGAGCAGGCGCTGAGCGAACAGCTCCAGTCCGCTTCCCTCACCGATGAGCGTCGTGAGCTGCTTCTCAATCTCGGTTTCTTTCATTTGCGGGAACAGAAGCCGGGTTTCCGGAACGTCTTCGAAGCGCTCACACGGACCGAAGACGAGCTGATTGATGATCTCGAATGTATCTACGGGTTGGAGGCGATGGGTCCCGCACGACCGGTGAAGCAATCCATGGAGCGGGAATACCGCTACCCGCCACAGGAAACCAAAATCCGCATCAAACAGAGTCCGAGTGTTGCGACTGATACCGCGTTTGCAGGTGTGGAAGTCACCGGCATCGACAGGGTAAAGCGGAAGATCGTCCTGAAAGCCGGAAATAAACGATCGGAGCTGCTACGCGACCGCTTGAATCTCTATCCTGCGAGCCCGATCAACGTGAAAGTCATAGCGCAAGCTGTGAGAGACGTCATCGCTGACCAGTGCGGCCCCAAATCTTACCGCGCAATCGACAATTTTCTGGGACGCCGTCCACCTACCATCAAGGCTAGAAATCAGGGACCTCTATTGACCGGAGGGGATCTGGTCGAAGGTGTGATCAATGCCGTCAGGAATCTTGATTACAGCGTCCTTCCCATTCAGGGACCGCCGGGGACCGGTAAGACCTATGTTGCCTCCAAAGCCATAGCGGCTCTGGTGAGAGAAGGCCGCCGTGTAGCGGTCTCGTCAAACAGCCATGCGGCTATCCGGAACGTTCTGACGGCTGTCGCCGATGCATTGAAAGATGATGGTGGACCGGCGGTTCACATCATTCACAAGTGCAGAGATGAAGCTGACGATGACGAGGAAGACAGCGGGCATGGAGTTACTGTTGTCACCTCGAAAGATGAGGGACTTCTCCTGACAGCACCGGTTGTCGGAGGGACGGCATGGTTGCTCTCCCGCCCTGAACACGCGAATGCCTTCGACTATCTTTTCGTGGATGAAGCCGGTCAGGTAGGCCTTGCCAATCTCGTCGGGACCGCCCGCTGTGCCCGCAATCTCGTCCTTATCGGCGATCCCCGCCAACTACCACAGGTTATCCAGGGCGCTCATCCGGGCGAAGCCGGTCTGTCCGGATTGGAATATCTTCTCGGAGACCACGCCACAATTCCGGAAGATCTCGGAATATTCCTGCCCGAGACGCGGCGTATGCATCCCGATTTATGCCGCTTTATTTCCACGCAAGTATATGAAGGAAGGCTGACAAGTCACCCCGATACGGCGATCCAGAAAGTGGATGTGCCTGACTGGCCATCAAGTGGGGCATATTTCATCCCCGTGGATCACGATGGCAACATCCAGATCTCCCATGAGGAGATAAATGCAATCAAAGCCTGTGTATCAAAACTTCTTATCGGTACATGGACAGACAAGAACGGAATAACGCGGCCCATATCGGAAACCGATATTATAATTGTTGCCCCCTACAATGCGCAGGTAAATGCTCTTCAGGAAGCGTTGCCTGAAAAAATCCGTGTAGGAACTGTCGATAAATTCCAGGGACAGGAAGCGGCCATTTGCCTTGTGTCGATGACGGCATCGTCAGCTGAAGAAAGCTCCCGCGGTCTGGAATTCCTTCTGTCACTCAATCGACTGAATGTTGCTATTTCAAGGGCAATGGGACTTTCACTTGTCTTCGGATCTCCAGGGCTCCGCGCAACAAAATGTAATAGTGTCGAGCAGATGCAATTGGTGAACACCCTATGTGCACTGCCTATTCTTGAAGTTGTCGGGCGAGAAACAGAGCCTGACTGATCGGGGTGTTTATGATCGAAATTGTCATGGGCAATATTGTTGATGAAGCCTCGGATGCCATCGTCAATGCCGCGAATGAAATGCTTCTTCCGGGCTCCGGTATAAGCGGTGCAATTCATGCCGCCGCGGGCAACCATTTGGCGATCGAATGTGAACAGATCGGACGCTGTGCAACCGGAGAAGCGTGCATTACTGCAGGGTATAATTTGAAGGCTCAATTCGTAATTCACGCTGTTGCCCCCCGATACTGGGACGGTACGCGCGATGAGGCCACGCTGCTTAGAAAAACTTACAGGGCAATTTTCGAGCTCGCTCTTAAATACGGAATAAAATCGGTTTCAATCCCTGCTATCGGTACAGGCATCTACCGGTTTCCTATTCCGGAGGCGACGAAGATTGCTTTTCAGGAAGCACTATTTTTTGAAAAGCATCTCTCGATCAGGTTTATCTGCTTTGATGGGAAGACCTATCAAACCTATCTTGATCAGGCTGTAAGCTCTTCAAATCATAGTTGAACCCGGTATTCTATTTTTCAAAGCAGGTGCGGGTTCTTCATTCTCTTTATGATTTCGTTTGCAGTCTCATCATCGAGTTCGATCTCGTAGGTTGAGAGGATTTCTCTCAACTTCCCGAGTTCATGCGGGCCGACATTCTCCTCGCTGTTTTCTTCGAACTCGGCGCCGTCTTCTTCCTTCTGAACTGTGTTGGTGGTGATCGTCATCGTCCAGAGCTGTGTCCCGGGATTGTAATTGACGTAATATCCTTTGCTCTCCGACCAGCCAGCGTTGTCTGATGAGTCTTCACTCATGACGCAAAAACCGAGACCACTGATCCAGCGGGGCCATTCCGGTGACATGAAATCCTTCAGATCCATTTCGACCCTCCATCGATCAATTTTGACCCCAGGTTAATGAGGGCCGTTCGACTTGACAAACGATTCGTTCTGAATAAAATACAAAACATCATCAAGAGTTGGGCATTTGCCCAAGCCAACCTGCCTCGCTGGGCAAGGTGGATCCTGAGGGGATGAGGCTGTGAAGCAGCAAAAGTACGGCTCCGGCTATACTGCCAGCTTTCATTCCCGCGAAACCGGGAGTGTAAAGGTATGACTAGGGCTTTAGATAAAATCATACTCGGGCACATCGGATGCAGCGCGGTCATCGCAACCGGGGCGCAAGCATTTATCCGCACGCATGGTTCGCCCCGATGGTTGAAATTACCCGCATCCGAACGGTCAAAGATAGTTCGTGTCAGGACCAGCACATTCATCCGCCGGTATGGATCACTCCTCGATCATTTCCCACGTCAGCTCGCCGGACTTGTCAGTCCATTGCGGATCAACGGCCATATCGTAAGCCTGTGTTGGCGTACCTCCCGGCCACGCGGGACAACGGGATCAGTCCTGCCCTTTGCACCCTATCTGGAGAAGGTCAAAAGCCGCGCCAGAACATTCCATTTGGGGTCTCATACTTACTCCGGCGGCCCCGGCTATTCCTGGTCATGCAATTACAGAATCGAGCGCCTTGATCCTGAGGGACAGTCCTGGGATCTGTGCGCAACGGATGAAGAGACCGGTGAGTACCAGAGCATGGGTGCGCACTCCCTTGAAGACGCCCAAGAATACTTCCGCGGGGTAGGCTTTTCGATCTCCCATGAACAGTGGGAGGCGATGGGGGCTACATTTCCCGATGTGTATGACGAAGATGCTTGCGCTTGAAAGACAGGGAGATCGACCATGAGCGTATCCCGAAGAGCTTTCTTGTCGGGCTTGGCTACAATGCTGGGCGCTACTTCGACTGACAGCCTGACCAGAAAAATACAGGACCTGGGCCGCCCAATCCTTCTCAATTCGCGCAAGCCAGAAAAATTTTTGCATGTATTCAATAACGGCTTGCTGATGATGGGTAATGATTGTGCCGACTATAATTCCCAACGCCCAACCTGGCGGCAATTATTCGCCGAAGAAGGTCTGCCCATTCATGACCCGGCCGAGATCCCTCGCATTCTGGCAAACAAGTTCATGGAGCCTGACGAGCTTGATCAAGCTGTTCCGGATGTTTGCTGGCCTATGGCCTACGAAACAACCTGGAGCCCGATGGCACGTGCGGCAAGGTTTCTGGAGAAATTGAAGATCGGCCCGAGGTTGCGCTCCAGT